>NZ_WMBQ01000001.1:640833-961250 GCF_009708035.1 Hyphomicrobium album
TTCGACGGCTACCTCGGCTACAAGGCGCTGTCCGTCGACTACGATCAGGGCGTCGGCACGGGCCGCTACGAGTTCGACGTGATCCAGCACGGTCCCGTCGTCGGCATCACCGGCGAGTTCTGATCTCTCAATCGAGCGCCTGCAGCGGCGCCCAATCCGGGTGGTCGAACTCCTTGCCGTAGCGCGCCAGGGCCTCGTCGGCCCGCACCAGACCGTCCAACGGATCGGCGCCCGCCGCCGGCTTCGCCACGGCTTCGATCCCCGCAACGATCTCATCCAGCAGCCCGCGAAGCTTCTCGCGTCCGTCACCCGACAGCTTGGTGGTGGAGAGAATTTTTTCTGATTCCGCCTTCACCTGACTGGCGAACCGCTGCGCGTGGTCGGGCGGCATGCGCCGATGCGTGACGAGCGAATGGTTGGTGCGCACGAGGTCCCGGATCGCCAGCATCCCATTCCGCACCGGCTCGTCGGTCGGCAGCGGCGCGAAGGCCGCTCCCGAATTCGGCAGGAGCGACTGCGCCATCGCGGCAGGAGTGCCGAGAAAGGCGACGGCGAGCACGAGGAGGCGGAGGTGGGTCATGCCCCGAGCTTAGCCGATTACTCGCGGCTAAGCTCCTCTTTCACCTTGGCGGCGAGCTGCGGCAGCGAGAAGGGCTTGGGCAGGAACGCGAAGTCCTCGTCACCCAGCGCCGACTTGAAGGCGTCGTTCGGATAACCTGAGACGAAGATGATCTTCAGGTTGGGATTGGTCTTGCGCAGCTCCTTGAGAAGCGTCGGGCCGTCCATCTCCGGCATGACCACGTCGGAGACGACGATGTCGATCTTGCCCTTGTGCTTCTCCATGACCTCGAGCGCCTCGACGCCGGTCGAGGCCTCGAGAACCTTGTAGCCCTGGCGCTTCAAGGCGCGGGCGGCGAAGTTGCGTACGACCTCCTCATCCTCGACGAGGAGCACGCGGCCGGTGCCGGTGAGATCGGCGGCGCGCTGCTCCCTCTTCTTCTCCTTCGGGGCGACGACTTCCTCGTCCTTGTCGGCCTGGTAGCGCGGCAGGTAGATGCGGAAGGTCGTGCCCTTGCCGACCTCGCTCTCCGGGTAGATGTAGCCGCCCGACTGCTTGACCATGCCGTAGACCGAGGCGAGGCCGAGACCTGTGCCCTTGCCGATCGCCTTGGTGGTGAAGAACGGCTCGAAGATCTTGTCCATCACCTCGCGGCTCATGCCGTGGCCGGTATCGCCGACCTCGATCAGCACGTACTCGCCCGGCACGAACTCGCGGTTCTCGAACTTCTGTGTCTCGCGCTCGGGAACATTGCGGGCACGGATGGCAACCGTGCCGCCATCCGGCATCGCGTCCTTGGCGTTGGTGACGAGGTTGTACAGCGCCTGCTCGAACTCGTGCTTGTCGACCATCACCGTCCACAGGTCAGGCGAGGTGGAGATCTTCAGCTCGCTCTTCTCGCTGACGAAGCCCTTCAACATGTTGAACTGATCGGTGAGAACCTCACCGAGATTTATCACCTCGTTCTGCAGCGTCTGCTGACGGGCCAGGGCCAGCAACTTGCGCACCAGCTCGGCGGCGCGGTTGGCGCTGGCCTTGATGTTAGTAAGGTCCTTGTAGGCAACATCCTTCGGCCGATGCTGGGCGAGCAGCATGTCGGAGAAGCCGAGGATCGCGGTCAGCATGTTGTTGAAGTCGTGGGCGATGCCGCCCGCGAGCTTGCCGACCACTTCCATCTTCTGGCTCTGCGCAAACCGCGCTTCCAGCGCCTTCTGCTCGGTCGCGTCGACGACATAGAGGATCGCCGCCTCGCGCGCACCGCCCGCCGCGAACGGGCTCATGTAGACGCGCGTGACGTGATCGCGCTTGGCGCCGGCGGCGATCTCGATCGGCACGGTATGCACGCGGCCCGAAATGACCCGCTGCAGGGCCTCGTCGACCGCTTTGCGCGTCTCGGCGTCGGCGGCGCGGCCCAGCGCATCGGCAGCGGCGATGCCGGTGCCGGCCGCACCGTCGAGCAGCATGCGGCAGAACGACGAGTTCGCCGACACGATGCGCCCGTCGGAGCCGAGCATCGCGATGCCAAACGGCGCCGACTGGAAAAAGCGGGCAAAGCGGGCGCCCGACGCGTCCTCTTCGAATTCCGCCGCGCCGTCGCCGGCAAGATCGACGATCGCCACCGTCAGGCCCTTGCCGCTCGGCACCGCCCGCGCCAAGAGGCGAGCCGGCATGACGCGGCCGTCCTCACGCGCGAGATCGAAGTCGAGCGTCGCCGCTTCCTGGCTCTCCGAGCCGGTAAGGCGCGAGACGAGCGCCGCGCCGTCGCCCGAGGCGATATCGGCAAGCGTCAGCCTCTCGTCGAGTACGGCGCGCGGCGTGCGACCGATCCAGCGGCCGAGCGTGCCGTTGACGTGCAGCAGCGTTCCGTCGGCCGCAACCGACGCCAGGCCGATCGGAGCGTTGTCGAATTGCGCGAGCTGGACCTCGACGCCGGCGACGCGGTTCGCTTCGCGCTGGCGGTCGGCGGTGACGTCGGTGAGGCGCCAGAGAACGAGTTCCTGCGCGCCATCGCCGGCAAGCGGATTGACCGCGAGCTGCAGCGTGCGGCGGGGGCGCCCGCCCACGACCATGCGGCCGATGGAAAATTCTTCAGACAGCGCCTCGCCGTGCTCGGCGGCGCGCGTCAGGCGGAACAGCGCGGCGCTCCCTGCCGCGTCGCTGGCAAGAAACTGCTGCAGGCCGACGACGGCATCGCGCTCGCCGCGCCCGATGAAGCCCTCGAACGCCGTGTTGGCGTAGACCGGCTCGCCCTCGCGCCGCGCGATCATCACGCCGACATCGAGACCGTCGGTGGCGGCCTTCACCACTTCGGCGAGCGGCAGGCGCTGTCCGAAGCGGATGTAGCCGGCGGAGTAGGCGAGCAGGAAGAACACACCGGCCGTCGCCAGCGCCACCAGCGCGGCGATGAGCACGGGCGTTCCCGCGCCGCTCGCCACCACGCCCAGCGCGATGATCGCGCCGGCGACGATGGCGCCGACGGTCGGCAGGTAGCTGCCCAGCCCCTGCATCGGTGAAATGGCATCGAAGGGAGCGGACGGCAGCTCGATTGCGTCGTGCTCGCGCATACGCAAAGAGGCTATCTGATTCTGGGAGGGGGGGGCGTGGAACGCCGGCATGGCCGCTATACTCTTACGCATTACACACAAAAAAGCTTCGCACTGGATGTTGGCCGCGGATCTCAAGGAGCCCTGATTTTTCGGGCGTTGCGGCGTGTCGGGTTGCGTCGCTTTACCCGTCAAGAGTTCGATCATTAGAGTTAAAATCGCATGAATTGCTCGCTATACCCGGAGGCGGGCGCGAGACGTCCCGATGGCGAATCGGAAACCGCGAGCGATCTGTGCGACTTACGCACGACGGGTGAGAAATGACGGAAGTTCTGCTGCGCGTGCTCGTCGTTGCGTTCGTTGCCGCAGTCATCGTGGCGGTCGCCGTTATCGTGCGAAATGCGCGCCGAGGTCCGGGTCTCGCCAAGATGTTCGCGCCAAAGCCGGCGAAGCGCATCCACATCGTCGAGCAGGTTTCGATCGACGCCAAGCGCAAGCTCATCCTCGTGCGCCGCGACGACGTCGAGCATTTGGTGATGACGGGTGGACCGGTAGACATCGTGATCGAAAGCGGCATCGGCGCGCAATCAACTTCCGGCGACACGCGAAAAGCCGCGTCACCGCACACGCTGCCGCCGCACGCGCTCGGCCAGGCGGCCGAATAAAATTCCGCGCGGTACCCAACGGCGATGGATGGATGGAAGGATCGCGGCCCCAGCGCTGCGATCAGTCCTCGCGGTAGACGCGCTCGCGGCGCTCGTGGCGCTCCTGCGCCTCGACCGACAAGGTCGCGATCGGGCGCGCATCGAGGCGCTTCAAGCCGATCGGCTCGCCCGTCTCCTCGCAGAACCCGTACGAGCCGTCATCGATGCGGGCCAGAGCCGCGTCAATCTTGCCGACGAGCTTGCGCTGGCGGTCGCGCGCGCGCAGCTCCAGCGCCCGGTCGGTCTCGGAGGTGGCGCGGTCGGCTAGGTCGGCGTGCTGCGTCGATTCCTCGTGCAGCCCGACCAGCGTCTCGCGGGTCTGGCGGATGATTTCGTCTTTCCAGGCAAGCAGCTTGTTGCGGAAATACATCCGCTGGCGCTCGTTCATGAACGGCTCGTCCTCACTCGGACGATAGTCGGGCGGCAGTACAATCGACGAAGACTTGGCTCGCGCCGTCATCTTTTTCCCCGCAACCTTCTGCTTCACAACTGCCTGCTTGTCGGCAGGCTTCTTCTCGACAGCCTTCTTGTTTGCGACCGGTTTCGATTTGAGCACGGCACCACCGTTGCTCTTTGCCGCGCGTGAGGGTGCAGCGCGGGCCGATGAGGAGGCCTTCGCCTTGGCGGGCTGCTTGACGTTTCGCTTGCTCATCCTGGCCTTCGGAAGGCTTGAAGAGACGGCCGGTCCCTCAACCGGCGGTAACAAGCTAATTTAGGCGCCTCCTAATGACGACCCGGCGGGCGGCTGTCAAGGCGTTCCCTGCACGGAGTTAAGTTGCGCCAGGGAAAAGAAAAAGGCCTAGGGACCGAATCGGTCATTCGGGAAGTATTGGCCTACCCGGGGGTCATCCGCCCTTGCGGCAACCGCTCCGTCCAGGCGCGGCTTTCTTCGTAAGCCGCCCGCCTCTACAGTCGATTAGCCCGTCACAGACTAGAGGACCTCTCCCCCCGCATGAAGTTCGATGGAACGCGCCGCTACGTGGCGACGGACGACCTCAAGGTGGCTGTGAATGCAGCCATCACCCTGTCCCGCCCGCTGCTCATCAAGGGCGAGCCCGGCACCGGCAAGACCGCCCTGGCGCTCGAGGTAGCCGACGCGCTCAAGGTGCCGATCATCGAGTGGCATATAAAATCGACGACCAAGGCCCACCAGGGCCTCTACGAATATGACGCGGTCTCCCGCCTGCGCGACAGCCAGCTCGGCGACGCCAAGGTCCACGACATCAAGAACTACATCAAGCGCGGCAAGCTCTGGGAAGGGTTCGTCATGGACGTGCGCCCGGTGCTGCTGATCGACGAGATCGACAAGGCCGACATCGAGTTCCCCAACGACCTGTTGCAGGAGCTCGATCGCATGGAGTTCTTCGTCTACGAGACCGGCGAGACGGTAAAGGCGGTGAACCGCCCCATCGTCATCATCACCTCGAACAACGAGAAGGAGCTGCCCGACGCCTTCCTGCGCCGCTGCTTCTTCCACTACATCAAGTTCCCCGACGACGAGACGATGCGCCAGATCGTCGAGGTGCATTTCCCCGGCCTCAAGGGGCGGCTGGTTTCGGAGGCCATGCGCATCTTCTACGAGATCCGCGACGTGCCCGGCCTCAAGAAGAAGCCGTCGACGTCGGAGCTGCTCGACTGGCTGAAGCTCTTGTTGAACGAGGACGTACAGCCGGAGACGCTGCGCGAGACCGACAGCCGCAAGCTCATCCCGCCGCTCGCCGGCGCGCTGCTCAAGAACGAGCAGGACCTGCACCTGTTCGAGCGCATCGCCTTCATGGCGCGCCGCCGCGGCGAGTAGGTTCATCCGACGGAGCGACGACAATGGCCGTCAAGAAGCCCAGGAAGCCGGCGAAGGTCGCGGCGAAGCCGCGCAAGACGGTGGCGAAGGCGAAGCCGCGCAAGTCGGCAACGAAGGTGGCGAAGCCGCGTCTCCTTTCAGGCGGCAACCCGCAGATCGCCAAGGGCTACGGCGACGCGCCCGTGCAGGCCTATATCGCCGCCATGCCGGGCTGGAAGAGCGACGTCGGACGCCGCCTCGACGCGCTCATCGTCCGCACCGTCCCCGGCGTGCGCAAGGCAGTCAAGTGGAACTCGCCGTTGTATGGCGTCGAGGACAACGTCTGGTTCCTCGGCGTCCACGTCTTCGCGAAGTACATCAAGGTGGCTTTCTTCCGCGGCGCGGCGCTGCGTCCCGAGCCGCCCGGCCCGTCCAAGCAGAAGGACGTGCGCTACCTCGACATCCACGAGGACGATCGGTTCGACGAAGCGCAGCTCGCTCGCTGGATCAAGCAAGCGAGCAAGCTCCCCGGCGAACGCATGTGAACTCGCTCGCGAGCCGCTTGCGTGGCGCGACCGGTCGCCAAGAATGCGGCGACGGCATCATGTCCGCGATCGACTTTGACATGGTAGTGCAGCGCCATCTGTTTCGTCGTCACTGATTTGGCGAATTACGCTGCGCTATTAGCGCAGGTGGAGTGGCGAGAATGAAGAGAGACCTAACCGTGGAGCTCGACCGTGAGCAGCTTGACGACCGTAGAGGTCAAGGCTTTCGTGCCAGCACAAGATTTCGCTTTGTCCAAGCAGTTCTATCAGGACCTCGGCTTCGACCTCGCGTGGTCAGATGATCATCTGGCGGAGCTGCGGCACGGAGATTCGTCATTTCTGCTTCAGAATTTCTATAACGAGGAGCATGCTGGCAACTTCATGATGCATCTGCTGGTGAATGATGTTGATGCATGGTGGCATCACGTCCAGGCTCAAGGTATTGCGACCAAATATGGTGCGAAGCCCCAGCCACCTGAAGACCATGGGAGTATGCGCGACTTCGTGCTCGTTGATCCCACCGGCGTCTTGTGGCGCATCGGCCAGAACATTTCCGGTCGTCGAGAACCGGTGAGCCCGTAGCGTGTAATAGCGAAGCGTCTTGCGCCGACTGACCAAGCCGCAAATGGCCGTACGGGCTGCATCGACCTCCACGCGGGTGACAAGATCGACGCGACGGCGTTCAAGGCGCTCATCCGCGCCGCCGTGGCGCTCAACACGTCGAAGCCGGCGGCCGCGCGCCCCGCCCGCGCCAAAAAGTAACGGCGAGGCCATCGGCGTACCCGCCGGCATAAAACACCAACGCGTCATCGGCCCCGGCGCCGCGCTAGCACCTCGCGATTTTGACCTTTCCGAGTGGATTGCCTTCATGGCGCGCCACAAGGGCGCGTAGTGTCCCCGCGATACTTCGTACGGGGATTTCAAATGCCATCGATCAATCCGCCGCCGCCAGGCATGCCCGGCGTCCGCGACCCAGCGCTCTCCAGCGTCATCGTCAACAGTGGTTACGGCGGGTTACACGCCACGATCTTGTCCGCAGTCGCACTCGTTTTGTCCGCATTCTCGCTCTACGAGGCCAGCTTCAAGACGGCGGACATCGAGATCTACGTGCCGCCGGTCATTCAGTACGCTCGCGACGGGGGCGGCGATACGGAAGTGTTCGTCGTGCCGATTACCGTCACGAACTCGGGCGCCCGCACGGGGACGGTTCTGTCGATGGAACTCGAAGTCCAAGACCTGAAGAGCAAGCGGACGAAGCGCTACTACAGCGCCTTCCTCGGCGAGCATCAGGTTGACCCCGATGCGCCCAACCGCTCGTTCGCGCCATTGTCGATTCCCGGCAAAGGCACGTTCAGCGACACCGTGCGCTTCTATCCGGTCGGCAATCCCCTCCCCAAGCTGGCGGAGGAGGCCGGCGACTACCGGTTCACGCTGAGCCTCGTCACCGCGGCGCCGGCGCGACCCGACGTCATCGACAGCCTGCTCGGCACGAAGCCTGCACCCGTCGTCTTCGAGCGCACGCTGCCGTGGGTCTCCGACCAGCAGCTCGGCTCGCGCCGCATCACGATCTCCATGCCCGAGAAGGGATGGACGGCCGTGCCGGCGGCAGAAGTGGGAGCACCGGCTGCTCCAAATTGAGTACGGGTCCGCGCCAAAAGGCGGGACCGCTTGCTCGACGAGATGAACGTAGCCTGACGGCTCGCTTCAGCGATCGTTCAATGGCTTGCGACTAAGCTGCCAGTATCAAAGCCAGGTGGAGAGTTTTCATGGCAGAGTTCATTCGCAGCGGCTTGATCGTCCTCATGGGAATGACGGTCATGGCTGCCGGCGTCCTGGTCATCTTCTACGGCTGACGCCACACATGCGCCGCCCGCAACTTGCCGCGGCGCCCGCTAGGCACTAGCTAAGGGGACCTTTACGAGGTCCCCTTCCTTGTCCACCTCCGAGCCCCAACCCGAACCGGATGACCCAGCGCGCCAGGCGTGGAATCGCGCCGGCGCGGCGTTGACCGACATGATGACGCCGACGCTCCGCTTGGGCGTCACCGGCCTGTCGCGCTCGGGCAAGACGATCTTCATCACCGCCCTCATCCGCAACCTCGTGTCCGGCGGCCGCCTGCCGTTCTTCATGCCGGAGGCCGAGGGCCGCATCGAGCGCGCCTACCTCGAGCCGCAGCCGGACGACGAGGTGCCCCGCTTCGACTACGAAGGGCACCTCGAGATGCTGTCGCGCAACCCGCCCGAGTGGCCGGAGAGCACGCGGCGCCTGAGCCAGTTGCGCGTCACGATCGAGTTCAAGTCGGGGAGCGCCCTGCGTCGCGCGTTCGGCATCTCGCGTCTCAACCTCGACGTCGTCGACTATCCCGGCGAGTGGCTGATCGATCTGCCGTTGCTGGAAATGACGTACGAGCAATGGTGCGCGGAGGCATTGGCGCAGGCCCGCTCGCCTCGCCGCCAGGCGCACGCCAAGGGATGGCTCGAATTTCTGTCCGCAACCGATCCGTCCGCACCCAAGGACGAGCAAACCGCGCTGCGCGGCGCCAACCTGTTCGCCGCCTACCTGAAAGCGGCACGCGCCGACGACCACGTGCTGCATACGACGGGCCCCGGCCGCTTCCTGTTGCCGGGCGACCTCGAAGGCTCGCCGCTGCTGACGTTCTGCCCGCTCGCCCGCGACGCCAAGCAAAGCTATGGCCGCAACTCCCTCGCCGCGATGATGGCGCGCCGCTTCGAGAGCTATAAGACGCACGTCGTGCGCCCGTTCTTCCGCGATCACTTCAGCCGCCTCGACCGGCAGATCGTGCTTGTCGACGTGCTCGGCCCCCTCAACGAAGGCGGCGACGCGGTCGTCGATCTGCAAAAGGCGCTCGACGCCGTCCTGCGCGTGTTCCGCATCGGCGCCGGCAACTGGCTCACCGCGCTTTTCACCCGCCGCATCGACAAGCTGCTGTTCGCGGCCACCAAGGCCGACCATATACATTCGTCGAGCCACGACCGGCTGGAGGCGATCTTGCGGGTCATCACCGATCGCGCCATGGGGCGTGCGTCCGACACCGGCGCCGAGGTCGGCGTGCAGGCGCTCGCCGCTTTGCGAGCGACGCGCGAGGCCGAGGCGAAGGTCGGCAACGAGCTGCTGCCGTGTATCGTCGGCGTGCCGATGCCCGGCCAGCGTGTCGGTGGCAAGGTGTTCGACGGCAAGACCGAAGCCGCCGTGTTCCCCGGCGATCTGCCAGCCAATCCGCGCGACGCGTTGCGTCCCAACGCGGCGCCGGCCGGCCTGCAATTCGTCCGCTTCCGGCCGCCGCGCGTGCTGCCGCCGGGCATCGACGGAGAGTCGCCGCCGTTGCCGCACATCCGGCTCGACCGCGCCCTCGATTTTCTCCTAGCGGATTGGCTCGCATGACCAGTGATGGCGACATCCGGCGCCCCCGCGCCTTCGCCCCCGACGATCCGGCGCTGCGCGCTGCCGCCGAGGCGGTCGAGCCGCCCGCCGATCTCGATCCGCTCGCGGCGCGGCGTCAGCGGCAGGCGGCGCGCCCAACCGTGCGCCCGACGGTTGCCGACATCCGCCACGGCATCCGCTGGGGCGCGCTGCTGCTGTCGGGCATGCTCGGTCTCATCGTGCTCGCCACGACCATGTGGTTCGCGCGCTACGTCGATGTCGCGCTGGCCCGCCAGGATTGGGTGGGCTGGATCGCCTTCGGGCTGCTGTGCCTGGTCGGCTTCTCGGCGTTCGTGCTCATCCTGCGCGAGATCTACGGCCTGTTCCGGCTCGCTCGCCTCGGCACGCTGCGCAAAGATGTTACCCAGGCGCTCGATACCAACGACGGCCCCGCCGAACGCCGCGCCGTTCGCCAATTGAAGCGCGTGCTCGGGGGCCGCGCCGATATGCAGTGGCCGCTCGCCCGTTTCGCCGAGCACGAGCGCGCGGTGATGAACCCGGGCGATCTCCTGGCGCTCGCCGACCGCGAGCTGATCATGCCTCTCGATCAGGAAGTGCGCCGCACCGTGCTGGCGTCGGCGAAACGCATCGGCATGGTCACCGCCATCAGTCCGCTGGCGTGGATCGCCATGCTCTACGTGCTGGTCGAGAATCTGCGCATGCTGCGCGCCATTGCCGGGTTGTATGGCGGCCGCCCCGGGCCGCTCGGGGCACTGCGCCTCGGCAAGCTCGTCATCGGCCACATCATCGCCACCGGCGGCGTGGCGCTCACCGACGATCTGCTGGGACAGTTCCTCGGGCAAGACCTGCTGCGGCGGCTCTCGCGGCGGCTCGGCGAAGGCGCCTTCAACGGTGCGCTGACCGCCCGTGTCGGCGCTGCGGCCGTGGACGTCTGCCGGCCCCTGCCGTTCATTACGGCGCCACCCGTGCGCGCACGCGACATGCTGGCGGAAGCCTTCCGGCGCAACGCCACCATCGCGATGGGCGAGGAAACGCCTAAGCGGCGCGGGTGATCTCGACGACGGCGCCCGCCTCGAGCGAGCGCATAGCGATATGGTCGGCCCACTCGCCGGTGGCGCGCCGTGCGCTCTCGACGATCGCCGGCGGGCTGCGCCCGTCGCGCGTCGACAACAACGTCTGGAAGGGAACCGCCGCCCGGCGCGACGTCAGCCAGCTCAGCGGCGCCGATAGTACCAGGCCGACGATGACCGGCGACATCCACGCCAGCACCAGGGCGGACGCCTCATAGCAGGCCACCGCCGTCACCACGCCGATCAGCATGTGCCAGCGGTGGTAGCGCACGGCCTCGGTGAAGGAGATGCCGGCGGCGTTGCGGCTCTGCGAGCGCCAGCCCGAGTCGAGCCCGAAAATCACCTGGAACACGGCCGCCGTCTGCGTCACCATGAGGATCGGCGACAGCAGGATCGAGAAGAACGTCTCGGTGAGCACGCCGAGGACGGCGCGGGCCGTACCGAGAGTTTCGCGCGCATGGCGCACGCGCTTGATCTCCAGCGCGAGGCCTAAGAACTTCGGCATCAGCACGATCAGCATGGTGGCGAAGAACAGCCGCAGGGCGGCGCCCGGATCGGTCACCGGCCACACGGGGAACAGCGTCTTCTCGTCGATGAAGTAGCTCGGGATCATCTGCTGGCCCTGCAGGGCGAGCACGATGCCGACGATGAGCGACGACGCCCACACCAGCGACATCAGGTATGATGTGGCGCCCATCAACAGATGCAGACGGCCCATCGTGGTGATGTTGGACGTGAACACGATGCCGAGGTGCTGCAGGTTGCCCTGCGCCCAGCGTCGGTCGCGCGCCACGACATCAGGCAGCGTCGGCGGCTGGCCCTCGTAAGATCCTTCAACCGTCGGCACCATGTGCACGCCCCAGTCGGCGCGGGCGAGCAGCACCGCCTCGACGAAGTCGTGGCTCTGGATGTCGCCGCCGAACGGCGCACGGCCCGGCAGCGTCGGCAAGCCGGCCGCGGAGGCGAACGCCAGGGTGCGGATGATCGCGTTGTGGCCCCAGTAGTTGCCCTGGTCGCGGTGCCAGAAGGCGAGACCGGCGGCAACGAGGGGCCCATAAACGTTGGAGGCGAACTGGGTGAGGTACTGCAGCAGCGTCGTCGCGCCGGTGAGGCGGGGGACGGTCTGGATGAGACCGGCCGTCTGATCGCGCTCCATGGCGAGCGCGAGGCGCACGAGCGTCGTTCCCGACATGACGCTGTCGCCGTCGAGGATGACGAAGTTCTCGTAGGCACCGCCGAAGCGGCGCACCCAATCCTTGATGTTGCCGGCCTTGCGCCCGCGGTTCTCGCGGCGGCGGCGGTAGAAGACGGGAACGATACCGTGCAGCCGCTGGCGCAGGGCGCGATAGGCGCTCTCCTCGGTGGCGACGTCGGCGCCATCGCGCGTGTCGGAGAGAATGAAGACATCGAACGAGGCGGCGTTGCCCATCGACTCGAGCTCGAGCGCAATCGCCTGCACCGTGCCGGCGATGCGCGCGGGGTCCTCGTGGTAGACCGGGAACAGCAGCGCCGTGCGCGCAGTCAGCGGTGCGCCCGGCTGCGGTAGGTCGATGGTGTCGGCCTTCTCGCCGCCGAACAGCGGGATGAAGCCCAGCGCCGCGTTGAGCGAGCCGAGCGCAATCCAACCGAAGGCGATGGTCGACAAGATGAGGAAGAGGAACTGCAGCGGCGTCGCCTGCTCGACCGCCAGCACGCCGTAGAGCTCGTAGCAGAACGCTGCCGTCAGCAGGCCCGCGCCGGTGAACACGGCAGCGCGCGGCACCCAATAGCCCCGCCGGCGCCGCGGTTTCGCTCCGCGCGCCTTGAAGTCCTGATCGGGCATTTCGAGGGGAACCTCAGACGGCAGCAGGTCGGGGCTGCTCGCATCGGCGATGCGGCCGATTTTCTGCCCAGCCGCGGGGAGGTCGCTCATGATTTGGTCCATCGATAGAGCCAGGTCTCGGAGATCTGCTGATCGCCGAGCCTCAACGCCAAACGAAGTTCGCAAAGTTCGGTTCCACCAGGGTCGAGCTCGAAGCTCACCCTGACACCCCCGGTTTCCGGATTGTCGTGGACGGAGATGTCGGTAACCGTTCCCGGATTAGCGGTAACCACCGCAACCGGCATCTGCCGCTGACCCGCCAGGGCCGGGCCAGCGAAATCGACGACGAATTTGGTCGTCGTCTCCAGCTTGCCGCGGCCGACGCGCGTCGCCAAGGTCGAGGCGCCGCTCCAGGCGATCGGCAGCTCCTTAGTCCAGTACATCTTGTAGCCGAAGGGGAACGCCGTCCCGGCCTCCGGGCCCTTGGCGGGCTTCCAGTAGGCGACGACGTTGTCGTGGATCTCCTCGCCGGTCGGGATCTCGATCAGCTCGACGTAGCCCGAGCCCCACGTCGCCTTGGGCTCGATCCACAAGGTCGGGCGCTTCTCGTAGCGGGCTTCGAGGTCCTCGAAGGCTTGGAACGAGCGGGCGCGCTGGCACAGGCCGAAGCCTTTGACGTTCTTGTCGAGGAAAGCGCTGGTCTGCAGCGTTCGCGGGTTGGTGAGCGGCCGCCAGATGCACTCGCTGTTGCCATTGAAGATGGCGAGCCCGTCGCTGTCGTGCACCGCCGGGCGAAAGTCGTCGTCGATGCGGTGATGCCCAGGCCCGTGCAGGTACATGCTGGTGAGCGGCCCGAAGCCGACGTGAGTGAGCGGCCGGCGCGGATAGAGCGTGGCGTCGACGTCGACGGTCGTCGCCTCTCCGGGCTCGACTTGGAAGCGATATGCGCCGGTGGTCGATTCGGAATCGAGCAGGGCGTGGATGACGATCGACCGGTCGCCCTGCTTCGGCTTCTCGATCCAGAAGGCGCGGAACAGCGGAAACTCCTCGCCGCCGGGGCGCGCCGTGTTGATGGCGAGGCCGCGCGCCGAGAGGCCATAGAGCTGGTCGCGGCCGACGGCGCGGAAATAGCTCGCGCCTTGATAGACGATGTATTCGTCGAAGTACTCGGGTCGATTGATTGGCCCGTGCACACGAAAGCCGGAGAAGCCATATGGCGCCCCCGGTTCCGCATCCTTGATGAGCGGACCGATCGAGAACAGGTTGCTGTCGGCCTTGAGCCGCTGCGCCTGGCCACCGTCGACGAGCCAGAGCTCAACCGGCGTATTGTAAAGCCAGCCCATGGGCAGCAGCTGCAGCTCGAAGTCGATCTTGTCGCCGCGCCAGATCGCCTGGTCGGTGCGGAAGCGCACGTCGCGGAATTGGTCGTAGCCAAGATGCTTGAAGCTGTCGGGCAGCGACAGAGACGGGCTGGCGAATTCGCTGGTCGACAATTGCTGGGCGATGCTCTGGACCAGCGTCGGATTGAAAGCGGTGGTCGCGTCGGCCACGGGCTCGGCCAGCGCGCGCGAAAGATCTCCCAGCCGCGCGCTCATACCAAGCATCGCGAAGGCACCGGCCGTCATGAGGACCGAGCGCCGGTCCAACCGCGTCGCTTCCATCTATTTCTTCTGCTTTCCGTGCCCGTGGGCGCCCCTCGTCGGCATCAACGCACACCACACCCCCGGCGTTCGCCTCTGCCACACCTCCCGCCAAGAAAAAACTCCTTGGTGCGAGCCTGCTTTGCAGCGGCTTAACAGCCCGGTACGGCGTTTCCTTCCGACGGTCTTTCAACCGCTGTGCCGCTCCGCACGGCCGACGATGCCGTGTCCCCCGGAGCAACGCTACGCGATCGATTGGCGCGGCTTGTTGCGCTGCAGCAGAGTACGTTAGCCTCATGATTTGGGCAAGCGGATGACTAACGGCGACGGCCGCAGCAATACCCATGCGACGCCACAGCGCATTCGGGGGTCGGTCACAATCCCTGCATATTCCGGCCGCTAATGTTGGCGCTGCGACCCACCCCGGCGAGGGGAAACGCCGTGGGAATCGACGGGGCGCCGAGCGAGTGACGGTAACCATTTGCGTGACGATGCCCGGCTTGGCCCGGCGTCGTGGGGGAAAGCCGAAATGATCCAGGAAGCGACGCTTATCGAGGCGATCCTGTCCATTCGGTCGCAGGTCGACTTCCTCTGGCAGTTCTTCGTCACCGCCCACATCGCGATCTTCGCGCTGCTCTTCATCTACGACGACGCGGTCGAGAACCTGAACATCATCGCCCGTTTCCTGGCCCTTTGCGGCATTGCCTTGTTCGAGTGGATCAATGGCAACGCTCTGGCCAAGACTTATCTCCTGCTCGACGCGACGATCGACCAGTACCGGGCCCTCTATGGAGAGGCGAGCCGCTTCCAGCCGGCGTTTTTCGAGCACTTCGTCAATCAGAGCTTCGCCGACCGGCCCGCGATGGTTCTGGTGACCCACAGCATGGCTTTCGTCGTCATCCTTCTCGCGCTGGTGTCGCGGGAGTTCATCCAGTCGCGCCGCAATCGGCGGCAGGGCGCTCCCGGCTGATCGGTGCTCGAGTCGATCTGTGGAAAGCGTGTCTCAACTCACATAGTGCGCTCCGTTTTGGGGATAACCCCACATCGAGGCAGCGGGCCGGTTGAAGGAAAATCGTGCGAATGCCGAGCGTTGTGGCCGAAAAGTGCGACGTTGCTCAATGGACACAACGGAGGGGGATTCGGCCGCTTTGGACGCGTCTACCGTTTCCCGGTGCGTCAATCTCTGCTTAATCTTTCACCCCGAGCGGTGATTCGGTCTCGCGACCGCCGCGGTGCAAGTGAACGAACGTTGCGTTGGGTTTTGTAGGGAGTAGGCGGCACTTGTGCGTGGCGTCGCCATCAAAAGTAAGCAGACGGGAGTAGGTCAATGAGAAAGTCTAGTCTAGGTGCCCTGGTGGCAGCAGGCCTGCTGGCTGGCGGTCTATCCGCTGGCAGCGCCTCGGCCGCCGATTTGGGGGGCAACTGCTGCGCCGATCTCGAGGAGCGCATCGCAGAGCTCGAAGCGACTACCGCTCGCAAGGGCAACCGCAAAGTCTCGCTCACGGTTTCCGGCTGGGTCGCTCAGCAGGTTGTCGGCTGGGATGACGGCTTTGAATCGAACGTGTACGTCGGTGACATCGGCGCCACGCTGTCGAGCCACTTCAAGTTCACCGGTCAGGCGACCATCTCGCCCGGTTGGTATGCTGGCTACGTGATCCACGTCGAAGCCCGCAACGAAAACTCCTTGGGCATCACCCAGGCTGGACCTGGCCTTAACGCCCTCGGCCTGCTGCAGTCGTTCTGGTTCATCAAGAGCGACCACCTCGGCAAGTTGAGCGTTGGTCTGCAGTCGCAGGCTTCGGACAACACCGCGATCCTCGTTGACGGCTCGGGCTCGCTCGTTCCCGCCAACTGGGTGGCCTTCGACTACAACTCCTTCTTCCTTCGCTCGTCGACCGGCGCGCTTTCGGCTGTTGCCTCTTGGGGTGGCATCGGCGGCTGCCACGGCGGCGGCGCCATCGGCGACTGCAACGGCCTCACGCAGAACGTCATCCGTTACGACTCGCCGACCTTCGGCGGCTTCTCGGTTTCGTCCTCGTGGGGCGAAGACGACATGTGGGACGTCGCCGCTCGCTACGCGGGTGAGTGGAACGGCATCAAGGTTGCTGCTGCTGCGGCTTATAACGAGCTGAGCGACGAAGCCTTCGGCGTGCCGCTCGGCGACACCTTCAAGTACTTCCAGGTTGGTGCCTACATCGAGCACGTTCCGACCGGCCTGTTCCTCTACGGCGCCTACGGCAATGCCGAATACGACGTCCGTGCAGGTGAGTCCGAGACGTACTACGTCAAGACTGGTCTGCGTGAGCGGTGGACGCCGCTGGGCCACACGGTTCTCTACGGTGAGTACGAGAACAACCAGTCTACCGGTAGCTCGGCCACTGGTGCCTTCGTGCAGAGCGCCTTCGGTGCAGTCACCACCGCCAGCGACTTCGACCTCTGGGGCGTAGGTATCGTGCAGGAGATCGATGCGGCTGCCATGTCCGTGTGGGTGTCCTACCGTCATCTGGAATATGATGACAGCACGGCCGTCAACTACGAGGACTTCCAGTACATCAAGGCTGGCGCGCTCATCAACTTCTGAGCCCGGCACCTCAGCTAACAGTAAATGGAAGCCGCCCTCGCAAGGGGCGGCTTCTTCCTTTTTCGGGCCCGCAAGAACCGCGCGCGACGTTCGACCTGGGTGTCGTCCCGGGGGGCGGGGCGAAGCACGCTTTCAGCATGACCCCCGGGATCCATTCCTCCGCTTGGCCAACACCAGCCGGTGCCTGGATCCCGGCAACACGTGCCGGGATGACAATGGGAGCTAACTCCGACGCTCCCCCCAAGTGTCATTCTCGGGCCATGCCGAAGGCATGCGATGTTCCTTTCGTTCGATGCCGGGCGAATCGCTCGCGCTCTTGCCTTATCATCCCCGCGTCATGGCGAAGCCATGCTCCGCAGGGACGGCGGGACCCAGAGCACGGCGAGCGCGGGCGGTTCGTGATCGAGTCCGTTCGACATCGACATGGGCCATGCCTTGAGCGGCAAGCACTAAGGCTGGATCAACCGTGACTGGGTTCCCGCCCGCGCTGGAATGACCGCCTGCGGTGGGTCGATCTCTACCCCTGATCTCGCGGCGCGCAACGACTTCGGGTCCGGAGCCAGCGTCGAGCTGGGTCCTCGGCCGAAATGCGAGGATGACAGTCGGCTCAGGTGCCGTTGGCGCCAACCGCCGACTTGGTGCCGAACAGCAGATCCTTGTCGTCGATGTACCAGCGCTCGGTCTCGACGATCTCCGGCGGCTGGCCGCTGGCGAGCAACCACCCGTCGACGGCGAACTGCTGGCCCGACGACGTCTCCTTGAGGATTGCCGCGTAGTGGGTCCAGCCGGAGAAGCCGCGCCGGAGGTCCTCTTTGATCATCACCGAGCCGACCTGATGATGCTTGAATAGTTTGTGGCGCTCCATCACCAGAAGGTAGCTCGACAGGTTCGTCGCCACGTCGACGCAATCCATCTGCCCGGGATCGCCGTTGCCGAGCGCATCGTCGCCCGGCCGGTCATTGTGCGTCCCCACTGCCTTGTCCGCACGCCGGCCCATCCAGGCGAGCGCCTCGCGGGTCGCTTCGCGCTCGCCGGCAGCCGTCACGGTGCGCTTTGGCGTCATGAACTTGCGCACCTCCGCCAGGTCGGCCGCGGTAAACTTGAAGGCCGTTTGGGTCCGGCAGCCGTACGAGCTGCAGACGAACACCTTGTCCTTCTCTGGCAGGCGGGCTTTGTACGTCGCGTAGTGCTCGTCGATCAGGCCCTTCGGCTGATACGCACAGCCCGGCAGGGCCAGAACAGCCACAAACCCAAGTCCGATCAGGCGGGGGTTACGCGCCACAACGCCGGTCCTGCTACGCAGTTACGGAAGCGACGTTAGCCGCGCGGCTGTGGATTAGCCATCGCCAACCCCGCTTTGTGGTTTCCGCGTATCCGCCGCGCCACAGGAAGCAGAGTCGAAATCGACCTTACCGCTCTGCAGATATCTGCCCGGGACCATTCAGCCGGAGGCGTGGCCCCCTTGCAGCACCGTGTTAACCGCGGTGCCACAGCGGTTTTGTCATGAACTGTCACAATGTCCTTTCGGGTTTATTGTGACGAAGCCCTCCCGTAATCCTTGGTCCCAGCGAGGCCCGCCAGCGATGTAGCGGCGGCGTGGCTGAGCGGCGTGGTCGCGTGAGTGTGCGTTGCGTGCGTGTTGCGTAGGTGCAGTTGCGTCGATCGAAGGCCGAGTTGAGGCGTACCTTCGTGGGAGTTGAGTATATGTTCGGGGGAGTAGGTAAGGCGGGGTGGGCAACCATCCTCGTGGCGGGCGGCCTGATGCTGGGAACCAGCGTCTCCGCCCAGGCAGCTGATCTGGGCGGCGATTGCTGCGCGGATCTTGAGGAGCGGATCGCCGAGCTCGAGGCCACCACTGCTCGCAAGGGCAACCGCAAGGTGAGCCTCACGATCAGCGGCTACGTCGACAAGGCCGTGATGTACTGGGACGATGGCGGGGAGAGCAACGCCTACGTCGTCGACAACGATTTCGCCCAGACGCGCTTCTGGTTCACCGGCAAGGCAACGATCGCCACGGGTTGGACGGCAGGCTACAGGATCGAGATCGGTCTTGATAACGCCTCGTCCGACAGCGTCAGCCAGTTCCAACACAACGGTGCCGCTCTCGGCGTGTTTGCCGGTACCGGCGGTGCCCCGAGCTTCTTCGAGCTTCGCCAGTCGCACTGGTTCATCGAGAGCGAGGATTACGGCAAGGTGTCCGTCGGTCTCTTGTCCGGCGCGCAAGACGACATGTACAAGTGGGGCAACGTCGGCAAGGCCTACTCGGACGCCGAGCTGCATTACAACGGCAGGTTCTTCCTGAAGCAGGGTGGCGTCAACAACTACACCAACCTCATCTGGGACAACGTCGCCAACAACCTCGACAATCAGCGCGTTAACGCCGTGCGCTACGACACCCCCAAGATCTTCAAGGTCCTCGTCGCCACGGCCTCCTGGGGCGAGGACGACATCTGGGACGTAGGCGTCCGCTTTGACCATAAGTTCGGTTCGACCGAAAATATCCACGTCAAAGCCGGCATCTCCTACACGGACGACAACCAGGCCGGCCTCGGGAACCCGCCGCGCGACGAGCCAAACGATCTCGTGGGCTCGTTCGGCATCTCCGAGGCGGAGACCGGACTCTACTTCTACGGTGCCGCCGGCCGCCGCGAGTTCGACGACCAGCCAGTAGCATTCACCGACGAGGCCACTTATTACTACGGTCAGGTCGGCATCAACCGGAAGCTCATCGACCTCGGCAGCACCAACTTCCACGTCGACTACGGCCGGTATGACGATTGGGGCGCCGGAACGGGCTTTGATATTGGACAGGCGGCCAACATCGCTGCGGGCGTCAATCCTGCTGGCAGCACCCACACCATTGTCTCCAGCGAGGTGACGCGTTGGGGATTCGGCGCCACGCAGAACCTCAAGGCGGCCGAGATGGACATCTATGCCGTCTTCAATCACTATGAGGCCGATATCACGGCGACCTCCGGTGGCGTTGTCGCGCCGCTCGCGATCGACGACTGGTGGGCTGCAACAGCCGGCGGCCGTATCAACTTCTGATCGCACTAGCCTCCTACGAATGCGCGGAAGCCGCCCCCCAAGGGCGGCTTCTTGCGTTCGGGCGCCGCGACGACCTCTATAGTGTAGTGCGCCATGCGCACCCAGGATCGGGTTGTATCGACCGGCGCGCCGCGGGGCACCGCCCGTCGCTCCCGATCACAGGCAGGAATGTTCCCACGCACCGGGATATCCACATCCCATCCCCAGCCGAATATGACGGGCGACGCCGCGCGATTGGCTGGCGATAGGCGACATGAGCGGCCACACCTGGCGCACGCTCCCCAACGTGCAGCCGCGACCAACCGCCATTATCGCGCAAGTCGTTGACCGCTCCGCTCTTTACCCCTACCGCTGGAGCAGTGCCCCGCCTCGCAGATGGCCGGAAAATTCGCCGTCTTGAATGGTGTTACCGGCAAGGCGCTCGTGGCCCCACCGCCACACTCGTGGACTCGTCACCACGAATTCGGCACTGCCTAATTGTTGCACTCCCACGAATCACAGCAGTGTCCGGCCTGGCACGCAGCGATCCTTGAGGGATACGCATTGCGCATTGCTAGGGCGGTTTTCTTGTCTCGCGTTCGTTTTGTTCAGCGTCCGCCATCAGCTGAGACGAAGACGGGAGACTAAATATGAAGAAATCCAGCCTTAGCGCCCTGGTGGCAGCGGGCCTGCTAGCGGGCGGTCTCTCCGCCGGTAGCGCCTCCGCAGCCGACCTTGGGGGGAATTGCTGCGCTGATCTCGAAGAGCGTATCGCTGAACTCGAAGCGACGACCGCCCGCAAGGGCAACCGCAAGGTTTCGCTGACCGTATCCGGTTGGGTCGGTGAGCAGGTCATGTACTGGGACGACGGCGTCGAGACGAACACCTACGTGACGGGCCTCGGTTCGACGCTCGCCTCGCACTTCAAGTTCACCGGTCAGGCCACGATCTCTCCGGGCTGGTCGGCGGGCTACGTGATCCACGTGGAAGCGATGGACTCCGACTCGCTCACGATCAACCAGTTCTCGCAGCACAATGCTTCGGCCCTGGGCGCCAACGGCGCTTATGCCGTGCAGCTCTTGCAGTCCTACTGGTTCATCAAGAGCGACCACCTTGGCAAGCTCGGCGTCGGCCTCCAGTCGTCCGCTTCGGATAACGCGGCGATCCTGGTTGACGGCTCTGGCTCGCTCGTTCCGGCGAACTGGGTGATGTTCGACTACAACGGCTTCCTGCTCCGCAACTCTGGTAGCCAGACGATCTCTGCGCTCAACTGGCAGCAGGTCGGCGGCTTCTGCTTCGGTGGTGGCGGCGCCGGCGGCGACTGCTTCGGCGCTCCGCGCGACTCTATCCGCTACGACTCGCCGACCTTCGGTGGCTTCTCGGTCTCGGCCTCTTGGGGTGAGGACGACTTCTGGGACGTCGCGGCTCGCTACTCGGGTGAGTACAACGGCTTCAAGCTTGCCGCCGCTGCTGCCTACTCGCAGTGGAGCCAGGACTTCTTCACTGGGTCGACTGCAGTTCCTCCCGGTGTGTTTGGTAACACTGGACCAGGCTTCATCCAGGCTGGCGACGGCCGCTGGATCGACTACTTCCAGGTTGGTGCCTACGTCGAGCACGTCCCGACTGGCCTCTGGCTGTACGGCGCCTACGGTCACGTCGATCCGGACGGTGTAACTGCTCCGTCGCTCGGCATCAACGGTGCCGTCGCGGCAGGTGGTCTCGACCGGGCTGGTGGCGACACGTACTACATCAAGGGCGGTCTGCGCGAGCGCTGGCATCCCCTGGGTCACACGGTTCTCTACGGCGAGTACGAGAAGTTTGACGGCGCCAACTCCGACTTCCTGGCCAACGCTTTGATCTCGGCCAGCAGCACGCTCTGGGGTCTTGGTGTGGTGCAGGAGATCGACGCGGCTGCCATGTCGCTGTGGGTTTCCTACCGCCATATCTCTGCTGACTTCAGCGGCGTGGGTTGCGCCAGCGCTGTCCAGACCGGTGCCGTCGGCCTCGACGTTGGCTGCGCTACCGATGACTTCCAGTACGTGAAGGCCGGCGCTCTGATCAACTTCTGATCGCCGCTCTTCTATCTCTCTCAAAGACTGAACCGCCCCGGTACCCCCGGGGCGGTTTTTTTTTGACACGCATCGGTGCTCGATGCTCCCGCGCATCAGTTTTCTGCTCTGCACAGGGATTGCGCTTGGCGCCTACCGGCGCGATGACCCGACTCAACGCGCGTGATAGCGACGAATCTCTGCCGGGATGGGATCAGCGGGCATCGTGACCAACGGACTTAGCGATGATGCGCGACGGCGTGCGCCGATTGCGGGAAGATTCTGTCGCGTCCTGTCGGCGCTCGCGCTGACGTGCGCGCTCGTTGGCTGCGCTTATCAGGGCAGCGGTCTGGTCGAAGTCCATTACCAGAAATACAAGGCGCGGATGCCCGAAGGCGATCGCGTTTTCGTGTGCAGCTCCTACGGCTGCCGCACCCAGACCCCGTTCAGGTTTACGGCCGCGGATATCGCCGAGGTCAAGAAGATCATGGCCAAGGGCGCCGCCACGCCCGCGGCCGAGCGCGACGCCGCGAAAGTGGCGGTCGGCTGGATGGGGAGCCGCGCCGACAAGGCGGTCGGCACGTCTAACGACCGGCCGGGCGACGACCTCGCCGGCAACGGCGACCCGGGACAGATGGACTGCGTGGACGTCGCCACGAACCTGACGAGCTACATGTTGGTCATGGAGCGCAACAAGCTGCTCCGCCATCACACCGTCGGATCGATCTATGTCAAAGAGGACATACGGCGAGGCTGGGATGGCTGGACGCACTACGCCGGCATCCTGATCGACAACAAGTCGAAGCAGAAGTTCGCCGTCGACGGCTGGCTCTTGGCCAGCGGCAAGCCGCCGGAGATCGTCGAGGTCGAGCGCTGGTATATCGACGACAGCGATCTCCTGTTCGGCGCCAAGGGCGCCCCGGTGGCCTCCATGAAGCCCACGGCCACTGCGGGAAATTGACGCCTCCGCACGCCGATTGGCAGCGACATGCGCAATTCCCTATGCTGTCCCGTCGCGCTTCCGCGGGCCCGGTGGATTCAGAAGTCAGATGTTCGTCACGTTCTTCCATGCCCTGAAGCGGGCCGGCTTGCCGGTCACTCTGAAAGAGTACCTCACGCTGCTCGAAGGCCTTGAGGCCGGCGTCACCGGTCGCCAGGTCGAGGACTTCTATTTCTTGTCGCGCGCCTGCCTCGTCAAAGACGAGCGCAACCTCGATCGCTTCGACCGCGTCTTCGGCGAGGTGTTCAAGGGCATCGCCGCGCTGCCCGATGCGATCGAGGCCGAGATCCCGGAGGAATGGCTGCGGCTGGTCTCGGCGCTGCATCTCTCCGAGGAGGACAAACGGCGCATCGAGGAGCTCGGCGGCTGGGAGAAGATCATGGAGACGCTGAAGAAGCGTCTCGAGGAACAGAAGGGCCGCCATGCCGGCGGCAACAAGTGGATCGGCACCGGCGGCACCTCGCCGTTCGGCGCCTACGGCTACAATCCTGCCGGCGTGCGCATCGGACAGAAGGAAAGCCGCCACCGTCGCGCGATCAAGGTGTGGGACAAGCGCGAGTTCAAGGACCTCGATCAGACAGTCGAAATCGGCACCCGCAATATCAAGGTCGCGCTGCGCCGGTTGCGCTCATTCGCGCGCTCAGGCGCCGCCGAGGAGCTGGATCTCTCCGGGACGATCCGCGGCACGGCCGAGAAAGGCTACCTCGACATCCGCATGGTCCCCGAGCGCCACAACGCGGTGAAGGTCCTGATGTTCTTCGACGTGGGCGGCTCGATGGACTGGCACATCAAGGGCGCGGAGGAGCTGTTCTCTGCAGCGCGCACCGAGTTCAAGCACCTCGAGTACTTCTACTTTCACAACTGCCTCTATGAGAACGTCTGGAAGAGCAATGCGCGGCGGCGAACCGAGCTCATCTCCACCTGGGACCTGCTCCATACCTACCCGGCCGACTACAAGGTCATCTTCATCGGTGACGCGGCGATGAGCCCCTACGAGGTCACCCATGTAGGGGGAGCCGTCGAGCACATGAACCCCGAGCCCGGCGCCCTTTGGCTGCGGCGGGTGGCCGAAACTTGGCGCCATTGCGTCTGGCTCAATCCGACCGCGGAGCGCCACTGGGGCTACACACCATCAATTGCCATGATCCGCGACATAATGGAGGGGCGCATGTACCCCCTGACGCTCGAGGGCCTCGACGGGGCGATGGGGGAGCTGATGCGCTAGCCTCGGCTGAGGCCGAGTTGTCTAGACCGCTTGCTTGAAGGCGTTCGTTGCCGGCCGCACGGCGATTGACGCTACCGCAATTGGCGCTAAGGTCCGCCGAACTGGACGCGCCGGATGGATGGGGATGAGGGGCACGCCATGAAGCCCGCAGGCTCGCTCGCGCTGCTTGCATTGCTGCTTGCCGGCTGCTCTGCCGGCTCGGGTCTGACAACCGGTGCGCTCCTGGGCGATGACAAGCCCGCCGCCCCCGTCAATGACGCCCCCGCTCGCGCCTTCCAGGTCGGAACCGCCTCCGCGCGCGCCGTTAAATGCGGCTTCAATTTCGATCCCGCCAAGCTGAAGACCAACTACCTCGCTTACGAAAAGCAGCAGCCCAGCGGCCAGGACACGGCCAAGATCGAGCGCATTTACGATGTCTCGTTCAACGGCGTCGCCAAGGCAGTCGCGGGCGAAGGCGAGTACTGCAGCGAAACGAAGACGAAAACCATCAAGGCCGATCTCGGACGCCACCTCGCCGGCGATTACACACCGCGCGTCGTACCCAAGGAGCAAGAGGAAGGGCTGTTCTCAGGCATGGGCAGCGGCGGCAGCGCCCCCGAGTACAAGGCCAAGCATCCGATGGACAACAGCGATTGATCGCCGTGGGCGCGGAGGATCGCTGACGTGCAGCAACTCCTCTGGCTGGAAACGCTCTTGAAGCTCGTCCCCGGCATCTTGCTCACGCTTGCGCCCCTGAGCACCTTGCGTGTTCTCGGCCTGCCGCGACCCGATACCGGGTTCTGGCCCCGCCTCTGCGGTGCGCTTCTCATTGGCACCGCCGGCGCACTGTTCCTGGAAGGCACGGCACGCGGGCACGGGCTCGGCCTTGCGGGAAATATTGTCATTAACCTTTGCGGCGCCTCAGTCCTCGCAACGCTCCTGGTTTTGGACGCTGGCCCCGCCTCGCGGCGCGGACGCGTTACCGTTTGGCTCATCGTGTGCCTACTCGTCGTCGCCAGCGTTGTCGAAATCGCAACACTCTAACCCCTCTTAGTCTCCCGGTGGCACGCCGCTTGCTCAGCCAAAACTGCGGCTCGAGGGCCTGCCCGTAGGGAGCACGGAAAGCACGCATGCGATCGACATCAGCCGCTCTCAAGCCGCGCGTTGCCGAAGCCGCTCCGCTGGCCGAACCCCCGCCGCCGACGGCGCCGGCGCCGTACCAGTTCGAGATCGTAGGCACGCGTGCCGGCTTCGATGCGCTCGCCCCCGAATGGGACGCGCTCTTCGCGCGCGCCGGGCACAGCGCCCAGCTATTCCAGCAGTTCAATTGGAATTGGCATTGGTGCAATCACTACCTGGACGCGGCCGGTCCCTCACTCGCCGTTCTCACGGTGCGCCGCGCCGGAAGCCTCGTCGCGGTCTGGCCGCTCGTCACTGAGCGCGTCGCCGGACTGAAGCGCCTCACCTGGATGGGCGCGCCGGTCAGCCAATACGGCGATGTGCTGGTTGACACCGTCGAAGATCCGCTCGCGCTCTTGCGCGCCGGTTGGGCGCACGTCGTCGCCGCGACTAAGCCGGACGTCGTTGACTTGCCGCGCGTACGTGCCGACGCCACGATCGCTCCGCTCCTCGTCGAACTCGGCGCGCTGCAAACGCGGCTTCAGCAGGCGCCGTATCTCGATCTCAAGAGCGCGCTGGACTTTCCAGCGTACATGCAGCGCCACTCCGCCAAGTCGCGCAAGAAGAGTCGTGCCGCTGCCCGGAAGCTTACCGAGCAGGGCGCACAATTCACGCAGTCCACGGGAGGGGACGTCTCGAGAACCGCGGTTGCTGCCGCGATCGTGTCGAAGCGCGAGCAGCTTCTGGAGCGGGGTATCATTTCGCCGGCACTCGCCGATCCGCGTATGCAGCGCTTCTTCGCCGATGCGGCGGCGGGCAACCAGCGGCCCGCGCAAATTGTCGTCTACGCGTTGGAGTTCGGCGGCGAGAAGGCGGCGACCGACGTTCTTATCGACTGCAAAGGGCGCATCGCCACGCACATTTTTGCCTACGAGACCAAGTACGCCAAGGAGCGGGTCGGTGCCTACTTGCTCGAGCGCACCATCGAGCAGGCATTCGCTGACGGACGCGACACCTTCGACCTGCTCGCGCCCGCCGATGACTACAAGCTGCGATGGGCCGACGGAACTGTCGACGTGATCGACTGGGCGGTGCCGATCTCTCCGAAGGGCCGCGCCTACGCGCGCATCTATCTGCGGACCCTGCGGCCGATGCTGAAATCAGTGATCAACGCGATGCCCGCATCGGTTAACCGCCTGCTCGCCGCCGCCTACGCGCGGCGCAAGTCGGTTAGCTAACGCCGAGCTTCTTCTGCAGGCTCGACGACGACGTCGTGTACTGGAACAGCAGCTTCTTGCCCGGATAGACGTACTTGTGCGCCTGCTGCGCCATCAGCGCCACCTCGTGGAAGCCCGAGAGGATGAGCTTCAGCTTGCCGGGATAGGTGTTGATGTCACCGACCGCGAAAATGCCCTTCTCGCTGGTCTCGAACTTCTCAGTATCGACGGGGATGAGGTTCTCGTTGAGTTGCAAACCCCAATCGGCGACCGGGCCGAGCTTCATCGTCAGTCCGAAGAACGGCAGCATGACGTCGACGTCGATCTTCTCCTCGCCGTTCTTGGTGTTGACGGTCGCCGCCTCGAGCTGATTGCCGCTGCCGTGTAGCGCGGTCACCTGACCGATCATCAAACGCACGTCGCCGGTCTCGACCAGCATGCGCATCTTCTCGACCGAATGCGGAGCGGCGCGGAAATCGTCGCGCCGGTGCAACAGCGTGAGGCTCTTGGCCAGCGGCTGTAGGCTGAGCGTCCAATCGAGCGCTGAATCGCCGCCGCCGACGATGAGCACGCGCTTGTCCTTCAGTGTCTCCATGCGGCGCACGGAATAGAGCACCGAGTTGCCCTCGAACGCCTCGATGCCGGCCAGCGGCGGCCGCTTGGGCGTGAACGACCCGCCGCCCGCGGCAATGATCACGATCTTGCACAGGAACTCAGTGCCGGCGTCGGTGCGCAGCAGGAAACGATCATCCGCCGTCCGCTGCAGCGAGTCGATGCGCTCACCCAAGTGCAGCTCGGCACCGAACGGCTTGATCTGCTCCATCAGCCGTTCGGTGAGCTCTTGCCCGGTGACTATCGGCAGCGCGGGAATGTCGTAGATCGGCTTCTCCGGGTAGAGCTCGGCACACTGGCCGCCCGGCTTGTCGAGAATGTCGATGACGTGCGCCTTGATGTCCACGAGCCCGAGCTCGAACACGGCGAACAGGCCGACCGGCCCGGCGCCGACGATCACGGCATCGGTCTCGATAGGGGCCGCAGCGGCCGGGGTGGCGTCCATCCCTAACCTTCCTAGGTCTTAGAACTGTTTCGCCGGAACGCGGACGACGAGCCCGTCGAGCTCCGGCGTCAGCTTGATCTGGCAGCTGAGGCGGCTCTGCTCGCGCACGTCGAATGCGAAGTCGAGCATGTCCTCTTCCATTTGCGACGGCTTGCCGGTCTTTTCACGCCAAGCGTCGTCAACGTACACATGGCACGTCGCGCAGGCGCAGGCACCGCCGCACTCCGCCTCGATGCCGGGAACGTCATTCATCTTCGCCGATTCCATCAGCGTCACACCGGGCTCGGCCTCGACCACCTGCTCGCTACCGTCAGGCTGAATGAAGGTGATCTTGGGCATCGTGTGGGGCGGAACTCCGAATGGCGGGCCGGTGCGTTCGCGCGACCGGGCCGATCCGCCGGCAAAGGGCGGTCAAGGCCCCGCACCAATAATCGGCGCTGCCAGCAAATTCAAGCGGTGCACGGTCGCAAGCCGGGGCGCCGCAGGTCAGGCGGCGTGGGCCAATGACGCGATATATTCGCGCGCTTCGCCGGCGGCTTTCTCGAGCCGGCCGACGACCTTACGGCGCTCGCGGGCATCCGGCAGGTGGTGCAGCTTCTCCGCCGTCTCGGCCAGCGTCGCCAGCGACCACGCGCCGACGGCACGCGCCGAACCCTTCAACGTGTGCGCTGCGATGCCCCACTCCTTCATCGAGGCGGCCTCGTTCAAGGCTCCGATGGTGATGGGCAGCTGGTCGGCAAACAGCCCCAGGATCTCGACCTCGAGGTCGCGGTCGCCGAGCGTATAGCGGCGCAGGTGGTCCAGATCGACCGGCCGCGACTCACTGGTCGCTTTGACGCCGCTACCTGGAGAATCACTTGCCATCATCGGCGGTTACTCGCATTTCGGGCGCCGGGACGCGCCCCGTTTCGCCAGGCATTCTGGCGGCTTGAGCCTCACACACAGGTTATAAGTGCCAGTAAATTGCGCCCCCTCAACTAGAGCATTAACCTTCGACCGACTCGCACGCAGAAATGGCCGCGGGGCGAATGGGTTGAACCTTTCTTTTGCCCCAAACAGCGGCCAAGCGTTGGGAGACGGGTGGATTAGCATTTCTGATGGCAGGCGCTGAGGTTGGCCTTGTGGGGAGGCCGTGCGCCGCTCCGATTTGCTGGCAAACTTCCCGTTCGGTCGCGTGCTCTTGATGGATCATACGGGGGACGCGTCAGGCATGGACGGGGCGATGGCGCAGGACAACAACAGGCTCGACGACGAGGACGGCGAGGTAAAGCCCGAGCCGACGTTGTCGCTGCCGAGCGCAGGCACCATGCCGGGCACGCCCGACGGCGGGGTGAGCGAGCCGCCGTTCAAGAACGATGCGCCGATGCAGCTTCTGCCGCCGCCGATTCCGTCGGCCGCCTTGAGTGCTCCGGCAAGCCCGCCTCCAAAACCGTCATCAAACGGCTTTATCCCGTCGACCAGCTTCATCCCGGCCACCGACTTCATTCCTTCCCCAAGTCCGGCACGCGAGAGCCCGGTGCTCGAGATGCCCCCGGCGTCGCCGGAGCTGCCTGCGGACGAAGAATCGCTACTTGATGGGCCGCCCCCCACCGACACCGAGGAGGCGGCCGCACCGCGCCGCCGCATGGCCCGCCGCCGCGCCGCCGGCCCGTCGCGCAATCGCATCGCCGCCAACGACGACGGCCCGAGCATCGGCGGCCTGATCTTCGCCCTGCAGCAGAAGCCGTCGAACACCCCGTTCAAGTTCGCGGGCATCGCCAGCATCATCTGGGCGACGCTCGGCGTCGCCTTCGCCCTCGCCTCGCTGGGTAGCGACGCGCCGGTTATGGGCTGGCTCGACCTCGTCACCCGCCCGACGACCTTCCTCACCATCGCCGCCATCGTCGTGCCGATCGGCCTGCTCTGGCTGATGGCGCTACTCGCGTGGCGCACGGAAGAGCTGCGCTTGCGTTCCTCGACCATGACCGAGGTCGCCATCCGCCTCGCCGAGCCCGATCGCCTGGCGGAGCAGAACGTCGCCTCCCTCGGTCAGGCGGTGCGCCGCCAGGTCGGCTTCATGAACGACGCCATCACGCGCGCCCTCGGCCGCGCCGGCGAGCTCGAAGCCATGGTGCACAACGAGGTCGCCGTCCTCGAGCGCTCCTACGAGGACAACGAGCGCAAGATCCGCGGCCTCATCTCCGAGCTGTCGGGCGAGCGCCACGCACTGGTCAACACCTCCGACCGCGTCAGCGAAAGCCTCATGCGGCTCGGCAGCGAGATCCCGACGCTGATCGAGAAGCTGTCCGACCAGCAGGTGAAGCTGGGCAAGGTCATCGAGGGTGCGGGCGAAAACCTCACCATGCTCGAAACGTCGCTCGCTTCGAGCGTCGGCAACCTCGAGAGCGCCGTCGGCGGACGCACCGAGCAGCTGCAGAACGTGCTCGAGAGCTACACCACGGGATTGGCCGGAGCGCTCGAGAGCCGCGCCGAACAGTTGCAGGTCACCTTCGACAGCCAGCTGCAGCAGCTCGACACCTCGCTCGTCAATCGCACCGAGAACCTGCAGACGGTCTTCGAGGAATACGCTCGGGCGCTCGATGCCGCCCTCGCCAACCGCGCCCAGGCGCTCGACTACCAGCTGGTCGAGCGCACGCGGTCGCTGGACGAAGCCTTCGGCGAACGTCTGCGCCTGTTCGACGAGTCGATCATGCGCTCGACCTCGGCCATAGACAGCGCCGTCGTCGACAAGACCGAGGCCCTCACCAACGCGCTCGATGCGCACGCCGTGAGCTTCCGCGAGACGATCGGCAGACAGGCGACCGATCTCGACGAAGCACTCATGCACGGCATCAACTCGGTGCGCCGCGCCTCCGAGAACATCACCCGCCAGTCGATCAAGGCCATGGAAGGCCTCGCCAGCCAGTCCGACCTCTTGAAGAACATCTCGGAGAACCTGCTGAACCAGATCAGCGGCGTCACCGGTCGCTTCGAGAACCAGGGCGTGCAGATCATGAAGGCGGCGAACGCGCTCGAGACCGCCAACTTCAAGATCGACAAGACGCTGCAGAACCGCCACACCGAGCTGTCCACTACGCTCGACCGGCTCTCCGGCAAGGCCGATGAGTTCACCAGTTTCGTCGGCGACTATTCGACGTCGATCGCGGGCTCGCTGTCAGACGCCGATATGCGCGCCCGCAGCGAGCTGGAGCGGATGCGTGCCACCGCCGCCGCGGAAAGCGAGCGGACGCTGGAAGACCTGCGCAGCCGCCTGACGACGGTATCCTCGGCGGTCACCTCGGAGCTCGGCTCGCTGACCGACCGCTTCACCTCAACCTCGGAGACGATGCGCCAGCAGGCCTCGCGTACGTCCTCCGAGATCGCCGCCGAGCAGAACCGTCTGCGCAGCGAGATGGAGCGCCTGCCGCTCACCGCGCAGGAAAGCTCCGAAGGCATGCGCCGCGCCCTGCAGGACCAGATCAAGGCGCTCGACCAGCTTTCGCAGCTCGCCGCCCGCTCGGCCGTGCAGCGCGACGTCACCGCGCCACCGCAAAACCTCCACGCCGAGACGGTACCGCCGACGCAACCGCCGCCGCAGCGCCCGCAGGCGCCGTCGCGCTCGCTCACCTCGCTTTCCTCGACCATCGCGCAGGAACTCGGCAACCGCCAGCGCCAGCGCAGCGCGCCGGCCGACAGCCGCGAAGGCTGGTCGCTCGGCGACCTGCTGGCGCGCGCCTCGCGCGACGAGGACGGGCACGGACACGGGCCTGCCTCCGCCGGCGCGTCACGGCACGCACAGGCCGGGTTCAACCTCGACCTCGAGGCCATCGCCCGGGCGCTCGATCCGGCCACGGCGGCGGCGATCTGGTCGCGCATCCGCTCCGGCCAGCGCGGCGTCATGGTTCGTTCGATCTACGGGAACGAAGGACGCGCGGTGTTCGATGACGTCAGCCACCGCTGCCGCAACGACGGCGAGCTGTCGCGCACGGTGAGCCGCTACCTCACCGACTTCGAGCGCATCATCGCCGAATCCGATGGGCGCGATCCGAGCGGCCGCCTGTCGCACGGCCAGCTCATCTCCGACACCGGCCGCGTCTACCTGTTCCTCGCCCACGCCGCCGGCCGTCTCGGCTGACGAGGCAATGTCGCACGACGTCGAGGCCCAGCGCGTCGAAGCCAGCGCCGAGGCGTGGCCGCTCGCCAAACCCTTCGTCATCGCCCGCGGCGCCAAGACCGAGGCGCACGTCGTCGTCGCGCAGGTGACGGCCGGTAGCTGCCGCGGCCGCGGCGAGGCCGTTCCCTACGCGCGCTATGGCGAAACGGTCGACGACGCGCTGCAAACCCTGCGTGGTCTTTCAGGACCGCTCACCCGCGCGCGTCTCGCCGACCTTCTGCCGGCTGGCGCTGCACGCAACGCTCTCGATTGCGCGCTCTGGGATCTCGACGCAAAGCTTGCCGGCAGGCGCGCCTGGGAGATCGCGGGGCTATCGGCGCCGCAGCCCGCGATGACCTGCTACACGCTGAGCCTGGGCTCGCCCGAACAGATGGCGGCCGACGCCCAAGCCGTCCCGCATCTCAAGCTACTGAAGCTCAAGCTCGGCGGCGACGGCGATGATGCCCGCATGGCGGCGGTGCGGGCCGCGCGCCCTGACGCGCGCCTCGTCGCTGATGCCAACGAAGCCTGGCGACCTGAGCAGCTCGAACCGTTCCTCGCCGCCGCTGCGGCCTCGGGCTACGAGCTAATCGAGCAGCCGCTTCCCGCCGGCAACGACGCGGCGCTTGCCGGCATCAAGCGCGCGGTCGCCGTGTGCGCCGACGAGAGTGCCCACACCAGCACCGATCTCGCCGCCCTCGCCGGCCGCTACGATGCCGTGAACATCAAGCTCGACAAGACCGGCGGCCTCACCGAGGCCATTGCGATGGCCCAGGCCGCGAAGGCGCAGGGCTTCAAGATCATGATCGGTTCGATGGTGGCGACGTCGCTCGCTGCCGCGCCGGCGCTGCTGCTTGCTGGGTTCGCGGATTGGGTGGACCTCGATGGTCCCCTCCTGCTCGCGCGCGACCGCGATCCGCCGCTTGCCATCGCCGACGGATGGATCAGCCCGCCGGCACCGGAGCTGTGGGGTTAGCGGTCGATCGCGCCGCGCCGTCGTCGCCCCATAGCGGCTGGCCGTCCCAGCCACGCAACAGCATGACGCCGGCGCCGCAGCCGACCGCTGCCACCAGCGTCGGCACCACGAACACGGCGCCCCCCAGCGTTTCAAACAGTGCGCCGGAGATCAGCCCGACGATGCCCAGCATCAATCCGGCGGCAATGGTGGCGTAGAACGCCTGGGCACTACCCATGCCCATATGCGGCACGGCGCGCGTTATGAACAGGATCGCCCCGAGATGCGCAGCGCCGTACGTCAGGGCGTGCAGCACCTGCAGCGGGATGAGCACCGCCAGCGGCGGATCGAACGCCATCGCGCCCCAGCGCACCACCGACGCCCCGGCCCCGGCGACGATCAGCTGCGCCGGGCCGAAGCGGCGCACGACCGGCGCGGAGAACGCGAACAGCACGACCTCGGCCATGACGCCGATAGCCCACAGGACGCCGACCCACGCCGCGGGCAGCCCCTGCGCCTGCCAGTGCAGGGCACCGAACGTATAGAACGTGGCGTGCGCCCCGTGCGTGCAACCCATGGCGATCAGGAACAGGATGAACAGGCGCGAGCCGAGCAGTCGCGCCGGCGATGACGCCCGCCAATGGACGCGGGCCGGGGCAGCTTCCAGGCGCGCCGCGGGGTCGGGCGGCCGCAGCGCATGCGCCGCGGCGACGGTCAGGGTGGCGGAGAACAGGATCAGCCACAGGGCGGAGCCACCGCCCAGCGCCTCGATGGCGAGACCGCCCACAACGTTGGCGACGATGAAAGTGATCGATCCCCATAGGCGCATGCGCCCGTAGTCGAGACCCTCAGTACGTACGCCCCGCACCGCGATCGTCTCGATCAGCGGCAGCATGGTCCCGTTGGCCAACAGAAAGGCAACGCCCAGAATGAGGATCGCCCCGTACCCCGAAGCGAACCCAAGCGCCACCACTAGCCCCAGCGCTACCCAGGCGAGCGCCATGATGACCAGCCGGTAGTTCCCCAGCCGGTCGGCCAATAGGCCCATGCTGGGGGTGACCAAGAGGCGGATGAACAGCGGGGCGGAGACGACCGTCGATATCTGCAGCGGATCGAGGCCGCGCGCGTCGAGCCATACCGGGAAATAGGGGACCACGACCCCGTAGGCGAGGAATAGCGCGGCGAAGAAAAGGGCGATGCGCAGTCCCAAGGGGCTCGCCGTCGGGCCGCTGCCCAGAAAGTAGGTGAGCGCGCTCATGGGGTGCGGCGGGGCATGCCTTTCGCGGCCCGCAAACCGGGCATCTCCGACGTTCTACCGGAAGCCTGGACGCTTGGAAGAAGCGTGATGGGGTCGGCCCAAAAAGAAACCGGTCCGGATGGCCCGGACCGGTTCTTCAGCCAAGTCGGGTAGGCGCCCCTAATCGCCAGCCCGACGCTCCCCCCGGAGCTTGAAAACGATGCCGCGGCATCGCGTTGCCCAAATTTGTTACAGAAGCCCGCGCAGGCCGCAAGAGGGTGGAACGCTATTCAGAACCGGTCGATGCATTGGCGCCACAGGCGCGTCTGCATGCCCCCCGCAGACTCAGGTTTTCCGGCCGTCGCGGATGGGAAAAAGATGGTCCACCGGACCCGAGCCGCCGCCGATTTTGAGCGTTGCGCCGGCGACGAGAGCCGCATGCACGAAGCGCTTGGCGCCCTGCACAGCCTCCGCCAGAGACTCGCCCTTGGCTAGATGCGCGGCAATGGCCGCCGACATGGTGCAGCCCGTGCCGTGCGTATTGGGGGTTGCGATGCGCGGCAGGGCGAGGTGCATGGGTGCGGCATCGCGCATGACGAGGACATCGATGGCCTCCGCGCCGTCGCCATGCCCGCCCTTGATCAGCACCGCCTTCGGCCCCAGCGCGAGCAGCGCCCGTGCCTGAGTCTTCATCTCCGCCACATCGACGGCCTCAGCGGTACCCAACAGGCGCGCCGCCTCGGCGAGGTTCGGGGTGATGACGTCGGCGAGCGGCAAAAGCTGACGGCGCACTGCATCGACGGCATCCGGCTCGAGCAGCATGTCGCCGCTCGTCGCGACCATCACCGGATCGACCACCAATGGATTGAGCGCGTGGCGGCGCAAGCCTTCGACCACCGCCAGCACCGTGGCGCGGTCGTTCAGCATGCCGGTCTTCGTGGCGCAGATCTTTAGATCAGCCGCGACAGCATCAATCTGCTGCGCGACGAACTCGGGCGGCACGGGATGGATGGCGCTGACGCCGCGCGTGTTCTGCGCGGTCAGCGCGGTCAGCACGCTGGCGCCGTAGACGCCGAGCACCGTGAAGGTCTTGAGATCGGCCTGGATCCCCGCCCCGCCGGAGCTATCCGATCCGGCGATGGTCAGCGCGATGGGCAAAGCGACGGCTTCAGCCATTCTCGCCCCCGTTCACGGTTGCGGCGCGCCGCGCTGCAGGATCTCGCGGCCGAGATCCTGCGGCGTCACCATCTCCTCGATGCGCGCCAGGCCGGGGAAGTTGTCGAGCATCCAGCTCCCGAACCAGTTGATCGAGCCGGTGAGGAACAACAGTCCCGTCAGCACCAGGAAGGCACCCATCGCCTTCTCCACCTTGTCGAGGTGGCGGCGGAATTTCTGCATGAAGCCGAGGAACGGACCAATTGCCACGGCGGCGAGGATGAAGGGCACGCCCAGCCCGAGCGAATACACGGCGAGCAGCTTCACGCCGGTTGCGAGGCTCCCTTCGTTAGCCGCCAGCGCCAGCACCGTCGCCAGGATCGGGCCGATACACGGCGTCCATCCGAACGCGAATGCCAGCCCGATGACGTAGGAGCCGATGTAGCTCACGCCATGATGGTGCGTGCCGTGGTAGCGCGCCTCCTTGTAGAGGAGGCCGATGCGGAAGATGCCGAGAAAGTGCAGGCCGAACAGGATGATCACCAGGCCGGCGACAATCTCGAGCTCGCGCTTATAGGTTTGGATCAGCTGTCCGAATAGCGACGCGCCGGCCCCGAGCCCGACGAATACGGTGGTGAAGCCCAGCACGAACAGGCACGCGGCAACGATCACGCGGCGCCAGACATGCTGGGGCACGCCCCCTTCGGCGGCCAGCTCGTCGATGGTCGTGCCGCCGAGATAGCTGAGGTAGGGCGGGACCAGAGGCAGGACGCAGGGCGACAGGAAGCTCACGAGCCCCGCCAGCGCCACCCCGAAGTAGATCTGCAGATCGCCCAGCATGCCACGCGCTACTTTCGTTGCCGCGTCGTTTGTCAGCCCTGTGCGCGGGCGAGTGCGGCAACGCCCGGCAGCTCGCGTCCCTCGAGCCATTCGAGGAAGGCGCCGCCGGCCGTCGACACGTAGGTGAAATCTTGGGTGGCCCCGGCCGCATTCAAGGCCGCGACCGTATCGCCGCCGCCGGCTACCGTCGTCAGCTTGCCTTCCCTCGTGAGCTTGGCTGCGGCCCGGGCGAGCGCAAATGTGCCGTTGCCGAAGGGCTCGATCTCGAAAGCGCCGAGCGGGCCGTTCCACAGCAAAGTCCGGCACTCTGTCAGCACCCTAGCCATGTGCTCGACCGACTTCGGACCGACATCGAGGATCAGCGCGTCGCTCGGCACCGCAAGCATCGGCACCACCGCGTGCGCCACGCCGCTCTTGAACTCGCGGGCGATCACCGCGTCCTCGGGCAGCACCACGGCGCAGCCCTGCGCCTTCGCCGCCGCCATGATCTCGCGCGCCGTGTCGACGAAGTCCGGCTCGGCCAGCGACTTGCCGATGTCGACGCCGTGCGACATGAGAAACGTGTTGGCCATGCCGCCGCCGATGATCAGCTTGTCGACCTTGCCGATCAGGTGTTTGAGGATCGGAATCTTGCTCGACACCTTGGCGCCACCGATCAGCGCCGCCACCGGACGCTCCGGCTTATCGAGCACGGCGAGCAATGCGCTGATCTCCTCGAGCATCAGCGGCCCGGCGTAGGCCGGCAGCACGCGCGCCAGACCCTCGGTCGAGGCGTGCGCGCGATGCGCAGCCGAGAAGGCATCGTTGACGAACACGTCGCCCGAACGCGCCAGTGCCGCGACGAACTCGGCGTCGTTCTTTTCCTCGCCCGCGTGGAAGCGCAGGTTTTCCAGCACGGCGATGTCACCCGGAGCGAGGCGCGACACGGCATCCTCGGCCTTGTCGCCGATGCAGGCATCGACGAATTGTACCGGCTTGCCGAGCAGCTCCGCCAGTTTGGCGGCGACGGGCGCCAGGCTCATTTTCGGATCAGGGCCGCCCTTCGGCCGGCCGAAGTGCGAGATGACCACCACGCGGGCCTTGCGCGCCGAGAGATCGTTGAGGCCGGACAGAATGCGCTCCAAACGCGTCGCGTCCGAAACCTTGCCGTCCGCCACCGGCACGTTCAAGTCGGCGCGGACCAGGACGCGCTTACCGGCGACGTCCGCGTCGGCGATCGATTTGAGCTTGGTCAGATCCATCCGTCGGCGCTCACTTCTTCACGAGGCTGCGCGCCGCATCGGCAACCGCCGCGGCGGTGAGGCCGAAGTGCTTGTAGAGCTGCGGCGCCGGGGCGGAACCGCCGAAGTCGCTCAAGCCCACGAAGCGACCGTTTGTCCCCAGCCACTCGAACCAGGGCTGCGCGATGCCGGCTTCGACCGCTACCCGCGGCTTGTCGCCCAGCACCTTGGTGCGATAGCTCTCGGGCTGCGCGCGGAACAGCTCCATCGACGGCATCGAGACGACCGCGGCGCGAATGCCTTCGCCGGCCAACGCCTTCGCCGCCTCGACGGCCAGCGCCAGCTCCGTGCCCGTGCCGATGAGCGTCACGTCGCGGCCGCCCTCCGGCTCGGAGAGCACGTACGCGCCCTTGGCCGACAGGTTCTCGGCCGAAGCCTCCTTGCGCAGATTCTCGACCGCCTGGCGCGACAGCGCCAGCACCGACGGGTTGGCGTCGTGCTTCAGCGCGATCTCCCAGCACTCGGCGGTCTCGAGACCCTCGGCCGGGCGCATGACCAGCAGATGCGGAATGGCGCGCAGCGCCGCGAGGTGCTCGATCGGCTGATGCGTCGGGCCGTCCTCGCCGAGGCCGATGCTATCGTGCGTCATCACGTAGATGACGCGCTGGCGCATCAACGCCGACAGGCGGATCGACGGGCGGCAGTAGTCGGTGAACACGAGGAACGTGCCGCCGTAGGGGATGAGGCCGCCCGACAGCGCGATGCCGTTCATCGCCGCGGCCATGCCGTGCTCGCGCACGCCGTAATGGATGTAGTTGCCCGCAAAGCTCCCGCGCCCGACCGGCACGTGATCCTTGGTGCGCGTGCCGTTGGAGCCGGTGAGGTCGGCGGAGCCGCCGATCAGCTCGGGCAGAACCGGCACGATCTTCTCGAGCGCCAGCTGCGACCACACACGCGTGGCGCGCTTCGCCTCGTCGATGGCGAATGCCGCCTTGGCCGTGGTGATCGCCTTCGCCACGTCCGCTATTTTGCCCGCCGCCGCGGGGTTGCTGAGCGCCGCATCGACATGCGGGCCCGCCTGCGCTGCGCGCTGCTTCCAGTTCGCACGCTCCTTGGCGCCGCGCTGCCCGACAGCCCGCCAGGCGAGTAGCACCGGCTCGGGAATCTCGAACGGCGCATGCGGCCAGACGAGCTTCTCGCGCGTACCCTTGATTTCCTCCTCGCCCAGCGGCTCGCCGTGCGTCGAGGCCTTTCCGGCCTTGGTCGGCGCGCCGTAGCCGATGGTCGTCTTGCAGGCGATGAGCCACGGCTTGGACGAGTCGGCCCGCGCGTGGGCCAGTGCCGCCGAGATCGCTGCGGGGTCGTGTCCGTCGATGGCGACAGCGTTCCACCCACTAGCCTTGAAGCGCGCCACCTGATCGTCGGTGACCGTCAGGCTGGTCGGCCCGTCGATCGAGATGCCGTTGTCGTCGAACAACACGATGAGCTTGCCGAGACCCAGATGTCCGGCAAGCGAGATCGCCTCGTGGCTGATGCCCTCCATCAGGCAGCCGTCGCCGGCGATCACGTAGGTGTGGTGGTCGATGATGTCGTCGCCGAGCCGCGTGTTCAGCAGCCGCTCTGCCAGCGCCATGCCGACGGCGTTGGCAATGCCCTGCCCCAGCGGGCCGGTCGTCGTTTCGATGCCGGCCGCGTGCCCGTGCTCGGGATGGCCCGCCGTCTTGGCGCCGAGCTGGCGGAAGCGCTTCAGCTCGCCGACCTCCATCCCCGGATAGCCGGTGAGATAGAGGAGCGAATAGAGGAGCATCGAGCCGTGGCCGGCCGAGAGCACGAAGCGGTCGCGGTTTGGCCAGTTCGGGTCGGCGGCGTCGAAGCGCAGCGCCTCGCGGAACAATACGGTCGCCACGTCCGCCATGCCCATCGGCATGCCCGGGTGCCCCGACTTCGCCGCCTGCACCGCATCCATGGCCAGCGCCCGGATGGCATTCGCCATGTCGTTGTGGGCGACCGCTGTGCCCTCGGTGATCGTCTCGCGCGCCTCGGTCATAAAGCTGTCCCTGCCTGGCCCTGGATGGCCGGCTGCCGCCGGTCGTGCCGGGGCGCCGTTTTGGTCAGGCACGTTTAACGAGGCCGCCGCCCCCCGTCCATGCCTTGCACCGCCAAAGCGTACCGGGATTTCACCTCAATCCACACGCGTGGCGAGGAATTCGTCGAGTTCGGCGCGCGTCGGCAGCCCGGCGCGGGCGCCGAGACGGCGGCATTTGAGCGCCGCGACCGCGGATGCGACGCGCGCGCATTCAGCCGGGGAGCGTCCGTCGGCCAGCGCCCAGGCAAAAGCACCGTGGAAGGCATCGCCGGCGCCCGTCGTGTCGACGATCTCGGCCTTGAAGGCCGGCTGGTGTCCCGCGTCCCCACTCTTCGACAGCCAAGCGTAGCCCTCCCCGCCCCGCGTCACTCCGGCATGGCGCACGCCGGCGGCGAGCACGGCTTCGAGCTGCGCCCGCTCGTCCCGGTCGGGTGCGAATGCCTCCAATGCTGGCGCGGAGAATATCGCGTAGTCGGCGAGGCACAGGAACTCCGCGAGCAGCCCCCCGCCGCCAAGATCCGCGTCGAGCAGCGTCCGCACGCCGCGGGCGCGAGCTTCCTTGAACGCGTCGCGTGTGCCTTCCACCCAGCGCAGGTCGCTCAGCACAGCGCCGGCACCGGCGATGCGATCGAACGGCAGCCAGCTCGAATCCATCGGCATCGCGTGGTCACGCTCGCCGATGATCAGGCGCTCGCCGTTGTTGTCGACGATCACCGCCGACGTCGACGAGCGCGCGTGCTCGAAGGTGCGCACATAGGTGATGTCGACCCCGTCGGCGGCGAGAAACTTATGGATGCGCTCACCGGCGCTGTCGCCGCCGGTCCGGCTCCACAATTCCACCTGTCCGCCGAGGCGGGCGATCGCCGCCGCCGCGTTGGCGGCCATGCCGCCGCCGCTCTCCAGGTGCTCGAGCGAGCGCACTTTCGTCGGCTCGGGCGGGAACGCCTCAATGCGGTAGACATAATCCAGCGCCGCGTGACCGACGCAGACGATTGGCTTCAACGCGCGGCCTCCTCGGCCTGCCCCAGCTCGCGCAGCCGGGCTTCCTCGGCCGCATCCTCCTCGAAGAGCTTTTCCAACGTCTTTACGTCGGAGCGGGCGCGCTCGCGCAGCTTATCGAGGTCGCTGGCGAGCTTATAGTCCTCGACCAGGCGCCGCTCGTCGTGCGTGCGGAACGTATGGATGATGCGCCCCGCCTCGCGCTCGGACATGCCGAGCTTCTTCAGCAGCTGCTTAGCGATGTCGAGCGATGACAGAAACGTCTCGCGCTGCAGGTTGGTCACCCCGATATCGAGCAGCCGATGCGCGTGGTTGCGGTTACGCGCCCGGGCGAAGACCGGCAGATCCGGGTACTTGGAGCGCACCAGCTCGGCCGTGCGCATCGAGGCCTCGACGTCGTCGATGGCGAGCACAAAGGCCCGCGCCCGGTGCGCATCCGCCGCTTCGAGGATCTCCGCCCGGCTGGCGTCGCCGTAGAATGCCTGGGCGCCGAAGCGGCGCACAAACTCGACCTGCTCGGCGCTGATGTCGAGTGCAGTGAAGGGAATGCGCTTCGCCGTCAGGATGCGGGCGACGATCTGCCCGAAGCGGCCGAAGCCGGCGATGATCACGTGGCCGTCGTTGTCGGGCGGGGTGTCATAGGCCGGGGCCGGCCCCTTGCGCCGCCGCGACAGCAGGCTGTCGATTTTCAAGAGGATCGGCGTAGCCGCCATCGACAGGGTGACGATGATCGTCAGCAGCTCGGTGTTCTCGCTGGTCAGCGCGCCCGAGGCATAGCCGACCGTGAACAGCACGAAGGCGAACTCACCGCCTTGCGACAGCGCGATGCCGAGCCGGCGCGCCGGACCGGGCTCCAGCCCTTGCCAACGGCCGAGCACGTAGAGGATGACCGCCTTCACCGCGACGAGCCCGGCGACCAGCGTCAGGATGATGACCGGCTCGTCGAGCAGCAGGCGAACGTCGATGGTCATGCCGATCGCCGTGAAGAACAGCCCGAGCAGCAGGCCTTCGAACGGCTGGATGTCGGCTTCGAGCTGGTGCCGGTAGGACGATTCCGCCAGCAGCGCTCCGGCGATGAAGGCGCCGAGCGACGCCGACAAGCCCGCCAGCTGCATGAGGATGGTCACGCCGACGACGGTAAGCAGCCCCGCCGCCGTCATCGCCTCTTTGACGCGTGTCAGCGCCACCAGGCGCAGCGCGTAGTCGAGCACGAAGTGACCGACGACCACGATAACGGCGATCAGGCCCAAGCCCTTCAGGACGGAAATGATGTCCATCTGCACAGTCGTTGCCGCTGCCGCGGCGACGGCCGTGGTGGCGAACAGCGGCGCGAAGGCGATCAGCGGGATGGCCGCGAGGTCCTGGAACAGGAGCACCGAGAAGCCGAGACGGCCGTGGCGGGTATTGAGGTCGCCGGTCTCCTCCATGACCTGCAGTGCCAGCGCCGTGGACGACAGGGCAAGCGCCAGGCCGGCGAACAGCGCCGTCTGCCAGGAGAAGCCGACGAGCAGGCCGATGGCCGCGAGCGCCGCACCCGTCAGCAGCACCTGCTCGGTGCCGAGGACGAACACGGCGTAGCGCATCGCCCACAGTCGCTTGGGCCGCAGCTCGAGGCCGATCAGGAACAGCAGGAGCACGATGCCGAACTCGGCAAAGTGCAGAATCTCCTTCGCCTTGTAGTCGGAGAACGACCAGCCGATCGTGTTCGGGCCGAGCAGCATGCCGACGACGAGGTAGCCAAGCACCTCGCTGATGCCGAGCCAGCGCGCCAGCGGCCCGGCGATCGCGAGCGCAGCGAGGAGTATCGCGACTTCGTGCAGTGAGACGCCGACCATTCCCGCCCATTCCCCCACGCCCGCGCGTCGTGCGCGGCTACTCCCAACTTAAGCGCGCAGCGGCCACACCGTTAGCGTTACCTCTACCACGGGCGTGGGCCACGTCGCCGCTGGCCGATCAATCCACGCGACGGCGGCAAAATTTTCGCGAGCGGTCAGCAACGCCTCGTCGAAGCGCGATGAATCTGCGATACTTATTCGCGTCAGTGATTTGCGTCATCTGGATGGGGGCATCCAACGAATCGACGCGTTTAACCGGCGTGTAACCTTAACGTCGCGTTAAGCGGTCTTTCCATACGATGAACATGTCGGCTGATCGTCCGCAGTCAAGGCTCGGACAAGCGGCGCGGTCGATGTGCAAGCAGCTTTGACTATTTGGGGGTCGCCGATGTCATTCGATCTCGTCATGCGCACGCTGGGGGTACTGACCTGCCTCTACACCGTCGCCTACTTCGTCACCACGATGAGCGTCGCCGCGCTCAACGGCGTCACCTATAACTCCGGCCCCATGTGCGGCCATGACGGGTGCGTTACCGTCGCCAGCAAGCAGCACGCGAGGCAGCGCTACGCCTTCGTCGCCGACGATGCACCTCTGTGGACGGCAGCTTCGTACCTGCCGCTCAACTAAGCTCAAAGTTCAGACGGACTTCACAAGGAGCGCACGCCACCGGCTGCGCTCCTTTGCTTTTTCACGAGCGCGTCGATCTCGATCAGCTCGGACATCAACGAAGCGAAGTCCTTGAGCGGCACCATGTTGGGGCCGTCGGAGGGCGCGCGGTCCGGGTCCTCGTGCGTCTCGATGAAGAGCCCAGCCACACCGACGGCCACCGCGGCGCGCGCCAGCACCGGAACGTAGCGGCGGTCCCCGCCCGAGCTCGTCCCTTGGCCGCCCGGCTGCTGCACGGAGTGGGTGGCGTCGAAAATCACCGGGCACCCCGTCTCGGCCATGATCGGCAGCCCGCGCATATCGGTGACGAGCGTGTTGTAGCCGAAGGACGAGCCCCGCTCGGTCAGCAGCACGTTCGGATTGCCCGAGGCGACGACCTTCGCCACGACGTTCTTCATATCCCACGGCGCAAGGAACTGGCCCTTCTTCACCTTCACCACGCGCCCCGTCTGCGCTGCGGCCACGAGAAGGTCCGTCTGCCGGCACAGGAAGGCGGGAATCTGCAGCACGTCCACCACGGGCGCCACGAGCGCGCACTGGGCCGCGTCGTGGACGTCGGTGACGACCGGCAGCCCTAGCGTCTCACGGATCTCGGCGAACACGGGCAGCGCCGCGTCGAGCCCGATGCCGCGCTTGCCCGACAGCGACGTGCGGTTCGCCTTGTCGAACGACGATTTGTAGACGAGGCCGAGGCCAAGCTTGGCGGCCATCTCTTTCAGGGCCGACGCCATCTCGAGTGCGTGCGCGCGGCTCTCCATTTGGCAGGGCCCGGCGAGCACCATCAGGCGCGCGTCGTTCGCGACTTCGATGCCGCCTATCAGGACGCGCGCATTCGGCTTTAGGGATTCATGCTTGGTCATGCCGCTTTATATCACCCCGCCGGGCCGCCGGTCGCAACAACCGGCCCTAAAGCAAATGGCCGCGCCCGAACCGGCGCGGCCATCGCTAATTCCCGTTTCGGCGCTAAGCGACGCGCCGGATCAGGCCGATAACGAACAGCAGCAGGACCGCGCCGAGTGTCGCCGAGATGATGGCACCAATCGGGTAGTCCATGGCGAAGCCGAGTTGCGGAAACAGCCAGTTTCCGATGAACGCGCCGACGATACCGACGACGATGTTGCCGATAAGGCCGAAGCCGTAACCCTTGACGATGACGCCGGCAAGCCAGCCAGCAATCGCACCGACGATTAGAAGTATGATGAGTGATTCAAGACCAGGCATCTGTGTGACTCCCCTGAGCGCGAGCGCTTTTCTCGCCGCGACAAGCCGCGGCATCGTTCGGGAGGACGTGCCTCTTCTCACGTCTACTGGAGCCCCTGCGGCGACGTCCTCCGCGTTCCCCTTATCGCCCGATTCGGGCTGCGGAGCCCCGTAGACTGTGTACATGGAGTTGTAGCCGCACGATAGGCACACGGCGGGAGTGGGCCAAATCCCACGTGGCGTGAGGGACACACCGGGCGCGAGTTGACCGGCAAGCCTCAGATAGGGCCCGCCGGGATCCGAACCGCTGCAGCGGCCCGGGCTCCCGGCGAGATGGGCGGCGAATGATACCGCAGGATCAGAGGGCCGCCTCGGCGGTCTCACCCGTGCGGATGCGAACCATGGACTCGATCGGCGAAACGAAGATCTTGCCGTCGCCGATGGAGCCGGTGTTGGCGGCGGCGCGGATCGCGGCGATGACGCCGTCAGCCTGGGCCGACGAGACGGCGAGCTCGATCTTCACCTTGGGCAGCAGGTTCACCGTGTACTCGGCGCCGCGATAGATTTCGGTGTGGCCCTTCTGGCGGCCGAAACCCTTCACCTCGGTCACGGTCATGCCGTTGATGCCGAGCTTGGTCAGCGCAGCGCGCACTTCGTCCAGCTTGAAGGGCTTGATGATGGCAGTAACGAGCTTCATGGGGAGCACTCCTTGTGTTTGTCCCTATCGCCCTATCGGGCATCCCCGCCGGAGTTTCACACCCGACGATTGGTTAACGACGCAAGAGGTAATCAATTAGCGTGCCAAGTCGTTTGGAACACACACAAGTCAATGTTTTTACAGATGTATTACGCAACTCTGGCGTCTGTCATTGGCCGGTCGCAAATGGGCGATCCGGCGCCCAATGCTTAAACTTTAGGCGGTCGATTGGCGAGGAAAGAAGACGCCGACCGCATCGCAGCGGTTCAGATGCACTGCACAGGAGGGCCGAAGAAACCCCTAGGCGCTGGTCGACATCCAGCTGCTACGCCGGCGCGCCTGTCGCACCCGCGGCGTCGCTTTCGCCGCTAAGCAGACATTCAGGCGATCGACGAGGTCGCCCACGGTGACGAGACTGTCGTCGACGGGACCGAAATGCACGTCGAAGCGGTCCTCGATGTCGAGGGCGATCATCGGAAGATCCAGGCGATCGATCCCCGCTTCCCGCAGGGTCGTCGTGCGCCCCAGGGGCGCGTGCACAAGCGCACAATTGCGCAGGATTGCATGCAATTGCATGGTTAAGTCGGACATGGGATCGCTCGGGCGTGAGCTATGGACGGTTCGCATGACAGTTCTGTTGCAGGATTGCCGAGGGCGCGCGGTTCCCGGCGTTACCGCGGCGCCAACGCCACGCCCCGCCGGGTGCCCGGCCAACCAGCAGTCTGCTAGGTCGAAACCCCTAGACGAGGCGGCTCTGGACCACGGCCGCCTCGATGAACGAGCGGAACAAGGGGTGCGGCTCGAACGGCCGGCTCTTCAGCTCGGGGTGATACTGCACGCCGATGAACCAGGGGTGGTTCGGATATTCGACGGTTTCGGGGAGCAGCCCGTCCGGTGACAGTCCGGCAAACTTCAGACCCGCCGCCTCCAGCCGCTCGCGATACTTGGTGTTGACCTCGTAGCGATGGCGGTGACGCTCGGAGATTTTCTTGCCGCCATAGATGCCGGCGATGCGGCTGCCCTCGGTGAGCTGCGCCGGATAGGCGCCGAGGCGCATGGTGCCGCCGAGATCGCCGCCCTGGCGGCGCTGCTCCAGCTCGTTGCCGCGCATCCACTCGGTCATAAGGCCGATCACCGGCTCGTTGGTCGGCCCGAACTCGGTCGAGTTGGCGCCGGCGATGCCGACGAGATTGCGCGCCGCCTCCAGGCAAGCCATCTGCATGCCGAAGCAAATGCCGAAATAAGGAACGCCACGCTCGCGCGCGAACTTGGCGGCGAGGATCTTGCCTTCCGAGCCACGCTCGCCGAAGCCGCCCGGCACGAGGATGCCGTTCACGTCCTCGAGGTAGGGGGCCGGGTCCTCGCGCTCGAAGATCTCGCTCTCGATCCACTCGAGGTTGACGCGCACGTTGTTGGCGATGCCGCCGTGCACGAGCGCCTCGATCAGCGACTTGTAGGCGTCCTTGAGGCCCGTGTACTTGCCGACGACGGCGATCGTCACCTCGCCTTCCGGCGTGTCGACGCCGCGCGAGATCGTCTCCCAGCGCGTAAGGTCGGGCTTGGGCGCGCCGGAGATGTTGAAGGCGCGCAGCACCTGTTCGTCGAGGCCCTCGCGGTGATACGCGAGCGGAACGTCGTAGATCGAGGCGACGTCGAGCGCCTGGATGACGGCTTCCTCGCGCACGTTGCAGAAGAGCGCGATCTTGCGCCGCTCCGACGGCGGCACCGGGCGATCCGAGCGGCACAACAGGATGTGCGGCTGGATACCGATGGAACGCAGCTCCTTCACCGAGTGCTGCGTCGGCTTGGTCTTCAGCTCGCCGGCCGACGGGATGTACGGCATCAGCGTCAGGTGGATGAAGATCGAGCTGAGCGGCGGCAGGTCGTTGTTGAGCTGGCGAATCGCCTCGAAGAACGGCAGGCCTTCGATGTCGCCCACCGTGCCGCCGATCTCGACCAGCACGAAGTCGATGCCCTCGTTGCCCGAGATCACGAACTCCTTGATGGCATCGGTGACGTGCGGGATCACCTGCACGGTGCCGCCCAGGTACGCCCCACGCCGCTCCTTGGCGAGGATGTCCTGGTAGATGCGTCCCGTGGTGATGTTGTCCGACTTGCGCGACGGCACGCCGGTGAAGCGCTCGTAGTGTCCGAGATCGAGGTCGGTTTCCGCACCGTCGTCGGTCACGAAGACTTCGCCGTGCTGATACGGCGACATCGTGCCGGGGTCGACGTTGAGATACGGATCGAGCTTGCGAAGCCGAACCGAGTACCCGCGCGCTTGGAGAAGCGCGCCGAGGGCGGCGGAAGCGAGGCCTTTGCCGAGTGAGGACACCACGCCGCCGGTAATGAAGATGTACCGCTGCTGCATGGGCTTTGAGGCTTACACGAAGGTCCCGACGATTCGAAGCGTCTTTATCGCCTCATCCCCGCCCGATGGTAAAAAGCGGCAAAATGCGCCGCGCCGTGCCGCTAAAGCTTCAGGTCGCTTGGGCGCAACCGGCCCGCGCCTCCTGCTCGGCGATGGCTCTTGCCTCGGGGGCGATGACCTCGGAGTTGAGCTCGCCGTTGAGCGTCTCGTAGCTCTCCGCCGCACTCACATAGCTGGGGTCGGGCGGCTCCTTCGCGTAGACGACGTCGAGCATCACCATCTGCCGGCTTCCGGCGGTCGTCGCGCCGCCCTTGTAGAACTCGTGCTTCTTGGTGCAGTTGGCGCCGAATTGCACGTTGGTGACCTTGTAGTATTTGAGCCGCTGCTCGACGCCGATCTGCGCGGCGCGAGCGCGCGCGATCTTTTCGATACGCGCCTTGGGCGTCGACTCGGTACCGGTCGCGCGCACCTGGTACTGGGTGTCGCTGACCTTGCTCTCCGAGTAGCCCGACGGCGACATCATGTTCGCCGCGCTGAGTGAGGCGACCGGCTTCTCGATGCCAGCGCACCCCGTAAGGAGGAGTGCGCACGTCAGCCCGGCGAAACAGGTTTGGATCGTCCAGCGCATGCGAATCCCAATGCTCGTTGGCTTGATTTGCCGACGAGACTAGCGCACGCGCCAAGGCCGCATAGTGCGGGAAGACAACAGTCAACAGTTTGCCGCGCTGCCTAAGGGCTGGGCAGCGCTGTGTTAGCGGTTCTGCGGAACGGCCGGCTGCTGCAGCTTGTCGAGGATGCCGCCGCGGGGTGCACCGCCTTCAGGCGCCTTGGTAGCCGGCGCGGGGGCCGTGCCGGGAGCGGCGTCGGTTGCCGGCGCGGCGGTGCCCGGCGCGTTGTCGAAGATCGAGCGCGTGGGTGCCGAGTGCTGGGCAACGAGCGTCAGCAGAATGCTGGTGGTGAAGAATGCCGCCGCGAGCGCCGCCGTCGTGCGCGTCAGCAGGTTGGCCGTGCCGCGGCCGGTGAGAAAACCACCACCGCCGCCACCGCCGATGCCGAGTGCGCCGCCCTCTGAGCGCTGCAGCAGAACCACCGCCACCAGAGCGGTCGCGATCATCAGGTGCAGAACGAGCAATGCGGTGGCCATGGCGATCTCTTGAAGCTGTGGGGAATGCCCAGCGCGGGCACTTGCGGCCTTCTATAGCAGATGGCGCTTGGGTGCTAGGGGGCCAAGCCCTCGGATGCCAAGTCCTGGGATTCTGCGGAAGTTCGCCGCCTAGCGCATTCCGGGGAGCCCATAGGGGGTCACCTCATCGGGCGAGACGTAGGCGCTGCTCGGCTTGCGCCGCTGGTTCTTCTTGCGGGCCGCCGCCTTAGCGGCCGGATCGAGAGTCGCGGCGGCAGGGACGGCGCCGGGCGCCGGCTGTGCGGCCGTCGGCGGAACTGCGCCCGGCGTGGGGTTCAGCTTGGCGACGGGTGGCGTTGCCGGCGGCGGCGCCACGGCCGGCGGCAGGCCCGGGGTAACGGCCGCAACGGGCGGGGGTTGCGGTGCCTTCGGCGTGACTGGAACGGTCACCGATGCTGCCGGGGGCGGCGTGGCCCCGGTCGACGCCGGCGGGGCGGTCGCCGTCACGGGATTTGCCACCGGCTGCGCGGGAGGCGCAGGGGGCCCCACAGTAGCGGGTGTGGTCGCAGGAGGTACGACGGCAGCGGGTGTCACAGGTCCTGCCGGGGCAGCCGGAGCGGCCGCGGCTTGAGCGGGCGCGGCCGCTGCGGGCGGCACGCTCGCCGCAGGTGGAGCGGCGGCGGCAGGGGCGGCCTGCGCCGCTGGCGTCGGATTGATCGGCACCGGTGGCTTCGTAACGACGAGGGCCGGCGGCGTCGTGCGTTGTTGAGGGACCGCAACCGGCGAGGTTGGCGCTCCCACCGGACCGGGAGTTACGGGGGTGGCCGCAGGGCTGGGCGTCACCGGCGCCGCTGCACCACCGGGTGCGGGCTGGCCAGACTGCTTGTCGTCGGGCTGCTTGTTAGCCGGCCCCTCGTCCTTTTCCTTTAGCTTGGCGACGGCATTGCGCCCGCCGCAGCGGAACTCGAGCTGATCGTCGATCTCCAGCATCCGATGGATGCTCTGCAGCCGGTCGGGCGCGAGATTTGCCTTCGCCCACTCCGGCCCGCGTTCCATGTCGGCCCGCGCGCCGCTGGCGGTGATCGTGGTGAGCTCGCTGACGAGATTGGCGCACGCGGCCTTGTCGAGCTTGGCGGCCAAGGCGGCGCCCGGGCATGCCGCCGCAAGGGCTGCCGCCAGTGCGCTGCGCAGTGTCCGTCCCCCGCGGCTCATCGAGGAAGTCTCTCGCTCATCGCTGATTTCTACGGCGTGGACTGAGGGAACTCTACCATCAGTAGCCGTGATTCCTACTTCAAGGCGAGGGCTCAAGTTCCGTAGAAGGCGAGGATACCCAGGAAGTCTGCGGCTTTCAGGCTGGCACCCCCGACGAGGGCGCCGTTAACGTCGTTAATGGCGAGCAGCTCCTTGGCATTGGAAGGCTTCACCGAGCCGCCGTAGAGAATGCGCATCCCCCGCCCCTCGCCGCCGAAACGATCGGTGAGAGCCGCGCGGATGGCCGCGTGAACGCGCGCCACGTCGGCGACGGTCGGCGTCAGTCCGGTGCCGATCGCCCACACCGGCTCGTAGGCGACGACGGTGTTGGCGGCCGTCGCTGCGTCGGGCAGCGAACCAGCAAGCTGGCGGCGCACCACCTCCTCGGTAAGCCCCGCAGCGCGCTCGCCCGCCGTCTCGCCGACGCAGACGATGGCGGCGAGCCCGGCCCGATGCGCCGCAGCCGCCTTGGCGCGGACTTGCCGGTCCAGCTCGCCGTGCAGGGCGCGGCGCTCGGAGTGTCCGACAATCACGGCGCGTGCGCCGGCATCCGCCAGCATCTCGGCGGAGATGTCGCCGGTGAACGCACCGGCTGCCTCCGCATGACAATCCTGCCCGCCCAGGAGAACGTTCGAGCCCTTCACCGTCCACGCCATCTGCGCCAGCAGCGTCGCCGGCGGGCAAAGCATGACGTCGGCCTTGGGCGCAGCCTTGGCGATGGCGTCACGCACCGCCTGCGCCTCAGCGAGCTGTGCGGCGAGCCCGTTCATCTTCCAGTTGCCGGCGACCAGCGGCCGGACCGACGCCCCTGTCATCGCGTACCCTTCATGAAAATCCGTCCATGTTAAGCATCGACCGCCGCCCCGGCGCGGGCGCCGCACGGCAAACTTGCAAAGCCGCAGCGGCTGGGCTTCATATCATGCCCACATCGAGGCCACGCGCAGATTTCGCGGGCCGCTCACACGGCGTTGCGCATGGAGGGTCCCACCTTCCGGCACCACGGCCCCCAGCGAACGGAACGATCAAGACAATGCTCGACGCCCTTCGACGCGGCTCCACCGGTTTTGTAGCCAAGCTGCTCTTTGCGCTTCTTGTGCTGAGCTTCGCCATCTGGGGCGTCGCGGACGTGTTCACCGGCTGGGGACGCGGCTCGCTCGCCAAGGTCGGTGGCAGCGACATCAGGCTCGAGGACTACCAGCGCGCCTTCCAGAACGAGATCAACATCATCTCCCAGCAGGCCGGCAAGCGAATCACCACCGAGCAGGCGCACGCCGCCGGCCTCGACAACCGCGTCATGGCTCAGCTCATCGCCTGGTCGGCGGTCGAGCAGCACGCCAACAGCCTCGACCTCTCCCTGTCGGACGCGGCGCTCGCCGAGGCGCTGAAGAACGATCAGGCCTTCAAGGGTCCCGACGGCAAGTTCAACCGCCTGGCCTTCGAGAACGTGCTGGACCGCCTCGGCGTGAGCGAGCGCGGCTTCCTGCAGTTGCGGCGCCGGGACGAACTCCGCGAGCAGCTCACCTCGGCGCTCATCAACGGCATCGCGGTGCCCGACACGATCGTCGAGGTGACGAACGCCTGGCGCAACGAGACGCGCATCGCCGAGCACTTCGCCATCGACGCCGACAAGGCCGTCACGGTCCCCGCACCCGACGACGCCAAACTGAAGGCGACGTACGAGGCGAGCAAGGCGTCATTCATGGCGCCGGAAGCGCGCAAGCTCGCGCTGCTCGTGCTGTCGATCGACCAGATCAAGAAGGGCATCGAGATCTCGGATGCCGACGCGCAGGCGAGCTACGACGACACGAAGAAGGATTACAACACGCCCGAGCGCCGCCGTGTGCAGCAGATCGCCTTCAAGGACAAGGCGGCGGCCGAGGCCGCCAAGAAGGCCATCGCCGGCGGCAAGTCGTTCGGCGACGCCGCCAAGGATACCGGGGCCAAGGATTCCGACATCGACCTCGGCCTCGTCACCAAAGACCGCCTGATCGACCCGAAGATCGCCGATGCGGTGTTCAGCCTGCAGAAGGACGCCGTCTCCGACCCGGTCGAGGGCCGCTTCGCCACCGTGCTCGTGCGCGTCACCGACATCCAGCCGAAGGTCGACCGCACCTTCGCCGAGGTCAAGACGCAGGTGAAGGACAAGCTCGCCACCAAGAAGGCAGAAGGCCAGCTGCAGTCGGTGCTCGACCAGGTCGAGGACCAGCGCTCGGCCGGCAAGACGCTGAAGGAAATCGGCGATGCGTTGAAGCTGCAGTTCTTCGAGATCCCCGAGGTCGACCGCGCCAACAAGGCGCGCAACGGCCAGCCGGCCATTATGATCAGCGATCCGACCGCGGTGGTGAACGCCGCCTTCAACAGCGGCGTCGGGGTCGAGAGCGACGTGATCGAGCTCAGCGACGGCAGCTTCGCCTGGCTCGACGTGCTCGACGTGATGGCGGCGAAGCAGAAGCCGTTCGAGGAAGTGAAGGATCAGGTGAAGCAGTTCTACCTGACGCAGGAGCGCACCCGCCTCGTCACCGAGCTGGCCAACAAGCTCGTCGAGCGTGCCGACAAGGGCGAGGCGATGGCGGCGCTCGCCACGGCCGGCGGCGCCGCGAAGGTTGAGACCACACCGGCCTTCAACCGGTCGACCACGCCGCAGGGCATGAGCCGCGACGCCGTCGTGCGCGCCTTCACGCTGGCCAAGGGCAAGGCCGGCTCGGCGCCCGACAGCAACGACAAGACGCGCATCGTCTTCAAGGTGACGGAGATCACGCCGGCGCCCGCCGTGAGCGATGCCCAGCGCACGACCATGACCTCGGAGCTGCGCAACGCCCTGGCGGACGAGACCTTGAGCGAGTACGTGCTGGCGCTGCAGAAGCAGCTCGGCACGCACATCAACGAGGACGAGTTCAAGAAGGCGACCGGAGCCGCCACCGGCGATCAGACCCAGTAGCCCGCCGCAGGCAAGCCTAGTGAGCACGCCAGTGTGATGATCGAGAAGTCCGCCACATCCATCGCGGCCGGGTCAAGAAGCGGACTTCTCGATCTGAATCACACTGGTACATTCGCTCTTCTAGCGTCATTCAGATCGCGAAATCCGTTCCCCATCCGCCTCACAAGACGACGAATTTCGCGATCATGACGCTAGCGCGCACGACGAGAGCAAGGCCCGGTCAGATGGAAGCGATGCCGCCGCTGCCGGCCTTCGTCGAACGCTACGATGCGGGCGCGCCGCAAGTCGCGTTCACGCGCCTCGTCGCCGATCTCGAGACGCCGGTCTCCGCCTACCTGAAGCTCGCCGCCGACAAGCCGATGAGCTTCCTGCTGGAGTCGGTGGAGGGCGGCGCCACGCGCGGCCGCTACTCGGTGATAGGTCTCGAGCCCGACCTCGTCTGGCGCGCCGACGGCGACAACGCTTCGATCAACCGCACGCCGGTCGCCAAGCCCGAGGCGTTCAAGCCCGACAAGCAGCCGACGCTCGCGTCGTTGCGCGCGCTCCTCGAAGAATCGCGGATCGACCTTCCCTCCGAGCTGCCGCCGATGGCCGCCGGCATCTTCGGCCTCATGGGCTACGACACCGTGCGGCTGATGGAGCGGCTGCCCAACACGCCGGCGGATGCCTTGCACGTCCCCGACGGCATCCTGATGCGCCCGACGGTGATGGCGATCTTCGACGTCATCAAGGACGAGATCACCATCGTCACGCCGGTGCGGCCCGACCCCAAGGTGCCGGCCGAGAAGGCCTACAAGGCCGCGTGCAAGCGCCTGAAGAGCGTCCTCGCCGCCCTGAACGAGCCGCTGCCGCATTCGCCGTCGGTGGCGGCGCGCAAGATCGCGGCGCCGAAGCCGACCTCGAACACGACGCCCGCCGAATACAAGAAGATGGTGCAGAAGGCGAAGGAGTACATCGTCGCCGGCGACATCTTCCAGGTCGTGCTCTCGCAGCGCTTCTCCGCGCCGTTCTCGCTGCCGTCGTTCTCGCTCTATCGCGCGCTGCGCCGCACGAACCCGTCGCCGTTCCTGTTCCATCTCGACTTCGGCGACTTTTCGCTCGTCGGCTCGAGCCCAGAAATCCTCGTGCGCGTGCGCGAGGGCGAGGTCACCATCCGCCCCATCGCCGGCACCGCCCGGCGCGGCAAGACCGACGCCGAGGACCAGGCGCTCGCCGAAGCGCTGCTGAAGGACCCGAAGGAGCGCGCCGAACATCTGATGCTGCTCGACCTCGGCCGCAACGACGTCGGCCGCGTCGCCGCCGTCGGCTCCGTCGACGTCACCGCGCGCTTCTTCATCGAGCGCTACAGCCACGTGATGCATATCGTCTCCAACGTCGTCGGCCGCCTCGACAAGAAGCACGACGCCGTCGATGCGCTGATGGCGGGCTTCCCGGCCGGCACGGTTTCCGGGGCGCCCAAAGTGCGCGCCATGGAGATCATCGACGAATTTGAGAAGTCGAAGCGCGGCCCCTACGCGGGTTGCGTCGGCTATTTCTCCGCCACGGGGCAGATGGACACCTGCATCGTCCTGCGCACCGCGCTCATCAAGGACGGCGTCATGCACGTGCAGGCCGGCGCCGGCCTCGTGCACGATTCGGTGCCGGAGAAAGAGCAGCAGGAGTGCATCAACAAGGCACAGGCCTTGTTCCGCGCCGCCGAGGAAGCCGTGCGATTCGCGACACGCGCCAAGTAGATCCGCGCAGGCCGTCTTCCACATACGGCGAGCGGCGTAAGTCCCAGCTTTGACTTAAGTCCGATTCTGCCATCAGGAAGCGTCCAGGCGCGGGTTCAACTGGCCGGGGCAACGCAGGCTTGTCGACAACCAATCCACGTTCAATCCCCACGCGCGGATGTCTCGCGGCTGTGTGGCTGACGGCACTTGCGGTCGTCGATGTCGGGCCGGCACACGCGCAAGCAATCACGCCGCCCAGCCCACCGGAGTGCGTATCCGTCACCGGCATCGGCGTCGAGATCATCACCTGCACCGGCAATCTCAGTCCGGGCGTGAATCTCGCCAACGGTCCGGGCCCCTATGACATCCTCAACGTCCACAGCCTGACAGCCAACATCACGCCGGCGTCAGGCACCGCCGGCATCCTGTTCACGAGCGACGGGAGTGTCGAGCTGAACGTCGACACGGGACCGTTCGGCATCTTCACCACCGCTGCCGATGGCGTGTTCGCAGCCGGCGACGCCGGTCCCGTCACTATCAACTTTTTTGGCGCCATCACGACGTCGGGCAACGGCGCCGTCGGCATCAGGGCCGGTGGATTGGACGATCTGGTGAGCATCGTGGCCTCGGGCACGATCGTCACGGATGGCCTCTCTGCTTCAGGCATCGCGGCCAGCACCGACAACGGCCCAATCGACATTCGATCGTCCGTATCCATCGCCACGCAGGGCCAATCGGCGCACGGCATCGACGTCTCCAGTGTCGGCGGCGCCATCAACATTCTCTCGATGGGCAACATCGCTACCGGAGGCACAGATGCGATCGGTATCTATGCCACCAGCACCACCGGCCAGATCACCATCACGTCGACCAGCGACATAACCACGTCGGGCGGAGACAGTGTGGGCATCTTCGCCGAGACCTCCGGTGTGGCGATGGTGGAGTCGAGCGGCAACTTCCTCACGCGCGGCGATGGCGCCGCAGGCATTGCCGCCGCCGGCCAGACCGGAACAGCCGTCATCTCGACCGGCAGCATAGCGACCGAAGGATCGGACGCGCCCGGCATTACCGCCATCTCCGACGCGGAGGTTGGCGTCGCAATGTCCGGCAGCATCGCCACGGCGCGCGACAACTCGCGCGGCATCTGGGCGCAAAGTCTCGTCAACGGCATGGTCGCCGTCGGAGCGGGAGGAACCATCACGACGGCGGGGGACGACTCCGACGGCATCTGGGCGGACAGCTCCAGCGGTGCGGTGGTGGTCATCTCGTCGGCAAACATCACGACCACGGGCCAGCAGTCGGACGGCATCAGCGCCATCAGCGGGGCGGCCCTCGCCACGGTCGTCAACTTCGGCGTCGTATCCGCGAACGGCGTGGGCTCCGCCGGAATTTTCGCCGAGGGGCAAGAGACGCAGGTAGAGAACTACGGCACCGTCGCCGGAGGCCCCTGCTGCGGCGGCGTGATGATGGATGCCGTCGATTTGGCGGTCCTGATGAACTACGGCACGATCATCGGTCAGACCTCCGGCGAGGCCATCTTCGGAAGCGGCACGGATGTCCGCATCGAGAACTTCGGCACGGTGACGGGCAACGTCATCCTGTTCGGAAGTAATTCCAGCTACTTTTTCAACCAGGCGGGTGCCCTGTTCAATTCCGGCGAGCAGGTTATGTCGGGCTTTGTCGTCAACGATGGCACCATTGCGCCAGGCGGCCGCGGCAGCGTGCTGACGACACTCATGAGTGACTTCTATTCGCAGGGCGCCGGTGGCACCTATGCCGTCGACCTCGATCCCCAGGCCTCGAACCCCTCCGACCGCAACGACTACATCGTCGCCTCTAATAACGCCGAGGTGGCGGGCGTTGTCGAGGTCAGCGTCCTCAGCCTGCCCGTAGCCGCGTCGGAGACCTTCATCATCCTCACCGGCATGAGCAGCCTTACCGACAACGGGCTATCGCTGATCGCCAGCCCGGCGCTGCACGCGACGCTGTTCACCGACGCCACGAACGTCACGCTCGGCATCTCGGTCGACTTCACCGTCGACAGCCTCAATCCCAACCAGCGCCACATCGCCGCCGACCTCAACCAAGTCTTCCTGGCCGGTGGCGGCGGCGTCACGCCGGTGCTGCTGGGCCTGCTCAACACCGGAAACTTCGACGCCTACAAGAATGCCCTCAACCAGCTCTCACCGGAGATCTACTCCAACGCCGAGATCGCCGCGCTCTATTCGAGCCTGGCGTTCTCCAACAGCCTCTTGTCGTGCAAGGTCAACGGCACCGGCACCGGCACCGCGGCGATCATTCGCGAGGGCCAGTGCCTTTGGGCCGGTGCCAGCGCCAATTTTGTCGACACCGGCACGACCAGTGACCAAATCGGCTTCACGCAGACCACCGGCCTGTTCAACGCCGGGGCGCAGGTCGCGCTTGACGACGTATGGCGGGTGGGCTTCGGCGCCGGGTACCAGTCGAGCAGCCTGCAAACCGCCACCAACGCCCAGAGCGAAGGTTCGCTCGCCCAGGCCGGCCTTTCGGTGAAGTACAATCCGGGACCGCTGCTGCTGGCCGGTGCCGTCAGCGGCGGCGGCGCGTGGTACGACACGACACGCACCATGGCATTCGGCGGCTTCACCGGCGTCGCCGAGGGCGACCAGGACGTCGGCATCGTCTCCGGGTCACTGCGCGCCGCCTACGTGCTCGGCTCGCCGCATCTCTACTACAAGCCCATTCTCGACTTGGGCCTCACGCATCTCGAGCTGGGCGGCTTTACCGAAAGCGGCGGCGGCGGCGCGGCGCTGACCGTGGCGGGCGGCGGCCAGACGGTATTCTCGCTGGCGCCGACGCTCGAGGTCGGCAGTGAATGGTGGATGTCGAACGGGACGCTGATCCGTCCAATGATCCGCGGCGGTGCCATCTGGTACGACGGCGCCGACTTCGCGCTGACTGCGGCGTTCGCCGGAGCGCCGCTGGGCGTCTCGCCGTTCACCATCAACACCAACATCGACGAGGTGATGGGTCTCGTCGGTGCCGGGGTCGAAGTGATAAACGGCGGCGATGCGGCGCTGCGCTTCTCCTACGACGGCCAGCTCGGCGAGACGACGCAGATCCACACCGTCGGCGTCAAGGGCAGCGCCCGCTTCTGACCCTCAAGGCAGTGGACGGCGCTGCCGCGGCGTCCAGGCCATGATGAGCCGTGCCGGCAAGTTCTCGTCGCGATGTCGGCCGCCGTTCTGCGCGGCGAACCACGCAGCGAGCAAGCCCACTAGCAACGCCGTTGCGGTCACCAATCCGGCAAGCACGGTCGCTTTGCGCGCCGTCTCCAGCGCGCTCACCGCGTCGGCGTAGGCTTGATCGACGCGCTTCTCGGCTTCGGCCTGGGAGATGCCGGTACGCTCGGAGACGATCTGCGCCAGCGTGCGCTTCTGCGCCGGCGTGACCTGACCATTGGCCGCGGCGGCGATGAGCGTGCGGGTGATGGTGGCGCGGGCCTCACTGTCGGGAACGGCGGCGCGTTCACCGGTGACGGGGGCGGCGGTGGGCGCCGGAGCACCGGGCTGCGCCGTATCGGCGGGTGCTGCTGCCGGGGCGGCGGCAGCAAACAGTGTGTCGATCGCCGTCGCTACGACCGTGTCGCGGCTGCTCAGCGCCGCGACGTGCGCGCCCGACGTGGCGGCTGCGCCGGCGGCGAGAAAGGCGATCATCGCGCCGGCAACGATGCTGAGCGACCAGACAAGGACGCCGTGCATGCCGTCACGGAACTGGACTTCCTCGAGCGAAGCATCTGCCCAGGCGCTACGTAGGCGTCCGGCGAGATAGCCGCCGATGAGGAACGCGAGGATGGGCACGGCTATCGACCAGAATGCCGCAACTGAGGCGGCGGTCTTTGTATAGGACTCGCTAGCGTAGGGTGAGATCAGCGACAGGCCGATTGCACCGCCCGCCGTCAACAGGACAAATGAAATTGCGCTCGCCGTCAGGGCGCCCGCAAACACGGCGCCCCATTCGACGTAACTCGTGCCGGCGCGCGCCGGCGTTGCGACGACATCCACCATTTGACCTTGAACTCCCGCTGGGTCAGCGCACGCCGACGAGGCCGAGAATGAACATCACGACGACGACGAGGCCGATGAGATAGATGATTTCGTGCATGGCTCTTATGGTGTTGACTGGCCTAAGACGCTTCGGGGTGTCCAACTCCACCCGGTCGGCGAAGTTCCCCGGTCCGCAGGTCGGGGCGCGCATTTTTGATGCTGCAATGCGAAGCTTTCACCCCGGCCATCAACGGCTTCTTAGCCCCTCGCTAGCGACACACCTTGACAGCGCCGGGGAGCACGGCATCGTCCCTGGATGCTCACCTTGCTGCTCCTGCGACATGCCAAATCAAGTTGGGACGTGCCGGCGCTCGCCGACTACGACCGGCCGCTTGCCAAGCGCGGGTTGAAAGCGGCCCCGCGAATCGGTGCGGAGATCGCTGCCCTCGGGTTGCGACCCGACCTCGTTCTGTGCTCGGGCGCCAAGCGCACGCGCGAGACGCTCGACCTGGTGCTCGCCGCCCTGGGATCGCCGCCGCCCGAAGTCCTCTACGACGACGTGATCTACATGGCGCCGCCGACCGGACTGATGCAGATCCTGCGCCGCCAGCCGGGGGAGGCCGCGACCGTCTTGGTCGTCGGCCACAACCCGGGGCTGGAGGAACTCGCCGAGCTCATGGTCGGCAAGGGTGACGAGGAGCTGCTGGAAACCCTGGAGGAGAAATTTCCGACCTGCGCCCTGGCGGTCATAATCTTCGACGCCAAAGCCTGGGCGGACATAGCCCCCGGCACCGGAACGCTTACCCGTTTCCTAACGCCGGCGCGGCTTACTTGACGCCCTCCCGGCCGCTCCCCTACACCCTTACCCCATGCTCATCCTCATCGATAACTACGACAGCTTCACCTACAATCTCGTCCACTTCCTGGGCGAGCTCGGCGCGCCGTGCGAGGTGATCCGCAACGACAAGATCACCGCCGACGAGGTGCTGAAGAAGAAGCCGAAGGCGATCGTGCTGTCGCCCGGACCGTGCACCCCCAACGAGGCGGGTATCTGTCTCGACCTCATCGCCAAGGCCGGCGGCAAGGTGCCCCTGCTCGGGGTCTGCCTCGGGCATCAGGCGATCGGGCAGGTCTACGGCGGCAAGGTGATCCGCGCGCCGGAGCCGCTGCACGGCAAGCTGTCGACGATCAGCCATACCGACGAGGGCGTATTCAAGGGCCTGCCCAAGAAGTTCGACGTGACGCGCTATCACTCGCTCATCGTCGAGCGCAGCAGCCTGCCCGACGACCTCGAGGTGACGGCGGAAACGCCCGACGGCCTCATCATGGGCCTGCAGCACAAGACGCATCCCGTGCACGGCGTGCAGTTCCATCCCGAAAGCATCGCCTCGCAGCAGGGCCACGCACTCCTCGCCAACTTCCTGCAGCTCGCCGGCATGAGCCCGAAGCGCCGCAACGCGCCCGGCACACGCGACGCCGCCTAAGGCCGCCCCAAAAGGTCATCATGCCCGCCATCGAGCTGAAGCTTCTCATGCAGAAGGTGGCGACCGGCGCCTCACTCACCGAGGACGAGATCGCCGACGCCTTCGAGACGATGATGTCGGGCGTCGCCTCGCCCGTGCAGATGGCGGCGTTCCTGATGGCGCTGCGCGTGCGCGGCGAGACGATCCCCGAGATCACCGGTGCATCGCGCCTGATGCGGGCGCGCATGCTGCCCGTCGAGGCGCCGCCCGACGCGGTCGACATCGTCGGCACCGGCGGCGACGGCCACAACACCTTCAACGTCTCGACCTGCGCCGCGATCGTCGCGGCGGGCGCCGGCGTACCGATTGCCAAGCACGGCAATCGCGCCGTCTCCTCGCTGTCGGGCGCCTCCGACGTGCTGGCGGCGCTCGGCGTCAAGATCGACCTGCCGCCCGTCGCCATCACCCGCTCGATTGCCAAGTCGGGCGTGGGCTTCATGTGGGCGCCGATGCATCACCCGGCGATGAAGGCGTGGGCACCGGCGCGCGCCGAGCTCGGCGTCCGCACCATCCTCAATCTGCTTGGGCCCCTCGCCAACCCGGCGGGCGTGAAGCGGCAGGTCGTTGGCGTGTTCAACGCGGCCTGGACCGAGCCGATCGCCGAGGTCTTGAGCAATCTCGGCTCGGTGCATGCCTGGGTCGTGCACGGCTCCGACGGCCTCGACGAGATCACCACCACCGGCCCGACGCGCGTCACCGAATTGAAGGACGGCAAGATCCGCACCTTCGAGGTGCGTCCGTCGGACGCCGGGCTGCCAACGGCGTCGCTGGAGGATCTGAAGGGCGGCGACGCCACCGTCAACGCGGCAGCCATTCGCGAGCTGCTTGGCGGCGAGCAAGGCGCCTTCCGCGACATCGTCGTGCTCAATGCCGGCGCGGCGCTGCTCGTCGGCGGCAAGGCCGCAAATCTGCGCGAAGGTGCCGAGCGTGCCGCTCGCGCCATCGACGACGGCTCCGCGGCGCGGGCGCTCGACCAGCTCGTCGCCGCCAGCAACGAAGCGGCGTGAGCAAGAGCCGAAGCCAGTCACACCGGTTCCCGGCGCGGCGTTCTGTCCGTGATGTTAGCGAGGTCCTGCGTCTCGGCCGAAGTCAGCAGCTCGGACGTGAGCCAGCCCTGAAGATATCCTGCGGCACGTGCCGCAGCGCCCTCGGGCGCATCGAACGCCGCCAGCAGTTCGCATAGAACGTCGAAGCGAGCGCCGCGGCACGCTTCGGTCCACATCATCGCCTCTTCGTATGGCATGACCCGAACCATTGGCACTAAGCCTTGTCTCCAGATGATGACACTCTCCGGGTCGGCGAGAGGTGCCGCTTGCGAGGGCGCGTTCCCATCCTTGAGAGACTTCCAGATCGCGAATGCGTTGGTGACGTTACGAAGCAGGGCCGCAGAGGGGTGGGGCCTGAAGATCATCCGTCCCCAGAGTTCACTTGGAACACGTGCAAGGTCGGCGAGGCCGAGCACTGGCGCATCACTGCTATCGAAGGCATCCGCCACGGCCTTCTCGATGTGTGCCAGCTCGGCAAGCTTGGAGGCAGCCTCATGCCGAGCCAAGAATTCTGGGAACTCCCCGCCGAACCAGCGCGCATTTGGCGTGCGTGAGGGATGAGCTGCAATAAAGGCGCGCGCTAGATCGGCAAAGTAATCGTCGCCGATGTACTCCCGCAGGAAGGGGTAGTCGTGCCTTAGAACGTCTACGAGCCGACCCGTGTAGGCATTGCGGTAGACGCCGAACAGTGTGCTGCGTGTGGTCCGCGAGTTGTCCAGCAGCAAGTCGAGGATGGCATCGTCGCGGCATAGAATGGCCGACTGCAGAGATTCCTGAATCTCGCGCAGCGTCGGGGCCGGTCTAACCGGCGTACTAGGCGCCTTTCGCTTCACAACGACGACTTGCTCTTCAACTCGGGAAGCATCTCCTCGGCGATTGATCGTGCGACGCCCAATTCGGCCACCAGCTCGGCCAGCGGTGGGATGTTGTCGTCGCGCTCAATTATCGTCGACACGGGACCGAACCGCCTGACGGCGGCGCGATACAGATCCCACACGGGCTCGGGAACGAGCGCGTCATGCGTGTCGATAATGTGGGTCATGTTGTCCTCGTGGCCCGCGAGGTGAAATTGAACGACCCGATCGGCTGGGATGCCTTCGATGAAAGCATGCGCGTTGTAATCGTGATTGAAGGCACTGACGAATACGTTGTTGACGTCGAAGACGAGCCAGCAGCCCGTGCGCTTCGTCAACTCCGAGATGAACTCCCACTCCGGCATTTCCGAATGCGCAAATTGCACGTAGGTCGAGACGTTCTCGAGCGCGAGAGGGCGCTTGAGATAGTCTTGCACGTGCTGCACGCGCGCCACGATATGATCGAGCGCTTCTCGCGTGTAGGGCATCGGCAGTAGGTCATGGAGGTTAACCCCATGCACGCCGGTCCAGCACAGATGGTCGGAAACGAACGTCGGCTGGACGCGGTCGGCGAGCGCCTTGAGGTCGGCGAGGTACTCCGTATTGAACGGCGTCGTCGAGGCGATGGACAGCGAAACACCATGCAAGACGATTGGATAGCGTGCGCGAATCCTGTCGAGGATGCGCAGCGGCTGTCCGCCAGGCACCATGTAGTTTTCCGATATGGCCTCGAACCAATCGACGGCTGGGTCACCATCGAGGATCTCTGAATAGTGTTGCGCGCGCAGGCCGAGACCAAATCCCAGATAGGGTGGCCGGTCGTGCAGCGGCGCCACTGTCCGTGTGTGTGCAGCGGAGGCGGTCGCTCTCGGCATGGTCTGTTCCTTATAGCGTAGGCGCGAAAGCTAGTGACGACAAAGCCCGGCGCAGCTGGGTAGCTGGCCGTTCGACGAGATGATCAGAAGAAGAGCGACCTCTGGCGAGGTCGCTCTCCTTCACTTGAAGACTACTTCGGCATCTCGAACTTGGCGCCTTCGACCTTCGCACATTCCTCCTTCGTGGCTTCCGTGAAGCCCTTGCCCTTACATGCGTTCTGGCCCTTGCAAGCGTTGTCCGCCGTTTTGCAGGCGCTGTGGCCCTTGCATGCGTTGGCGCCCATGCAATGACCCTTGGCTTCGTCAGCGGCGTTGGCTGCCGGCGCGACGGCGCCGGCAAGAAGCATGGCGGCAGCAATGGCAGCGAGTGAGGCGCCCGATGTGACAGAGACCTTCATGACGTTTCTCCTGGGAATATTTCTGGCGAGGTCCGGGTGAGTAAGGACGCCCCCCGGATGACGATGCTCTGGGCGTCCCTAGGGCAAGTACGGGCGAGACGCGTTTGAAGTTTCAGCGAGGGCCGCTGCTTTCTTTCTTGGCGTGACCTGTCCGTGTGTTGGGCGGCTCGCCCAGCGCCGGCCCCGGCCGCATTCCCCTCCAACCGGCGCAACTGATCGTCTATCCGCTGTAACGGCGTATAAGGCCGCGTCGTACATCGGTCGAGACTGGCACGCGTCCCACGCGATCGCTGAGCAGGATGGAGCAGACATGACCCCGTCGCACTCGACCGCTACACTCACCAAGTCGGGTGTGTTGGCTTGGATTGTCGATTGGTTGATCGACATGCCAGCGCGGCAATCTGCGATATTTTCGTGGTTGCCGCCGTTGTTCGCACGAACCGTTGTCGGCTGGGTCTTCATGTGGTCCGGCTGGACCAAACTGAACAACCTCTACCCCAGTCAGGACTTCCCCGGCATGATTGCCAACTTTGCCGAGTGGGGAATTCCTTACCCTGGCGTCCTGGCGCCGTTTGTGTCCGGCGTCGAATTCTTTGGCGGAATTCTGTTGTTGCTTGGTCTGTTCACGCGCCTCGCCGCGACGCCGCTCGTGATAGTGATGGTCGTCGCGATCATCAGCGCCAAGTGGGACCAGATTGACAGCCTCGAGACCTTACTTGGCTTTGAGGAGGTGGCTTATATGGCGCTGTTCGGATGGCTTGCCGTAATGGGGCCGGGCCCGGTTTCGCTCGACCACCTGCTGCAGCGCAAGTTCGGACGCGACGCGCAGCAGTGACTGACTTTCCGGCGCTGATGCCGCTTTGAGTTCCGTTGCCAACGGGTGGCGCGAGAACGCGCGCCCGCGCTCATCAGCTCGTCGCCGCCGCCAACGAAGCGGCCTAGGAGGCCGTCCCCCTCAGTTCAGCGGGAAGTTGGTGCCGATGCGGAGAATGTGTCCCTGCGTGTCGAACTCGGGACGGAAGGTAAAGGGCTCCGGGACACCGCCGATGAGGAACGGCGCGGTTAGGGTTTCCTGCCCTAGGTCATAGAAGAGGTATTCGGTCTTCAGCGACCACTGGCCGAACGAGATCTCGATGCCGCCACCGGTCGTGTATCCGGCTCTCAACTGAGAGTTCGAAGCGCCGGCAAATCCGCCTCCCACAAATTGGTCGTCTGTGAGACCGAAGGCATACTCGACTCGCCCGACCGCCAGACCGCCGGTCGCATAGAGGAGGATGTTTTCGAACGTGTACCCGAGCCTTGCACGCACGGTCGAAAGGCTCTGTAGCTCCTGGTGCATGAATGTGTCACGCACGCAGCATGGGAACGGCTGTTGGAACGAGGTTGTTGTGCTGATGCTCGTGTAGGCGATGTCGGCTTCTGCGCCAACGACCACATTGCCGAACGTCACGTTGTAGCCAATCTGGGCGCCACCGAGAAAACCCGTGTCGTTCAGGCTGAAGAAGTTGCCGGGGATCCTGAATGAGGCGTCGGTCGAACACACGGTGGGATCGGGGTTGGTGAAATCGAAGCAATTGAGGAACGGGTCTGGCTGCTGCCAAACTGCACCGGCGACCACGCCGACATACAGCCCGCCCCACGGCGCAGGTGTCGCCTCCGTGGTGGTGACGACAGGCACGACCGGTGTGGCAGACGGCTCGGAGACCTCATAGCTCGGCGACGGCGGCGCGTAGCTCTGCTGAGGCGGCGATGGTGGTGACGGCGGTGACGGCGGCGCCTCGGCCCGCTGCGCCGGGGGCTGCTTAGGCGCGCACTGATTGAGCTCGACGGCCGTGCGGGTGAACAGTGGCGTGGCATCGATGCTCGGGGGCGTGACCACGAACGGGAATGCCGTCGCAAAGTTGATGGGCCGCGCCTCGGCGGGCCAACCGATGGGGCCGTTCAGCGCGCCGGTAGGTGTTATGTGGACGACGCCGCATGGATTGCTGACGTCCGCGCACTGGTTCGCCGCGTTGCAGACCCGCACCGAGCCTTCAAGCAGCAACAGCCACGTGCCCCCGGCCCCATCGACGTAGACGTCGAAAATCGTGCCGCGCACGGTGATCGAAGCCGACGGCGTCCGCAGCTGGTAATTGCCCTTGCGCGATAGGCCGGTGATGAAGCGGAACGCGCCGGTCAGCAGGTTGACGCTGACGGTGCCGGTCGAGGGCGCCGGATCATAGACGAACTTGTCGAGCACCAGCCGCGCGCCGGGTCCCAGCGCCAGCTTGGTGTCGTCGTTGAGCTTCAACTCGCCGAGGGAGTCGGAGGACACCTCGATCGCTTCGTTCTGATTGACGGCGTCATCGGTCTTGAGCTGGCGCTGCTGCTGGTCGATCTCGCCCGTCACTTTGTTGACGATGCGGACTGCCGAGCCGATTTTGTCGGCGGCCGATGCCGGTACGGCCGAGAGGGCGAGCAAGACAAGAGTCGCTCCGCCGACTGCTTTGAATCGCATTCCCGCCCCGCCCGTGATTCGTGTTGAGAAACTGTGAACGGACGAAGTTCACTGCAGCAAGACTGCGCAATCGCAACTTGCATATCGAATCAGCGGTACGAGTCTTTCGCGCCACACTGACCGGCAGTCGCACTTGCGCCCAGCATCGGCGTCATCGCTTGCGCATCGGCGCGGGAACAACACGCGGCGTCCACGACGACGGCATTGCTGCCGGTTGCGGTGGCGCCGGCACGGTCACTGCCTGCACCGAGAGATAACGATGGCTCGCCGATACGCGCGTCGCGTGCCGGGCCACCTTGTCCGCACACATCGCCTAGACGGCGAGGCTCATGGCTTGCCGCGATTGGGATCGTCCGGCGGGTTCTCGACGGGCCGGCTCGGCTTGCCGGGCAGTTCCTGCGGCCGTGTCGGGTCGCGCGGCGGCGGATCGCCCTCGGGCGGATTCGGCGTCGGCACGTCGGGGTCGTCGGGAGGCGTGTTAGGGGTGTCTGGTTGCATGGCGAGTGGCAACGCCGCTTCGCACGCCTTCGTTCCGCCCCCACTACGACTGCGTGGGAAGCGCGCGCCGGCGGATCGCAGCCGTCAGGGTGTCACGCTCTTGATGATGAACCCGCCCGACTTCTCGTCCAGCTCGAGCTTGAGATAGCCGCGCGTCTGCGCTTCCTCGAGCAGCTCGTTGAATGAGGCGAACCCGTAAAAGGACTCATTGAACCCGGGATGACGGCGCTTCAGCGTCTGCTTGATCATCGATCCCCAGAGCTTGGCCGTGTCGCCCCGCTCCGCGTCCAGCGCCTTCGTCGTCTCCAAGACGAGATCGATCCCTTCCTGCTTGCGGTCTTGCTGCGGTTTCGCCGCCTTGGCTGCCGGCACGCGCCGCGCCGGCCTACTGTCCTTGCCCGGGGCCGGCACCTCGCGGACCAAATCGTCATAGAAGATGAACTCGTCGCAATTGCTGATCAGCAGGTCGGACGTGGAGTTCTTGACGCCGACGCCGATCACGGTTTTCGCATTCTCGCGAAGCTTGCTGACCAGCGGCGAGAAATCGGAATCACCGGAGATGATGACGAACGTATCGATGTGCTCCTTGGTGTAGCAGAGGTCGAGCGCATCAACGACCATGCGTATGTCTGCCGAGTTCTTACCCGATTGGCGGACGTGCGGTATTTCGATGAGCTCGAACGCCGCCTCGTGCATGGCCTTCTTGTAGGTCTTGTAGCGCTCCCAATCGCAGTACGCCTTCTTCACCACGATGCTGCCCTTTACCAGCAGCTTCTGGACGACGAGCCGCATGTCGAAATCGGCGTATTGGCTGTCGCGCACCCCGAGGGCAATGTTCTCGAAATCGCAGAACAATGCCAGATTGCGGTCACCGTTCGCTGCCGCCGCTTCTTTTGTCGCGGGCATAGTTCTACCTCTTATCAAAGCCGGCGGCGCCACCAGGCGCACCCTACCGCGACGCGACCTCGTCGAAGGCGGCGGCAAGATCCTTGGCGCCCGACAGCTTCGATTCCTGCACCATCTTGGCGTCGGTCGCGGCAATCAGCTTGGCGACGGTGTTGTTGCGCGCCGCCACCGGATTGCGCTCGTAGCCGCCGCGCTGAAAGAAGTTCGAGGTCGGCACCTTCTCGCGCAACGCCGCCGACATGACCAGCATGTCATAGCCGTTGCCGTCGCCCGTCAGGTTCATCATCTCCAGCTCGGCGGCGGTGAGCGGCTTGTCGTAGCCCTTGCGCTTGGCGAACACGACCGAGGTCGTCAGCTTGCGCGTCTGCAAGTACGGCCCAATGTCGACGTCGAGATTGAGCGCGTGCACGCCGATGCCCTTGGGAGTCAGGGCGAGCCGCCCGTGCGCGCTCCAGTCGTTCGGCACGGTGCGCGCGAACGCGATCATCTTCTTCAGCTTGGCGATCTTGTCCTCGAGCTGCTGCTTGCGCGCGCCCTCCGCCGCCTCGGCCTTGGCGTTCAGCGCGGCGAGAAACTCGCCGCCCGCCTCGGCCAACAGACCCACCGTGTTGGTCGTCAGCAACTGGTTGTAGCCCAGCGCCGTCGAGATCACCTTGGCCTTCGGGTCGTACTCGCGGCCGGCCTGGATATCGTAGTTGCCGTCTCCGCCGGATTCGAAGCCGTAGATCTTCACCGCCGCTTGCTTGGTGAGGCCGTTGGCGGCCGCGACCCTGGCGTAGGCGCGCTTGTAGGTTCCCTCGTCCGCCGGCGCCTCGGGTATGAAGTCGAACTCGGCCTTGGCGTTGGCGAGGAAGTCGGTGACGTCCGGAACCTCACCCTTGGACTTCGGTGCGAGCGGGTTGTCGGGCTTCGGCGGCCCTTTGTAAGGGGGCGGCTGCGTCATCACGTAGTCGGCCGTCGTCAGCTTGATCGCGTTCGCCATCTTGGTGCGGCGGCGCGAGCGCTTGTCGGTGACCGCGGACCAATAGGGCCCCGCGATCTTCTCGTACGCCTCCCACGCCTTGTTGTAGGCCGCCAGCTTCTTGCGGTATTCGGCCATCACCGCCTTCATCGGCCCGGTCTCGCCGTTGGTGGCGCCGGCCGCGTCAACGGCAACGGCGGCGCACGGCGCCAGCAGCAGGCAGGCGCAGGTCGCCGCGGCGATGCCGGCGGCGCGATAAGCCGTGCTGGAAGAAGGGCGCATCGAGCCTCCGAGTGACGGGCTTGGGACGCCGGCGTTGCGGCGTTGATTCGCTTTATCGGCTTTCATTGGGGCAAAGGCAGGGTAAGAGACGGGCAAAGGTTGCACACTTGGGATGGGGTTCATCCTTAATGGGCGGCATGGGGGAAGCGTGCACGAGACGGTTGAGCTGACCGACATTGTCCTGCGCGTCATCGGCGCTTTCTACGCCTTCGCCGGCTTCGTGGCGACCCGCGCGGCGATGATGTCGCGCCTTCTCGACCAAGCGATCGCTGCCATCTCGCTGCAGAAGCCCAAGCCGGCGGAGACCGCGCAAAGTGCGTGGCTGCTCGTCACCGCGGCTATCGTACTCGCCGGCGGCGTGTTTCTACTCGCCGGCATGCAGCTCGCCGCTTGGACGTTCGTCGTCTCGGCGCTCGGGCAGGCCGCTTACATCTACGTGCTCGCGCCGCGCTACTTCGATCGCGAGGATCCACCCGACGCCCAGGGCCGGCAACACACGACCAACGCGTTCGTCATCTACACCGCCGCGATGGCCTTCATCCTGTGGGCGGCGTATCGCGGACGCCTCGTCGGCATCGGCGAGGTGTCGACGCCGGCGCTCGTCGCGGTCGGCGGCGCGTTGCTGCTTTATGCGGGGTACGTCGCCAAAGCGCTGTGGTGGCGCCCGCGCCAGACCAGCAGCGGGATCAGTGCGTTTACCGATGCGCCCGATGCTGGGCCGATGCTGCCGCCGCACGAGTCGAAGCGCATCAAGGTGATGGCCGACTACCAGTGCGACCCTCTGTGGGCGCTGGACGAGGAACGCTACGGCTGCTTTGCGCCGGAGATGATCGACGTCTCGCCGGAGCTGTCCGCCGACCTCAATGCCTGGGCCGTCGCCTTCGATACCTCGCTCAACCTTGACGACCCGGCCACCGGCAATTGGAGCGACGCGCAGTACGCCGCCCATGCCGCCGAGGGGCGACGCCTCGCCGGGCGCCTGAAGCGCGAGCGCCCCGACCTCATGGTGTATGTGATGGAGCCCGATATCGGCGTCGTCGATATCCACCCCGACGAACCAATTTAGCGGTTTGAGCTACCCTCGCTTGACCGTCCCGAGGGCCGCGGGTAGCAAGCCGGGCACCCGCGGCGTATCCTCGCGGTTCCCGCGGCGTATCCTGGTCCCCATGGCCGACATCCTCGACAAGATCACGCACTACAAGCTGGAAGAGATCGCCCGCGCCAAGGCGGCGACGCCCCTGCACGTCATCGCCGAGCTGGCCCGCAGCGCGCCGCGCGTGCGCCCTTTCGCCGGTGCCATCGAGAAGAAGCACAGGGCGGGAGAGCCGGCGCTCATCGCCGAGGTGAAGAAGGCGAGCCCGTCGAAAGGGCTGATCCGCGCCGACTTCGATCCGCCGGCGCTGGCCAAGGCCTACGAGGCGGGCGGCGCAGCATGCCTCTCGGTGCTGACGGACGGCCCTTCGTTCCAGGGCGCCCCCGAATTCCTGACCGCGGCACGCAAGGCGACGTCGCTGCCGGCGTTGCGCAAGGACTTCATGCTCGACACCTATCAGGTGGCGGAAGCGCGCGCCTGGGGCGCCGACTGCATCCTCATCATCCTCGCCCAAGTCGACGACGCGACGGCGCGCGACCTCGCCCAGGCGGCGAAGGACTGGGGCATGGACGCCATCGCCGAGGTGCACGACGAGGCCGAGCTCGACCGCGCCCTACCACTCGACTGCCGCCTCATCGGCATCAACAATCGCAACCTCAAGACCTTCGAGGTCACGCTGGAGACGACCGAGCGGCTCGCGCCGCGCGTGCCCAAGGATCGCATCGTTGTCGGCGAGAGCGGCATCTTCACGCCAGCCGACATCGCTCAGCTCGAGCGCTTCGGCGTCAACACGTTCCTCGTGGGTGAGAGCCTCATGCGCCAGGCCGACGTCACCGCGGCGACGCGCACTCTCCTCGCCCGCGCCGAGGCCGCCCAATGAGCGAGAAGCTCACGCACATCGACGCCAAGGGCGAGGCGCGCATGGTCGACGTCTCCGACAAGGCGGCAACGGCGCGCACCGCCACGGCCGAAGGCTTCGTCAGCATGGCGCCGGAAACACTCGCGCTGCTGCAGTCGGGCGAGGCGCCGAAAGGCGACGTGCTCGCCACCGCGCGCATCGCCGGCATCATGGCGGCGAAGCGCACGCACGAGCTGATCCCGCTTTGCCACCAGCTCAACCTCACCAAGGTCGTCGTCGACCTCGAGCCGAGCGAGACCCCCGTCGGCGTGCGCGTCACGGCGGAAGCCAAGCTCACCGGGCAGACCGGCGTCGAGATGGAGGCGCTCACCGCCGTCTCCGTCGCCTGCCTCACGCTCTACGACATGCTGAAGGCCGTCGACCGCGACATGAGCATCGAGGGCGTGCGCGTCACCCACAAGGCGGGCGGCCGCTCGGGCGAATACCCGCCTAAGAAAGGCAAGTGAGATGGCGCTGCTCCCCGTCGACGAGGCGCTGCGGCGCATCCTCGATGGCGCGTCCGCGCTCGGCACTGAGCGCGTCGATCTCCTCGCCGCCGCCGACCGCGTGCTGGCCGAGGACGTCACCGCAAACCTGACGCAGCCGCCGTTCGACGCTTCCGCGATGGACGGCTATGCCGTGCGCGCGGCCGACGTCGCCAGCGTGCCGGCCGCACTCGAGGTGATCGGTGAATCGAACGCCGGCGGACCCTTCGCGGGCGAGGTCGGGCCGAGCCAAACGGTGCGCATCTTCACCGGCGCCAGCGTGCCCCAGGGCGCCGATGCCGTCGTCATCCAGGAGGATACGGAGCGCGCCGGCGACAGCCTCACCGTGCGCGAGGCGGCCAAGCCAGGCGCCAATATTCGCCGGGCCGGGGACGATTTCCGTATCGGCGACACGCTCCTGCGCGCCGGACGCCTGCTCGATGCCTCGGCGATCACGCTGGCTGCGGCCGGCGGCAACGCCGGAATCAGCGTGCGCCGCGCCCCCGTCGTCGCCATCCTCGCCACCGGCGACGAGCTGGTCGAGCCCGGCCGCACGCCCGGGCCGGGGCAGATCGTGTCGTCCAACCCCTACGGCCTGGCGGCGCTCGTCCGCCGCTTCGGCGGGGAACCGTGGCTGCTCGGCATTGCCGCCGACACGCTCGAAGACTTGCAGGCCAAACTCGCCACCGCGGCCGACGCCGACATTCTGGTGACCATCGGCGGCGCCTCGGTGGGCGACCGCGACCTGGTCAAGCCGGCGCTGGAAGCCCGCGGGCTGGCCCTCGATTTCTGGAAGGTCGCCGTCCGCCCCGGCAAGCCCATGCTCTTCGGCCGTCTCGCCGCCCAGCGCGTCCTCGGCCTGCCCGGCAACCCGCTGTCCTGCCTGATCGCCGCGCGCCTTTTCCTGGTGCCGCTGATGTTCCGCCTGCTGGGGCGCACGGACGCGCCGCTCGACGAGCGGGCCGCGGTGCTGGCGCACCCCATGGAGGCGAACGGGCCGCGCCAGCACTACATGCGTGGCACGCTGGAGCGCGTCGCCGGCGCCCTGCCGCGCGTCACGGCCCTCGCCTCGCAGGACAGCTCCCACATGTCGGCGCTTGCCGCTGCCGATGTGCTCATCGTGCGCCCGCCCGACGCCCCCGCCGCTGCACCGGGCGACACCGTGCGCGTTCTCCCGCTCGACTTCTGAGAGCCGGAAATACAACCCCTGGTGCTGGGTGAATTAGGCCAGCCGCGTTTTCGACTTAGGACACTCGGTCCTTAGGCCTTCGTTGAGGAACTTCGGCTCAACGTGAGCGTTCGCGGGGGATGGGTTTGGAAAATCAAAAGATAGTTGGACGTCTGGGAAAGCGCCGCGACAAGCTGAAGAGGTGGCTTGCCGATGAGGCTCCGTACGTGGCGGCCGATCAGAAGCATTTGAATGCCAGTACACCCGAACAGGCGTACTGGCATCATGGCTACTATGCTGCACTTTCCGATGTCTTGCAGATGCTGGGTCCGGACATCAATCAAAGATCACGCAGCAAGGGCACATCCAGTTAGTCCCGTTAGGCCGATCGGGGTGGATGGCGTTATCCGGCGGATCGAAGTCATGATAGAGGCGGCATTCCTTTTCGAAGGCCTCTCGCGCTGACTGTGCATAACCGAATTTAAAGTAGCGATACACGCCGATGTAGTCTTGCAGGCGCCCGTGTACGTCGTGATCAGACCGACCGGCGCGTTCAACAGTAATTCCGCCGTGCTCATTAAGGTCGCCCGCAACATAGTTGCCCGGGCGACCTTGCTGAACGTTGCGATTGATGTCTGCGTATGTCAGTGCACAGGGGCCGCTCAGGCCAGAGTTCTTCAGCATTTCATATCTCCACGTTGCGCGGCTCGGGCTTGACCACACGCACGAGAGACGCGAGACTGAATCGTGAAGCTACTGATTCACCCTTGCCGAGCCAGGTAGGGGAAGTGATCGTAAGAGCCGCTGCGCGTGCCCCGCGAGCGGCTCTTTTCGTTCACGAATCGGAGTCTCAAGCCTTTCCCCTAAACGGTCAAGATTGGCCACCCTCAATCACCCGGAACCGTCCGACGCGACGACCGGGCGCGGGCTCAACTTCTCCCTGCACCGCGCCTTCGATCAGTTCGGCAATCGACCACGCATGGTCGGTGAGCCCAAGCGCAGCGGCCGGCGTGGTGCGCAGACGTGGCTCCTGACGAGTTGGAGGACGATGCGAGCGACGAGGTCCCGGCGGTTCAGCCACGGACGTCGCCCTCACACAGCGCGCCTCCGAAGAAGGAGCGCGAGAAGATGGAAGGCGAGCGAACTTTGTTGAAGGGCATCCTATCGAGTGAGGCCGATTTCGAGGTTATCGTGACTGGCCCGGTGGGCGTGAAGGAGATCGAACGGCTCGTCCGCAAGCTTGAGTTCGACAAGGAAATTCTGGCGGAAAAATCCACGAAACCTGGCGAATACGACGACATCTAAGCAATGAGCCCCGGCTTGTGACCGGGGCTCCTGTCTGGCGGCTAAGAACCGCCGAAAATATTCCCAGTGAGGGGGTCAATTCCGACAGCGCTTTCGCCTATTTACCAGAAGCCCACGTCATGGACCCCTCTCCCCATCCTCACTGACGGGTTCAAACCGGGAGGGCGTGGTTATCCCGCTTATCCTTCAACGCTATTGACGTCTCGGGGGCGGCATGTTTCCGGCGCCTGAAGACGTAGCATGTTAGCTCCTCTGCAAACGCGGGGAGGACATGGTTATCGCGTGGCCCACCGACAAGAACATCCCCAAGGCAAATTAGGACGTTTTCCAGCAAATACGGACAGCACCCAACCCCTCTTGCGGAACGCTTAAGGAACGGCTAGGGTACGTTCACGCTTTGTCCAGACAACCTGGAAGGAGCGCCCCGCCGGCCGAGCACCAGGAGGCTTGATGCTCACCGAAAAACAAAAAGAGCTGCTGCTCTTCATCCACGCGCGCATGCAGGACAAAGGCGTGCCGCCGTCCTTCGACGAGATGAAGGATGCACTCGACCTGAAGTCCAAGTCCGGCATCCACCGGCTGATCACGGCCCTCGTCGAGCGCGGCTTCATCCGCCGCCTTCCCCACCGGGCCCGCGCTATCGAAGTCATTCGCCTTCCCGAAAACCAGACGACCCCCGCCGTGCCCAAGCGCGCCGGCTTCCAACCGAGTGTCATCGAGGGCAGCCGCAGCCGCGAATTGTCTACGCCGCCCTCGACTATGATCGACAGCCGCACGGTGTCGGTGCCGGTCATGGGCCGCATCGCCGCCGGCACCCCGATCAGCGCCATCCAGAACCACAGCCACGACATCGCCTGCCCGCCGGACCTCCTCACCAACGGCGAGCATTTCGCCCTCGAGGTGAAGGGCGACTCGATGATCGAGGCGGGTATTCTCGACGGCGACACGGTGATCATCCGCCGCTGCGACACCGCCGAGAACGGCGACATCGTCGTCGCCCTGGTGGATCAGGAGGAGGCTACCCTCAAGCGGCTACGCAAGAAGGGCACCACCATCGCCCTCGAAGCCGCCAACCCCGAGTTCAAGACGCGCATCTTCGGCCCCGATCAGGTCGACATCCAGGGGCGCCTCGTCGGGTTGATGCGCCGCTACTGAAGGCCGGCGGTGCGCCGCCCCTCCGGGTCGAACCCGGCGGGTGCGCCGCGCCGGGCCGGCATCGACCAGGGGCGGGTGCCGCGCGTCCGGGCGACCGTTTCGACACGGATGCTGCCGTCGGCGCCGATATAGAGCGCGTGCGTGCCCTCGCGGCGCGCGGCGAAGAAATCGACAACCGTCTTGGGCGTGGCGCAGCCGCGCGGACTGACCAGGGGTGAAACGAGGATCGCCGCCCGTCGGCAGTCCTCGGCGAAGGCCGCGGGATGTCGTGCCACCGCCACGTCGAGGCCTTTCACCCGGGAGCGGCAGCCGATGCCGTCGCAGGTGAAGGCCCGCGCTTTAGCCGCCTCCTCGACGGCACCCGGTGAGCCATCGTGCTCGAGCCAGCGCTCCAGCTCGAAGTTGGCGCTGCGCGCGCCGATTGCCGACAACACGCCCCCCTCCCCGCGTACGGCGACAAGCTCCCCGTCGCTGCCGATGAGAATGTCGGGGGCCGGCAGCGTCGGTGCCAGGGCAACCCCGCCGGCGATCAGCGCCACGCCGGCGAAGCGCCAGCGCGTCTGCCACAGCATCAGCCACAAACCACCCGCCACCATCAGCAGGAACGCCAGCGTCGGCATCGCCGGAACCGGGAGCACCGCGCCCGGCAGCTCCGCCACGCGACGCGCCGTCCACACCATCGCGTCGATGCCCCAGCCCATCACCCAGAGCGGATAGGCTTCGAGCCCGAACGGCATGGCGACCAGCGCCGCCAGAGCCGCCGGCATGACCAGCAGGTTGCACACCGGCAGGGCGATGAGGTTGGCGATGACGGCGAACTGCTGGCTCTTGTGGAAGTGATAGGCGGCGAACGGCGCCACCGCGGCGCTGGCTATTAGAGTCGACAGCACGATACCGGCAAAGAACACGGCGAGCCGTCCCGCACCGCCCTCCATCAGCGACGCCCAGAGATCGCGCTGGCGCAGGGCCTCGTACACCGCGACCAGCGCCAGCACCGCGGCAAACGACATCTGGAAGCCGACGTCGAACAGGCTTTCGGGAAACGCGATGAGGATAAGCGTCGCGGCCAGCACAACGTTGCGCAAGGCAAGCGCCGGCCGGTCGAGCAGAACGGCCAGGAACATGATGCCGATCATGATCGTCGAGCGCACCGTTGCGAAGGCCGCGCCGGAGATCATCAGATACGCCAATGCGGCGATCAGCGCCGCAGCCGCGGCCCATTTCTTGATCGGATAGCGCAGCGCAATAGCTGGGAAGCACGCGAGCCCCAAGCGCACGATGAAGAACACCGAGCCCGCCATGATCGCCATGTGGAAGCCGGAGATCGACAGGATGTGCAGGATGCCGCTGTCGCGAAACGCCTCGTTCGTCGCCTCCGAGATGCCGCCGCGCTCGCCGGTGATCAGCGCCGTGGCGATGGCGCCGCGTTCTCCCGGCAGCGCCGCGGCGATGCGCGCGCCTATACCCTGGCGCAGGCGCTGCACCCAGGCCCACAGCCGCAAATCCAATGGCGGATCGCCCGCATTCGCATCGACCACCGGCGCCGACAGCGAATAGCCGACCGCGCCGATGCCCGCGAACCACGCCTGCCGCCCGAAGTCGTAGTCGCCGGGCAGCGCCGGCTCGGACGGCGGCATCAGCGTCGCGCGCAAGTGCACCGCGGTCCCTGCCGCAACCTCCGGCGTCGCGCGTGTGAGCGAGACGCGCACCCGTGCCGGCCGCGCCGCCACCGCCAGGTCGCCCAGCGCCACGACACGGAGGGTGAACCGCTGCCCACCCCCCCGCCTTGGGCTCGACCTGCTCGACCCAGCCGTGCACCTCGGCGCTGTTGATCTGCCGCTCCAGCACCGGTGCCCGCACCCATTCGACGCGGATTTTGGCGAGCGCGAAGCCGACGCTTGCCGCCAGCAGCGCTGCAACGAGCAGCGAGCCGAGCGTCCCCCGCCCCGTGCGCGCCCCGCGCCAGGCGAGCATGACGACCAAGGGAACCAGAGCGAGCACCAGCGACGGTTCGACGGGCAGCGCGAAATACGCCCCGATGCCGCATCCAAGGAGCACCGGCAGCCAGCAGAACCAGCGTTCCTGCTCGGCCTCGAGGCGGCGTTCCAGCGGCGCCAGAGCGCCGCCGCCGTCCATGCCTGCCCTACCGAACATCCCCGAACCCTGCCGCCCCTTAACCGCCCCGCTCAGGCATGCTACATCGCCAAGCTCAATCCCGCATCTCAACGGCAATCGATAACAAGATGACCGACACGTCACGCAGCGCCGGCGCGCCGATCGTGCGCTTTGCCCCTTCGCCCACGGGCTACCTGCACATCGGGGGGGCTCGCACGGCCCTGTTCAACTGGCTGTACGCCAAGGGCCGCGGCGGCAAGATGCTGCTGCGCATCGAAGATACCGACCGCGAGCGCAACAATCCCGAAGCCGTGGCGGCGATCGTCGACGGCCTCAAATGGCTGGAGCTCAACTGGGACGGCGACACCGTCTCCCAGTTTGGCCGCGCCCACCGGCACCGGCAGGTGGCCGAGGAGCTGCTCGCCAACGGACACGCCTACAAGTGCTGGCTGACCCCGGCCGAGCTCGACGCCATGCGCGAAAAGGCGCAGGCCGAAAAGCAGCCGCTGACCATTCGCTCGCCCTGGCGCGAGCGCGATCCGGCCGAAGCGCCGGCGGGCGTGCCGTACGTCATCCGCCTCAAGGCGCCGCGCGAGGGCGAGACCGTCGTCGACGACCAGGTGCAGGGCCGCGTCGTGTTCCAGAACAAGGAGCTCGACGACCTCATCATCCTGCGCTCGGACGGCAACCCGACCTACAATCTGGCGGTCGTCGTCGACGACCATGACATGCAGGTCACCAACATCATCCGCGGCGTCGACCACCTGACCAACGCGGCGCGCCAGACGCAGATCTACGATGCGATGGGCTGGGAGATACCGATCTTCGCCCACGTGCCGCTGATCCACGGTCCCGACGGCGCCAAGCTGTCGAAGCGCCATGGCGCGCTCGGCATCGAGGCCTACAAGGAAATGGGCTACCTGCCGGCGGCCCTGCGCAACTATCTCGTGCGGCTGGGCTGGAGCCACGGCAACGACGAGATCATGTCGACGTCACAGATGCTCGACTGGTTCGACACCGTCGACATCAACCGCTCGGCGGCGCGCTTCGACTTCGCCAAGCTCGAGGACTTGAACGGCCACTACATCCGCAACACCGACGACCAGGAGCTGCTAAACCGCATCGAGGACCTGCTGCCCTACCTTCCGGAAGGGGGGCGGATCGTCGAGCGGCTCGACGCCAACATGCGCGCCAACTGGCTCAACGCCATGCCCGGCCTCAAGGAACGCGCCAAGACGCTCGTCGAGCTGGTGCAGGCCTCGGAATTCCTGTTCGCCGACCGGCCGCTCGCCCTCGACGACAAGGCCCAGAAGCTCCTCGACGCCGAGGGGCGGCAGCGGCTGGCCGATCTGCTGCCCAAGCTCGAAGCCGCGAACCGCTGGAAGGCGGCCGAGCTGGAGGAGATCGTCCGCACCTATGCGGAAGCGGCCGGCGCCAAACTCGGCAAGGTGGCCCAACCCCTGCGCGCGGCGCTGACCGGCAAGGCCGTGTCGCCGCCGGTGTTCGACGTGATGGCCGTGCTCGGCCGCGACGAGGCGTTGGCCCGCATTAAGGATCAGGCGGCATAAGGATGCCAAGAGCTACGACCGGCCATGGCACGCGGCTTATGACCGGGTCCGCCCCTATGTTGCGCTGCAAAATTAGTGTACAAGGTCGCATCGGGAAAAGATGAGCGGCCAACGCCGCCAGCCACGCCAGACGACCAAACGTTTCATAGGGGACCGCTGCTTGAGAGGCCCGCCAGGTGGCCACGGAGTGCTCGTAACCCGCTGCCCGGCATCACAGGATTCCGCGCCATGAACGTTCACGAGAAAGCGCCCAATACCGAGGAAGTCGCCGCCGAGCTAACGCTCGAAGGCAAGTCGACGCGCATGCCAGTGCGCAGCGGCACGCTGGGGCCCGACGTCGTCGACGTCGGCAAGCTCTACCGCGATACGGGCTGCTTCACCTACGACCCGGGCTTCACGTCGACGGCCAACTGCACGTCGCGCATCACCTACATCGACGGCGACGCCGGTGTGCTGCTCTACCGCGGCTATCCGATCGACCAGCTGGCGGAGCATTCGAGCTTTCTCGAGGTCTGCTACCTGCTGCTCAACGGCGAGCTGCCGACGAAGGAGCAGTTCGACACCTTCCGCATGACGATCACGCGTCACACCATGCTGCACGAGCAGATGACGCGCTTCTTCACCGGCTTCCGGCGGGACGCGCATCCGATGGCGGTGATGGTCGGCACGGTCGGCGCGCTGGCGGCGTTCTATCACGACAGTACCGACATCAACGACCAGGAGCAGCGCGCGGTTGCGAGCTACCGCATGCTCGCCAAGATGCCGACGATCGCCTCGATGGCCTACAAGTATTCGATCGGCCAGCCGTTCATCTATCCGCGCAACGACCTCGACTTCACTACCAACTTCCTGCAGATGTGCTTCGCCATCCCATGCGAGCCGTTCATCGCCAACCCGGTGCTGACGCGCGCGCTGGACCGCATCTTCATCCTGCACGCCGACCACGAGCAGAATGCTTCGACCTCGACGGTGCGGCTGGCCGGCTCCTCGGGCGCCAACCCCTTCGCGTGCATCGCCGCCGGCATCGCCTGCCTGTGGGGACCCGCGCACGGCGGCGCCAACGAAGCGGCGCTGAACATGCTGATGGAGATCGGCAGCGTCGACCGCATCCCCGAATACATCGCAAAGGCGAAGGACAAGAACTCCGGCTTCCGCTTGATGGGCTTCGGCCACCGCGTCTACAAGAACTACGATCCGCGCGCCAAGGTGATGCAGAAGACCTGCCACGAGGTGCTGGACGCGCTCGGGCTCCACAACGATCCGCTGCTCAAGGTCGCGATGGAGCTGGAGCGCATCGCCCTACAGGACGACTACTTCATCGAAAAGAAGCTCTATCCCAACATCGACTTCTACTCGGGCATCACCCTGCGCGCCCTGGGCTTCCCCGTGTCGATGTTCACGGTGCTGTTCGCCATCGCCCGCACCGTGGGCTGGATCGCCCAGTGGAAAGAAATGATCGAGGATCCCGAGCAGCGCATCGGGCGGCCGCGGCAGCTCTACATGGGCTCGAAAGAACGCAACTACGTGCCGGTCGATCAGCGCGGTTGAACGCGGCGCCTCGGCGGTCGAAAAGGCTCGTGATGTTTAGGGCCTACATCGACCGCTGGGGGCTAGTTCCCGACGGCGCGCCGATTGAGCGCCGCAGCGGCAGCCTCCTTCCCGTCCGCTACAACGGCGCACCCGCGATCCTCAAGCTGGCGCGCGAGGCCGAGGAACGGCGCGGCGCGGCGATCATGGAGTGGTGGGGCGGCGATGGTGCCGCCCGCGTGCTGGCGCGCGACGGCGATGCCCTCCTCATGGAGCGCGCCACGGGCTCGCGCTCGCTCTCCGACATGGCGCGCGCCGGCGAGGCTGACGACATCGAAGCTGCGCGCATTCTCGTCGATGTCGCCAACCGCCTGCACGCCCCGCGCGCTACGCCGCCACCGCCGGAGCTGACATCGCTGGAAGATTGGTTCCGCGAGCTGTGGCCGGCGGCGGAAGCGCGTGGCGGCCTCCTCGCCCGCAGTGCGGATACCGCGCGCGAGCTGCTCGCCGCGCCGCGCGATATCGTCGTGCTGCACGGCGATCTACACCACGACAACGTTCTGGATTTCGGCGAACGCGGCTGGCTTGCCATCGACCCGAAGCGGCTTACGGGCGAACGCGGCTTCGACTTCGCCAACATCTTCACCAACCCGGATCTGGAAGATCCATCGCGCCCCGTCGGCGTCAGGCCAGAGCGCTTCTTGCGCCGTCTGGAGATTGTTGCGGACGCCGCCCGACTGGAGCGCGGGCGCCTGCTGCAATGGATCCTCGCGTGGACCGGCCTCTCGGCCGCCTGGTACCTGAGCGACGGCGATCCCGCCGAAATCGACTTGATGGTGGCAGAGCTGGCGGTGGCCACGCTCGACGGCTAGTCGATGGATGATCGACGACCGACGTTGGCCACGGATCAGGCCGTCGCCACTTTCCGAGTGGAACTCGCCGCTGTGCGGGGATAGCTTTGCTGCCTCCCTCAGAACCGCCAGGTGGCGCGGCCCGTGACGGCATTGTCCTGCACGTTGTCAGCGAACTGGCCCGTATAGACGATCCCCGCCGTCGCGTTGGGAGCGAGGATGACGTCGAAGCCCGCGTCGATCAGTGCGCTGTCCTGCGCCAGCGGCACGCCCGAGACGACAAAGCTCTGCCCGAACGTCGCGAACGCGAGACTCTGGTCCGGGTCGACGTCGCCAAATGCGTGCAGCCAGGTGAGCGAACCGCGCGGCACCACCTCCATCCCGTCGATCAACATCGACCCTGCCGCGCGCAGGCCCAGCGTCATGTAGCCGACACTGTCGTTGGCCCCGCTCGATGTGAGCGCGGCGAAGCCACCCCCCTCGGTGAAGCTGCCCGTATCGACACCCACCCAGGCGAGCCCGGTGAACGGCTCATAGGCGATGTGGCTGTGATTGAGCGGCAGCGCCACCTCGCCGAACACCTGCCCCGTGTTGGCGTTGTAGGAGGCTTCGACTTGCTCGAAGAACCCCGGGAACACGATCGAGCGGTCGGTGTCGATGCTGCTCCACGACCACACGCCGCCACCGCGCACCACGAATGATCCCACCTGACCGCTTGTGTAGGCGGCGAGCTGGTAGCTGTCGACGTCAGCCGAGGAGAGGCGGCTGCCGACGCTCACGTCCGTTTGCGCGTAGCCAAGCGCGCCGCCGATGCGCCAGCCGTCGGCGAACATCGCATCCATGCCGGACAGGAAGCCGCCCAGCGTGCGGTTGGCACCGGCCGCGTTGCCGTTGCCGTTGAAGTCGGCCCAGGCGCCGTAGCCCTGCGTCCAGAAGGTGATCGGGGAGGCGACGCCAAGTTGCGGATCGACCGCATCCGAGGCGCCCATGCCCAATCCCGATATGCCGAGCCCCATCGGCGACGCGTTGCCAAGACCCGCCACCGCCATCGGGCCACCGGAGGCGAGCCCGGCCACCGCTCCGGTGTTGCCGCCCGTGCGCGCATAATAAGCCTGCACCAGGCGCCCCATGAGGATGTCGCGCACATAGTGGCTGTCGTTGGCGAGCGTGCTCGACACCGTCGCGTGCACCTCGCCCGACAGCGCGTTGAACGCCTGCTGCGCGCCGGCAGCCGTCGCCTGGAACTGAATGGCCTCGAACACCGGACTGTCCTGCGGCAGCGTCTCCAGCGCTTCCGCCACTGCGCGCTCGTTGGGCGTCCGCGCCACGGCGGAGAAGTCGGTGCTGCGCCGAAGCGTCAGCATCACGTCGTGATCGGCGCCGAAGTCGTAGTCGACGTAGGGAAGGAAGAAAATGAATGGACTTATAACTTGCGCGAAGGTGCCGATGGCCGGTGTTCCGCCCAGGTTGTCGATGATCTCGTAGCTCGTCACCGGCGCGTACCTGCTCCGCGCGATGAGGAGCTGCAGGACGGCGCCGGTGAGATCGATCGACCCGAAGACGCCCGCCTGGTCGCTGGTCGTGGGATCGACCTCCACTTCGAAAACGCCGCCCAGATCGAAGCTGAGGTTACCGACAATGATCTGCGAGCCGATGGAGTTGCCCGGCGCGTAGATGCCGCCGGCGCCTATGGTCACGTTGGCGCCGAGAACGCCGGTGCCGCCGAGCACGCCGCCGTTCTGCACCTCCACGGGCGAGACGATCGAGCCATCGACGCCGAGCCTTCCGCGGGTGACCGTCGTCGGCCCCGTGTAGGCGTTGAATGCCGTAAACCTCACCGTGCCCGGACCGTCGATGGTCAGGCCATTGCTGCTGCTGCCGGTGATGATGGCGGTGAACTCGGCCGATCCTTCGGGGCTCAACGTGCTCGAGCCGAACAGCACGAGCGGCAGGCTGCTGGTGAACCCGTCGGGAACGGTGAACGGCCCGCCCAGCGCCATCCACATGTTGATGGTGGGCGACCCCGCGCCGGACGATGCGAGCTGATACCCGGTAAAGCCGTTGTCGGCATCGAAGATGAGATTAATGCCGTTGAACACGCGCAAGCCCGTATTGAAGTAAGTGTCGGTGCCGCCAGGGAGATGAACCTCGTGGGGCCGCATCGGATCGCTGACGTTCAGCTGGAACTCGTAACTGAAGATCTGAAAGCCACCGGTGGGAAGGCTTATGGCGAGGTAGGTGCTGTGGTCAGCACACTCATTCTGGCCGCACGTGAAATGGCCGACCGTTCCCGTTGGGGTGAGAATGCCTGGCTTGAGGCCGGTGTCCATCAGCACTGTGCCCTCCACCGGCGGCTGGGAATCGACCGTGATCGACGCCGGCACGAGCGACCATTCCTTGTTGGTCGGCGTGAAGTAGGTGGGATTCGGCGCGAGCTTGATGAAGCCGGCATTCGCTGTATTGCTCGTTGTCAGGCCAAGCTGGACCTGGTCCCCCGAGACGACATAGCCGTTGTGCCAGTCATCCGGCAGCACCGTGAGCGGGCCACCCGGTGTGACCGCCACTGCGGTGAGATTGAGGAATGCGTTGTATTCGGGGCTGTGCCGGGAGGGATCCGTTTGCCCGACCGCCCCCTCGCGGGCAAAGCCGACGCCCATCATGTGCACGTCGGGGCTGTAGTTCCACTGGCAGTTACCGCCGTTCGCGTCACAGCGCTTCTCATGGGTCACCTGCAGCACCGGGACCTTCGCCTCAGCCACCAGCACGCCGTTGCTGTAGATTTGCTGCGTGGCCTCCCACCAGACCCCGTACTCGGTGCGGTGGTCGCTCGAGTAGTACTGCGAGCCCTCGCCGAGCCTCTTGGCGTCGGGACCGGGCGTGAAATACTGAGACGATGCCAGGATGCCGACCGAGCCCGTGTCCATGGTGAAGGGATTGGACGCGCCCGATCCGTTGAAGCCCAGCTGCACCGTCGGCTGCGTGTCGTCGCCGCTAATCGTGTCGACGAAGTCGACGGCGACCCAGCCGCCGCCGACATAGAGGTTGGAGGACTGTGGGGATGCTGGAGTGGCGGCAAGCAGGAGCACACCTGCTGCTGCGCAGGCGCGGTGCGCGTGAATACGGCGGGTTGGCGATCGCGTCGCTTGCATGAGTAGAAGACCGGCGACCTGAAAATGGAGATCAAATCCGACGCGATCGGCGCCCCACTGAAGGCCGCCTGGAACTGTCAATTGACCCAGCTGACCCAGCCGGCGACGGCATGGTGGTGCACGCGGGGCGTTACTAACTGCCGTTCAGGGTTGGGCGATTCCTAGCCACATGTCCAGATGCGCGAGTACCCCTCACGCGCTGGTTGTGGCAAATGCGTACTAAGCCGACGCATTGCCGCTCGGTCAGCCCGTAGTTGAACCGGCCGCGGTCTAATGACCGGACAATCTTCAGCGGTCGGGCCGGCGGCCGTGCACCGCGTAGTCGAGCACGATGTCGGCGGCGGCGTCACTCGGCGTGCCACCGTCGAGGAGCATCTTGTGGGGTATGCGCGCCAGCGCGGCCAGTTGTGCGCGCCGCTCGGGCGAGTCCCGCAACAGCGGCTCGAGCGCATCGGCGAGCTTCTCGGGCGTGCAATCTTCCTGCAGGAGCTCGGGAAACGCATTCTCCTCGAGCACCAGGTTGGCCAGCACCACCGAGGGAACGTTGAGCAGGAAGCGCATGTGCGCCGCGATCCCATCGACCTTATAGGCGACGACCATCGGCGTGCCCGCCAGAGCCAGCTGCAGCGTCACGGTGCCCGATGCGGCGAGCGCCGCGTGTGCCAGCCTGAAGGCGCGGAACTTGTCTTCCTCGCCCTCGACCAGATGCGGCTGCACCGTCCACGACTGGGCGAAGCGCTCGACCAACGGACGCACGTGCGCCACCACCGGAATAATCACCTGCGGGCGGATGCGGCGGGCATGCAGGAGCTCGAGCGCCTCACCGAACGGCTGCATCAGGCGCGTCACCTCGGAGGTGCGGCTGCCCGGTAGAACCACCAGGACCAACCGACCGGGGTCGAGTTGCAGACGCTCGGCGAGCGGCGCCGGGTCAAGCTCGTGCATCCAGTCGAGGCGCTCGATCAGCGGATGTCCGACGTAGGTGCACGGCGGACCGCCGAGGCGCTGGTGCGCCGCCGGCTCGAAGGGCAGGAGCCCCATCACGTGATCGACGTACGGGCGCATCTTGCGCGCCCGCCCCGGGCGCCACGCCCAGACGCTCGGCGAAACGTAGTCGATGATGGGGATGAACGGAGCGCGCTTGCGGATGCGCTTGGCGATCGGATGCGTGAACTCCGGCGCATCGATGATGACGACCGCGTCGGGCTCCGCGGCGACGGCTGAATCGACCGTGCGATAGACGCGCGACATGATGCGCGGCAAGCGCGGCAGGATCGACAGCGGGCCCATCACCGCGACGTCGGACAGCGGGAACTGCGAGGCGAGCCCCGCCGCCTCCATGTCCTCGCCGCCGACGCCCAGATAGTGGATGCGGCCCTTGCAGCGGGCGCTGAGCGCACTCATCAGTTTGCCGCCCAGCGCATCGCCGGAATGCTCGCCCGCGACCAGGAAGATGCGCAGGTCGTCGCGGCCGGCGCCGGATCCGCGTTTGCGGCTGGCGGGCCTGTTGGCGGCGGCGCGGTCGGTGAGGCTCATGCTCCGCTTCCCTGCGGCGCGGCGATGAGAAACAATCCGTGCCGGTTGGCCGCCTCTATGCCATGCGCGAGAACGTCGGGCGAGCGGTCAAGCACGGCGATACCCGCAAATTGTGCTGCGGCCGCCGCGGCGACGACCGAGGCCAGATCCGGGGCAGCCGCGCCGGAAACAACGGCGACCGCCGAACGTCGGCTCCAACGGCGGCGCCCCCACTGGCGCAGATTACCCGAGCGGGCAATGAGCGCCGCGATCCCCTCGCCGCATTCGATGCTGAGCACATGGCCGCGATCGATGACCATGCCGCCGCTCGGCCGGAACGGTTTGAGAGCGGCGAGCAAGGCTGCGCCGCGCCCCGCATCGGCGAGCTGCTGCGGTCGGGCGGCCAGGCTGCCGACCGTCAAGAACGGGGCGGCGAATCCCGCCGCCGGAGCAGCAGCGATGGTCGCACCGCCGTCGGTGCCCCCATAGACGAAGACGCCGGCGGCATCGGCGCTGCGCCGCAGCTCGGCACGCTCGAGCGCGATGGCGCCCTTGGCCAGCACCGCGACCCCGCGCAGGCCGGCCTCCAGGGCGCGCGTCACGGTACGGGCGCCGATCGCCGGCATGTCGACGCGCATCTCTTGCCGCGGCTTCGGCCGCTTCACCAGTACCCCCCGCCGCGCGCCGACGCCGCCCTCGGGGACCTTTCGCTGTAAGACGAGGCGCGCGAGCATCGCGTCGGTGTTCTCCGCCCCCTCGATCGCCTCGATCTGCCCGGCCGTGACGACGACCGCCTGTCCGACGTCGAAGGGTCCCAGCGCGCGCACGACGTCGAAGCCACGGGCGATGTCGAGCATGTCGGTCGCCTCCGGCGCGTGCACGCCGAGCAGCCCCTCGTCCACGAGCAGCGAGGGCATCACCTCGACCGGCGAGACGACCTTGAAGCCCTTGCTTTCGAAAAAGCGCACCACGCCGCTCAGCACGCTGTCGTCGCCGGTCGTCGCGATGATGCGGCCGATGGCCGGAAGATTGAGGAAGAACCCCAGGTCGGGCTTGATCGCGTTGAGATCCGGCCGGCGCACGGCGCCGACGATCACCATCTTGGTGACGCCCGCATTGCGCAGCGCCCGCACCATGCCGCCGACCTGCGCCCAGCCCACCTTGGTCAGCGGAAAGTCGCCGAGGTCGCGATCGCCCTCGCCGATGATCGATACGATGTGCACGGCCCCGCCGCTCGCCCGCACATGCTCGGCGATCTCGCGCGGCAGGCTGCCGCCGCCCGCCAGAATGCCGACGACGTCCTGCCCACCAGACATATTGTTTAGTCCTCGGACGCTTCTTTCGGCGTGCACAAGCTGCGCTTGCCGCCGGTACGGATGAAGGCGAGGATTTCCTGCACGATCGGCTGGCTGCCGAATTCCTCGGCCACGTCCTCGGTACGCTCCGAAAGCGTGCCCTCGGCCGCGAACAGAAGCCGGTAAGCGCGGCGCAAATCGTGGATGTCGTTGCGCGAGAAGCCGCGCCGCTGCAGTCCGACGATGTTGAGCCCCGAAAGATGCGCGCGGTTGCCGAGCGCCATGCCGTAAGGGATCAGATCGTTCTCCAGTCCCGACATGCCGCCGAGGAAGGAGTGCGCGCCGACGCGCGCGAACTGGATCACCGCCGCGCCGCCGCCGAGGATGGCGAAGTCACCGACGTTGCAATGTCCCGCCAACATCACGTTGTTGGAGAAGATGACATTGCTGCCGACGTGGCAGTCGTGCCCGACGTGCGAATTGGCTAGAAACGCGCAGTGGTCGCCGATGGTGGTCGACATGCCGCCGCCCTCGGTGCCGGGGTTCAGAGTCACACCCTCGCGGATCATGCAGTCGGCGCCGACGGTGAGCGTCGAAGGCTCGCCGTGGTACTTGAGGTCCTGCGGCTGATGGCCGATGGAGGCGAACGGAAAGATGCGCGTGCGCGCACCGACCGTCGTGCGGCCCGTGACCACCACGTGGCTCAAGAGCTCGACGCCCTCGCCCAGGGTCACGTCGGCGCCCACCACGCAATAGGGGCCGATCTTCACCCCCGCGCCGAGCTTGGCGCCCGGCTCGATGACCGCGGTCGGATGCGCCGTCATCTCACCCATTTTTGGTTGCGCCCGCCGCGAAGGCACGGGCCTCGGCGGTGTCGGCAAGCATGGCGCTGACCTCGGCCTCGGCGACTATGTAACCGTTGACCTTGGCCTCGCCGTAGAAGCGCCAGACGCGCCCGCGGTTGCGGATCTTGCGCACGTGATAGTGGATCGTGTCGCCCGGCAGCACCGGCCGGCGAAACTTGGCGCGGTCGATGCCCATGAAATAGACGAGTTCGGCGCGGTAGCCTTCCTCGAGGCTCGAGACGCACAGGGCGCCGGCGGTCTGCGCCAGGCCCTCGATGATGAGCACGCCCGGCATTACCGGGTATTGGGGGAAGTGGCCCTGGAAGAACGGCTCGTTGATCGTCACGTTCTTCACGCCGACACAGCTCCTGTCGGAGTCCATGTCGAAGATGCGATCGAGCATGAGGAAGGGATAGCGATGCGGCAGCAGCTGCATCACCTTGACGATATCCGCCGTGCCCAACGCCGGCTTGGCCTGTTTATCAGCCATGTCATTCATGCTCTTCGACCTCATACTCCTCGGCGCCAGGCGCCGGACATACCGTAATCATGCCTCGTCGGCATCGTCCTTCGCGCCGCGCTTTGCCATGCGCGCGAGCCAGGCCGTTTCGCGCGCCCATTGCGTGAGAGGGCGCCCCGGGGTGCCCCCCACCTTGGCGCCGGGAGGCACGTCCTTCGTCGGGTGGCTGGTCCCGGCAATCTGGGCGCCGGCGCCGACCTTGATGTGGCCAGGGGTTCCCGACTGACCGCCCATGACGACGAAGTCGCCGAGCTCGGCGGAGCCCGCAATACCGACCTGGGCAACGAGCACGCAGTGGCGCCCGACGACGACGTTGTGCCCGATCTGGACCAGATTATCAATTTTGCTGCCTTCGCCGATGACCGTGTCCTTAAGCGCCCCCCGGTCGATGGTCGAATTGGCCCCGATTTCCACGTCGTCCTGAATAATGACCCGGCCGATCTGGGGCACCTTGAAGTGCCCCTGCGGGCCCATGGCGAAGCCGAAGCCGTCCTGCCCAATCCGGACGCCCGAATGGATAATGACCCGGTCACCAACGAGGGCGTGAACCACGGTCGCTAGCGGCCCAATATAGCTGTCGCGGCCGATGCTTACGCGGTAGCCGACGACCGCCCCGGCAGCGATGCGGGTGCCGCGGCCAATGCGTGCTTCCGCGCCGATGACGGCGCCCGGCTCGACGATGACGCCCTCCTCCAGCTCGGCGGAGGCGGCGATCCTCTGGTCGCCCGGCGGCGCCGCCTGGGAGAAGCGTGAGTCCGGATAGAACAGCATCAGCGCCAGGGCGAACCCGCGATAGGGGTCGGGCGTGACGAGCCTTCCGGTTGTGTCGGGAACGCGGGCAGCAAGCGCCGGCAGCACCAGGCAGGCCCCGGCCCGCGTGGCTTTCAGCTGGTCGGCATACTTGCGGTTGTTGAAGAAGGTGAGGTCGCCCGGACCGGCGTCCGATAGGGTGCGCACGTCCGCGAGGAGCGTGTCGGCGGTCACTGGGCCCGGCGCCAGCTCGGACCCGGTCGCCCTGGCGATATCCGCCAACGTGAACGGCCCGGCCCGCTTGAAGAATCCGGGATGTTCCATGCCGTGACCCGCCGCTCGGCGACGCTCCATCAATTGCTGCCAATTGCACGGAGGCGGGCTCCGCTACGCACACGGAGGTCTTCTTAGCACCGAATGCGCGGCGATTAGAACTTCGTCGCCGCGCCGAAGCGGAAGAACTGCTCGTCGTCGTAGACTTCCTTGGTGAGGGTCTTGGCGAAATCCATACGGATCGGGCCGACCGGCGAGGCCCACATCAAGCTGGCGCCGACCGACGAGCGGATGGCCGAGCTGTCTGCGAGGCAGACCCGGGTCGTGTCGCCGGCGGCGCAGCCCTGCGGGAGGCCATTAACGTTAGAGCCCCACAGAGAGCCGGCGTCGGCGAACACCGCGCCGGAGATGCCGAGGTCGTCCGGCACGAACGGGATGGGGAAGCGAACTTCCGCCGTCGTCGCCCAGTAGTACTGACCGCCGAGCGCGTCACCCGTGTTCAAGTCGCGTGGACCGTAGCCGGCACGATCGAAGCCGCGCACCGTTTCACCGCCCTTGAAGAACAGGTCGATGAGGCGGACGTCCGAGCCACCCCAGCCCTGGATCGAGCCGCCGACCGCACGGGCGACGAAGGTGATGTTGTCGGTGATCGGGTAGTAGCCGCGGGCTTCCGCCGCGAGGCTGACGTACTGCACGTCGCCGCCGAGACCGGCGAAGTCGGCGCCCGTCTGGAACCACAGGCCCTTGGTCGGGTTCTTCGCGTCGTTGCGCAGGTCGTAGGTGAGCGTCGAGCCCATCATCGAGGTGTACGAAGTGCCCTGAGCCTGCAGAATGGCGCGCGAAGCGGCCGGGTTGACGTTGAAGATCTGGTCGCGCGACGCGGTGTACGACGTCTGCATCCAGAGCTTTTCGGAGATCGGGAAACCGAGGCGCAAGCTGGCACCGGTGCGGCGGCTCTGGAAGCCCGACTGGCTCGTCTGGTCGACCTCTTTGTGGAACAGGTCGAAGCCGGCGGCGAGGTTGCGGTCGAGGAACCGCGGCTCGGTGAAGCTCAGGTTCACCTGCAAGCGCTCGAGCGAGCCCGACAGCTGCAGGCGCAGGAACTGGCCGTTACCCATCAGGTTGCGCTCGGTGATCGACACGTCGCCGATCACGCCTTCCGCGGTCGAGTAGCCCGCACCGAACGACAGCTCGCCGGTGGACTGCTCGACCAGCTCCACGTCGAGCACGACGCGGTCCTGGGCGCTGCCGGGGCGGCGCTTGACTTCGACGCCCTTGAAGAGGCCGAGGTTGGTCAGGCGCTTCTTGGCCTGATCGACCATGAGCGGATTGTAGGCGTCACCCTCGGCCACCTTGAACTCGCGCCGGATCACGTAATCCTTGGTGCGGGTATTGCCGGTGACGTTGATGCGCTCGATGTAGACGCGCGGGCCTTCCTCGATCACGTAGTTGAGCGCGATGGTGCGCGCCACTGGATCGGGCGTCGCCTGCGGACGCACGCGGGCAAAGGCGAAGCCGTCCTGCGACACCTTAGAGGTCAGGGCCTCGACCGACTTGTCGATCATGTTGGCGTTGTAGGTTTCGCCCTGATCGGTGAGCAGCTCGCCCTTGAACTTGGTGGGATCGATGGCAGCGACGGTGCTCTCGATATTGATGCCGCCGAACTGGTAGGCCTCGCCTTCCTCGATCGAGTAGGTGATGAAGAAGCCGGAGCCGTCGCGATCGAGCTCGGCGTTGGCCGCCGTCACCTGCACGTCGGCGTAGCCGTTCTTCAGGTAGTACTGGCGAATGAGCTCGCGATCGAGATTCATGCGATCGGGGTCGTAGATCGCCGTGCCCTTGAGGAAGTCGAACCAGCCCTTCTCGGTCGTCGAGACGACGTCGCGCAGCTGGCTGTCGGAGAAGGCCTTGTTGCCGACGAAGTGGATGCCCTTGACCTTCGTGGCGCCGCCTTCGGCGATTTCGAACACGAGGTTCACGCGGTCCTGCTCGAGCTCGATGATCTTCGGCTCGACGGTCGCCGCGTAGCGGCCCTGCCGGCGATAGACGTCGAGCACGCGCTGCACGTCCGCCTGGACGCGCGCCCGGGTGAACACCGAGCGCGGCTTCAGCTGAACTTCGTTGCGCAGCGTATCGGTGTCGACTTCGCTGTTACCTTCGAAGGCGACCTGGTTGATGACCGGGTTCTCGACGACGGTGACGATGACATCGGCGCCCGAGCGATCGATGCGCACGTCGGAGAAGAGGCCGGTGCCGAACAGCGCCTTGATCGACCCGTCGACTTTCGCCGGGTCATAGGGGCTGCCGACGGAGAATTGCAGATACGAGCGAACCGTCTCCGGTTCGACGCGCTTGTTGCCCGAGACGTTGATGGCCCGGATGGTTGCACCCTGCGCTTCGGCAGGGACGGAGTACAACGCGCCACCGACGCAAAGTCCCCCTGATGAGATCACCGCCATTAACAACGCCAGGCGGCAGAATCTCACCGTGATGGCTCGTACCACAGGCATTCGCGACTATGCCCTCAATTATTGCCGAACTCCCCCTCGGTGGCGGATCCCGTCGGCTTCGGGACACCGCACCGCAACTACTAACACGTGCGCATCGGAAACTAGCCAATAGGCCTGATTCTTCTTGTGAGCGCACTCCCCTGTGTAAAGGTGTTCTTAACGATTCAGAAGGGGGTGCGGAAGTGGCAAGATTACGTCACTAAACGCCAATTATCTTCAGCCGGTCCATCCCCGCCACACCCGCAACAAATCGTTCAAATTCACGTACACCATCAGCATCAGTACGAGTGCCACGCCGATCTGGAATCCGATCTCCTGCATGCGCCTGCTCATGGGTCGCCGGAGCACTCCTTCGATGGCGTAATACACAAGATGTCCACCATCGAGGACCGGGATCGGCAGCAGGTTCAGGAAGCCGATGTTCGCCGAGATGAAGGCGATCCAGCGTAGCAGCGGTTCGATACCCCCCTCGGCCACCCTGGCGGTCACCTGCGCCATCAGGATCGGACCGCCCATTTGGTCGGCCGCCTGGCGCTGCGTCACGATGTCCGCGATGCCCTGCACCGTATGGACGATGTTGGTGTAGGTCTCCCGCACCCCGAGCCGTAAGGCCTCGAAAGGTCCGACAGATTTCGCCTCTTTCATCCCGGCGACGCTCGACGGCGTAATACCGATCAGGCCCCGTCGGAAAGTCCCCCCGAAGGTGTCGTTCTGCTCCCGGACCTCGGGCGTCACCTCGAACGATAACTTTTCGCCGCTGCGATCGACGCCGAACTTGAGCGGCCGCCCACCATTGACGCCGACGATCCGCTGCACGTCCTCGAAGCCTTCGATGCTCCAGCCGTCGATGCTGGTGATCACGTCGCCCGGTTGGATACCGGCAACGGCAGCGGGCATTCCGGCCTTCACCTCACCCACCGTGGGGGTGATGGTGCGGACACCGAAGGCCAGGTTGACCGCGCTGTAAACCGCTATCGCCAAAAGGAAATTTGCCACAGGGCCGGCCGCGACGACGGCGGCGCGCTGCCACAGCGCTTTGTTCTGGAAGGCGCCCGCGCGCTCACTCGCCGTCATGCGCTCCAAGGCATCCGGGGAGGGTTGGCTCGCTGCATTCTCGTCGTCGACGAACTTCACGTAGCCGCCGAGCGGGATCCAGGCGAAGCGCCAGCGGGTGCCCTTTTTGTCGGTGAAGCCGAAGATCTCGCGCCCGAACCCGATGGAGAACGTCTTGACCGTGACGCCGCACCAGCGCGCCACGATGAAGTGGCCGAACTCGTGGACGAACACCACGATGGTCAGCACCACCAGGAACTGGAAAATGGTCAGCAGCACACCGGGCATGGACATGGCTACGTTGGCGAGCGTCAGCATCGTGCTCCTATCTCTCGTGGGCCGCCGGTAAGGTCCCCGGCGGAAACCGCGAATCCATTGAGGATACACGGCGAAAACGGCAACTTCGGCGCCCGTCCCCAGCTCGATTTCCGGCTGGCTTGGCGCCCGGCGGGACGGTTTCAGCTAGACATAGCGACCGAGCAGGGATTGTGCCAGTCGGCGCCCCTCGGCATCGGCCGCCAGGATGTCGGCCAGGCAATCGGGCGCGGCGAGGAGCCCCCGCCCTTCGGCCGCCTCGAGGGTGTCGGCGACGTTGCGGGCGATGTCCAGAAATCCGATTTGACGGGCAAGAAAGGCCTCTACGGCTATTTCGTTGGCGGCGCTGAGGATGGCCGGTGCCGTGCCGCCGCGCACTAGAGCTTCGCGTGCAATGGTTAAGGACGGGAAACGGACCGGGTCGGGCGCCTCGAAGCTCAAGGTGCCGACCGCCGCGAGGTCGAGCCGGGGCGTGGGCGCGTTCATGCGCTGCGGCCACGACAGGGCGAGCGCGATCGGTGTGCGCATGTCGGGAAACGACATCTGCGCGATGACCGATCCGTCGGTATAGCTGACCAGGCAGTGCACGATCGACTGCGGATGGATGACGGTCGCCAGTTGCTCGGCCGCGACGGGGAACAGGTGATAGGCCTCGATCAGCTCGAGCCCCTTGTTCATCAAGGTGGCGGAGTCGATGGAGATCTTGGCGCCCATCGACCAGTTGGGATGGCGTAGCGCCTGCTCGGGAGTGGCGCCCTGCAACTGCTCGCGGCTCCAGGTGCGGAACGGGCCACCCGAGGCGGTGAGCACGATGCGCTCGATGCTTTCCGGCGTGGCGCCGGCGAGCGCCTGCAGCGCCGCCGAATGTTCGCTGTCGACCGGCAACAGCTCCGTGCCGGCATCGGCGACCGCGGCCATGAACACGTCGCCGGCCGAGACGAGGCACTCCTTGTTAGCGAGCGCCAGCCGGCGTCCCTGGCGTGCGGCTTCGAAGGTGGGCTCGAGCCCGGCAGCGCCGACGATCGCCGCCATCACGCAATCGGCCGGCTCCGCGGCGGCGGCGATGACCGCTTGCGGACCGGCGGCGACGCGAGTGCCGGTGCCTGACAGCGCTGCCTGCAATTGCGCATAGAGACCGGCGTCGCCGATGACGGCGAGCCGCGCGTGCGTGCGCCGCGCCGCGTCCGCGAGAGCTGCAACGTTGCTCTGGGCGGTGAGGGCCACGATCTCGAACGCATCCGGGTTGCGCTCCACGAGGTCGAGGGTGCTTTTGCCGATCGAGCCGGTGGCCCCGAGGATGGTGAGCGAACGGCGCGTCACGCCCTTCCCGTTGGTCGGGAGCGGCCCTACCGAAACCGTGCGCGCCGTGCCTTTACGCGGTGAATGCATCTATACGCCGAGCAGGAGCGCACGCGCCGGAGCGTGCGCATCGATGAGAAGCGCGAGCAGCGCCGCGGCCGTCGCGGCGGCAACGAGGCTATCCATGCGATCCATGAAGCCGCCGTGGCCGGGGATGAGGTCGCTCGCGTCCTTCAAATGGAATAGACGCTTCAACGCGCTCTCTGCCAAGTCGCCAGCCTGAGCGACAGCCGCCAAGCCGATGCCGAGGAGAATGAGGCGCACCGCATCGGCATCGGCGACGAGCGCCGCGAAGATGGCGCCGGAAGCCGCGCCCGCCGCGAGCGCGCCGATGAACCCCGCCCACGTCTTGTTGGGCGATACGCGCGGCCACAGCTTCGGACCGCCGATGGTGCGTCCGGCCGCGTACGCCGCCGTGTCGGACCCCCAGACGACGGCGAAGATGAACAGCACTGCGAGAAAACCGTACGGCTCGTCGCCGCGCATCCAGAGCAGCGCGATTGCCGGCAGGCCGACATAGAAGACGCCCAGCGCCGATAGCCGGGCGCCGCGTCCCATGTAGAGCGGGACAAGGATAATCGCGGCGATGATGAGCGCGGCGAGCCCGAGCGCCGCGTAGCCCGCCGCGGCCAGAACGATCCCCGCAGCCACCGCACCCGCATGCACGAAGAAGCCGAGGTCGAAAGCGACGCCGCGCACCAGGCGCCCCCACTCCCAGCTGATCACCAGCGCGCACACGAGAACAAGCACGACGAACGGGATCGGCCCGGCATACGTGAGGGCGAATGCGAGTGCGGCAAAAGCTAGTCCCGATACGAGGCGCAGCTTCAGATTGCTGGAGATTAGAGGCGCTGCACCGGCCTCGGACGCTGCGGCGTTGTCGGGCATCGCGCGCCTCACATGACCGATTGCTTGGAGCGACCGCCGAAGCGGCGCTCGCGGGCGCGATAGATGGCGATCGCCTCCTCGAGCAGCTCGCGGCCGAAGTCCGGCCAGAAGGCGTCGAGGAAAACGAACTCCGTGTAGGCACACTGCCAGAGCAGGAAGTTGGAGATGCGCTTCTCGCCGCTGGTGCGCACGAGCAGATCGGGATCGGGAATGCCGGCCGTGTCGAGAGCGGCGCCGAGCGTATCGACGTTGATCTCCGACGTCTTCAAGGTGCCGGCGGCAACCTGCTCTGCCAGTGCCCGCGCCGCCTTGGCGATTTCGCCCCGAGCGCCGTAGTTGAAGGCTATGATCAGCGTAATCGCGGTGTTGGATGTGGTCAGCTCGACGGCCTCGTCGATCAACGCCATCAGCTCGGGATCGACCTGCGTGCGCTCGCCGATGACGCGGATCTTGACGCCCGCCTGATGCAGCTCGGCGAGATCGCGGCGGATGAAGCGCTTCATCAGCCCCATGAGGTCGTCGATCTCGTCCATTGGACGCGACCAGTTCTCCGACGAGAAGCTGTAGAGCGTGAGGTAGGGGATGCCCAGCTCGATCGCCGCGCGCACGGTGCGGCGCACCGCCTCGACCCCATTACGGTGCCCGACGGCGCGTGGCAGGCCGTGCTTAGTGGCCCAGCGCCCGTTGCCGTCCATGATGATGGCGACGTGGCGCGGGTGGCCGTCGGCACGCTCGGGTGCAGGCTTTGGGCTGGTGTCCGTCACCGCGGGGCTTTCGGTTGCGAGGAGCGAGAGCGGAGGATAGCGGCAAAGCCGCCATTCTCAAAGGCGTCAGACCTTGTGGATCTCGGCCTCCTTGGAGGCGAGGGTCTCATCGATCTCCTTAATCAGCTTGTCGGTGAGCTCTTGCACCCTGGCCGATGACTTGTGGTGGTCGTCCTGGCTGATCTTGTGGTCCTTCTCCAGTTTCTTGAGGAGGTCCATGCCCTCGCGGCGCACGTTGCGGATCGCGACGCGGCCGTGCTCGGCGTACTTGTGGGCGAGTTTGGCGAGCTCGACGCGGCGGTCGGCGGTCAGCGCCGGGATCGGCAGGCGCAACAGCGTCCCGTCGACGATCGGGTTCAATCCAAGGTTCGCCTCGCGGATCGCCTTATCGACGGCCTGCACGTTGCTCTTGTCCCAGACCTGCACCGAGATGGTGCGTGGCTCCGGCACCGAAACCGTCGCCACCTGGTTGATCGGCATCTTCGAGCCGTAGACCGTCACCTGGATCGGGTCGAGGAGGTGCGTGCTGGCGCGGCCCGTGCGCAGGCCCGACAGCTCTCGCTTCAGGTTCTCGATGGTCGAGCGCATGCGCTTCTCGAGATCGTTGAGGTCGAAGTTGCTGGCCATGCTTGTCTCCTTCGGCGCGCGGGCGGAGCGAGACGCTCTGCCGCCGCGGGGGCCGGTCTAATGGTTTCCGAAACGCGCGCCGACGCCAAAATCGCTCATGCGATCACGGTCGCGCGTCCGGCGCCGCGCAGCACCTTCAAGAGGTTGCCCGGCTCCTCGATGGAAAAGACAATTACCGGAAGTCCGTTATCGCGAGCAAGGGCGATCGCCGCGCCGTCCATGACCTTGAGATCGCGCGCTAAAACTTCGGAATAGTCGAGCTTGTCGAAGCGCTTGGCGCCGGCGTTCTTGCGCGGATCGCTATCGTAGACGCCATCGACCTGGGTGGCCTTGGCCACGGCCTGGCAGTCCATCTCGATCGCCCGCAGCGTCGCCGCGGTGTCCGTGGTGAAGAAGGGATTGCCGGTGCCGGCGGCGAAGATCACTACGCGGCCCGCCTTCATGTGGTGCAGCGCCTTGGGGCGGACGTAGCTTTCGCACACCGTCGGCATGGGAATGGCGGAGAGCACGCGCGCCGGCACGTTGGAGTTCTCCAGCGCGTTCTGCAGGGCGAGCGCGTTCATCACCGTCGCGAGCATGCCCATGTAGTCGGCGGTGGCGCGTTCCATGCCCTTGGCGGCGCCGGCCAGGCCGCGGAAGATGTTGCCGCCGCCGACGACCACGGCGATCTCGGCGCCGGCCCCGATCGCCTCGGCGATCTCGCGCGACAGGCGCTCGGCGACCGACATGTCGATGCCGAACTCGCCCTTGCCCATCAGGGCTTCGCCGGAAAGCTTCAGCAGGAGCCGCTTGTAGACGAGGCCGGATCCGGCCGTCACTGCCGCTGCCATGATGACCGCCTCCTCGCTTGCCCCGCGGTGCAGCCGGTAGCCGCAAGCCGGCCGGCCACCTTACCTACCTCACTAGGCGGAGATTCGCCTAGGGCGCGCCGTTGTAGACGCGCCCCAGGGGTATTCTCGTTTAGTTGCTGGCGCCGACCGCGGCGGCGACTTCCGCTGCGAAGTCGTCTTCCTTCTTCTCGATGCCCTCGCCCAGCGCGTAGCGGACGAAGCCGGTGACCTTGACGGGAGCCCCAAGGTCCTTCTCGGCCTTCTTGAGGATATCCGTGACGGTCGCCTTCCCGTCGATGACGAAGACCTGCTTGAGGAGAACCGCCTGGTTGACGAACTCCTTCTGCAGACGGCCCTCGCTCGCCTTGGCCAGGATCTCGTCAGTTTTGCCGGCGTTCTTCGGATCGGCCTTGGCCTGCGCGACGTAGATCGCGCGCTCGTGCTCGAGCGCTTCCTTCGACAGATCCTCGACGTTGACCACCTGCGGATTGGCCGCAGCGATGTGCATGGCGAGCTGACGCCCGAGGTTTTCGAGCGCTTTCTTGTCGCCGGTGCTCTCGACGGCAACCAGCACACCGATCTTGCCGAGGCCATCGGCGATCTTGTTGTGCACGTAGTCGGCAACGACCCCGTCCTTGACGGTAAGAGCCGCCGTACGGCGAAGGTTCATGTTCTCGCCGATGGTGGCGATCAGCTCCTTCACCTGCTCCTCGACGGTGGTCTTCTTGCCGGGGTAGGTGGTGGCGAGCAGCTTGGCGACGTCGCCCTGTGCGGCGCCGGAGAGCGAGGCGATCTTGGTCACCATCTCCTGGAACTGCTCATTGCGGGCGACGAAGTCGGTTTCCGAGTTGACCTCGACGACCGCGCCGGACTTGCCCGATGCGGTAACGCCGACAAGACCTTCGGCGGCAACGCGGCCTGCCTTCTTGGCGGCCTTCGATAGACCCTTCTTGCGCAGCCAGTCGATAGCGGCATCGATGTCGCCCTTCACCTCGGTCAGCGCCGCCTTGCAATCCATCATGCCGGCGCCGGTCTTTTCGCGCAGTTCCTTCACGAGACTCGCGGAAATCGTCATGTCTCAGCTCATTGCTTGGCGGGCGCGACTTGGCGCCCGCGGGTTGACTGGAAGCCGAAACCGCCGCCGCAGCGGCAGCGTTCTTAGACGGCCCTCGCCTCGACCAGCTTCTTGGCCTGCTCGCTCCACTTGTCGTTCTCGACCTGGCCCTTGAGCTTCAGCTTGCGATCGAGCGCCTGGGTCTGCTCGGCGTCGAGATCGGCGATCTGCCAGAAGTGGAACACACCGGCGTCGTTGAGGCGCTGCTCCAGCTTCGGCGTGATGCCGGTGATGCGCTTCAGGTCGTCCGGCTCGCCGCGAGCGGCTTCGATGCCCTTGAACACGACCGGCAGGTTCTCTCCCGGAGGCGCTTCGGAAGCGCCGACGTCGACGCCCGCCGACGTCTGGCTGCGCTCCAGGCCGTCGAGCGCGGCGCGGGCGATGAGATCGCAATAGAGCGTGATGGCGCGGCCGGCGTCGTCGTTGCCCGGGATCGGGTAGTCGATGCCGTCCGGATCGCAGTTGGTGTCGACGATGGCGACGATCGGAATGCCGAGCTTCTTGGCTTCCTGGATGGCAATGCTCTCCTTGTTCGTATCGATAACGAACAGGAGGTCAGGCGTGCCGCCCATGTCCTTGATACCGCCGAGAGCCTGGTTGAGCTTCTCGCGCTCGCGCGTCAGCGTCAGGATTTCCTTCTTCGTGCGACCTTGCGGATCGGCGAGAATGTCGTCCAGCTGGCGCAGACGGCGGATCGACTGGGAGATGGTCTTCCAGTTGGTCAGCGTGCCGCCGAACCAGCGATGATTGATGAAGTACTGGGCGCTGCGCTTGGCGCTGTCGGCGATCGAGTCCGAGGCCTGGCGCTTGGTGGCGACGTACAGCACGCGGCCGCCGCTGGCGACCGTGTCGGAGATCTTGACCAGCGCCTGATGCAGCATCGGCGTCGTCTGCGTCAGATCGATGATGTGAATGTTGTTGCGGGCGCCGTAGATGAAGGGCGCCATCTTGGGGTTCCAGCGATGCGACTGGTGACCGAAGTGCACGCCAGCTTCCAAAAGCTGACGCATGTTGAACGCGGGAAGCGCCATGGGTAGTCCTTTTCCGGTTGAGCCTCCGTGGACCGAAGAGGGCTATCCCTGCATAAAGGGAGTGGCCCACCGGAGCGCCTGGCGGGGCTTTTAATCCGCCCGGCGCGAGATCCACGTGTGAGATGGCCGCGCTTATAGAGTCTACACCTGCAAATGACAAGCTCGGCCCCGCCGCGGGCCTTCGTTAAGCCCGCCGGGGACGGAAAAGTGGCATGAACAACAGGGTTATTCACGTTCGGGCGCTGCAGCTCGGCGAGCGCATCGACGTCAAGGGGCTGGAGCGCGAGGACGCGTTTTCGAGCGTCCCGCTCGCCTTTCGGACCTCGGGCGACGGCGTCGCCGTGCTCTTCAAGTCGGGGGCGGCGGTATTCATCGCCATGAACCCCGTGGATGAGGAGGCGCTGATCCGCGGCCTCGCCGACCGGATCATCGAGCCCCTCGCCGACCGCGAGACCGAAAGCGTGCGCCTGATCGTCAAGGGCGAGGACGAGGGCATGCTCACCCCGACCGGCGACCTGCAGATCAAGGCGGCCGACAACGACCGGCTGCTGCTCGTTGCCGAGGCTTTGGCAATGAGCGTCGCCTTCGCCTACGACGAGCGGCGCATCGCGGTTGCCTTCGACCGCATCGAGGAAGTCGCCAAGACGCTGCAGAAGCGGCACCTTCCGCGCAGCCCGCAGGGCGATTTGCTAGAGCAGATCGGCGAAGCGCTGCTCATCCAGCAGCGGCTCGCAGAGCGCGTCGACCTCGACGACAAGCCAGACGTGTTGTGGGACCATCCGGAGCTCGAGCGCTTCTGGGCGCGTCTCGTCGACGAGTACGACCTCACCCAGCGCGGGCTCGCCATTTCGCGCAAGCTGGACGTGATCCGCGGCACCGCGGATACACTCACCGACCTCTTCGCGACGCGCACCTCTCACCGGCTGGAGTGGTACATCATCGCGCTGATCGGGATCGAGATCGGCCTCAGCCTCTACGATAGATTTTGGAAGTAATGGCACGAGATTCGGCAAGCCTCGAGTGCGGCGAGCGGTTCACAGCTGCTCGTTCTTGCTCGTCGCCGAGTTGAGCGGCAGGCACCCTTCGCGACTTCCCGCGAGAATCTTTCCTCCAGCATTGCGCAAGAGGAGCCGGCAATCCGTCTCCTCATTAGCGACATGGTGTCCAGCCGGCCGGCCGTGACACTCCGTTGCCTGTCGAGCGAGCCGCCGGATGCTTTCGGACAAAGATCTGAGCCTTGTCGCCTGGCTCCTCGAGCAACACCGCGAGCCGGCCGTCCTGCTCTTTTCGCCCTTTCCGCCACATGCGGCACCGAAGGTGCGCAGCAAGATCGGCGGTCGGCCTAATCTTCCGGGGGACTGCCCCTGGCCGATGGGAAGGCACCGCCGCCAGGCCGTGCCGCTGCATTTCCTGGCCCAGATCGATTGCGCGGAGCTGCCGCGCTTGAGCGATCGCCTGCCGGCGCGGGGCGTGCTGTTCTTCTTCGGCTGCGACATGGACCAGGATTGGAGCGCGAAAGATCCGCGCGACGACACACGCGTCCTCTACATCGAAAGGATGCCGGCCGAGACGCCGGACCGCGAGCCTCCGCAGGAGCTGCCGCCCCTCTACGAAGCCTATGCCGCGGGCGACGAGATCGCGGCCTACGGCGGCCTGCCCGGTGAAGAGGGTCCCAAGATCCACGTCGAGTGGCCCCTTGTTGCGACGCGGATCGATACCTGGCCGAGCGCCGGGGCGTTCCAAGACATCGGTGGCCACTTCGAGAAGGTATTCCCGCACCAAAGCCCTGCCGATGCGTGGTCCATGCTGGCGGAGAACCGTGACGAATTTCACGCCGCATCGAAGCAGAATGGGAGCATCGCCGAAGTCTACGACGAACGCGTGCGCTTCAAGCGGCTCGACGCTTTCGTGGCGGCGACGGGGACCACCAATCGGCAGAGAGCCTATCATCTGGGCTGGGAGCACAGCACGGGCAGGCGTTACGACGAGCCTTGGCGAACCGATGGCGTTCGTTTCCCGCAGCTCGGCATCATGATCGATCGCCTTGCGCGGCATGTCGTCAAAGAAGCGCAGTTCCTTGGTGAGGCCCGCGGCAAGGACCTCGGTCCAGAGGGCAAGCGGCACATCCACGCCATCGTCGGCGCGGCCCTGCAATGGATCGACCGCGCGCGAGAGATCGGGCCTTTGGGCAACCCGTCGGACGCCGACGGAAGGGCGTTGAACGCATGGCTCGCCACCATTCATGGCGAACAGCCTTTCCTTCCGTCGGCGCAGCCGAGAGTGGCGCTCAACATCGAAACCAACCGGCATGTCCGCGCGGCGCTCATCGACACCGTCAACGCGCTCGCAACAACGGCGCCCGAGAAATTCCCTGCCAGATACTATGATGCCCTTGCGGCGGACTTTACGCTGCTCTGGTCGGCAGGCATGCCGCAGCTGAGCCAGCATCAGATGCTCGGCCACGTCGCATCGAGCCAGGACGCCAAAGCTATCGACGATCCCGACATCTGCCTGCTGCGGCTGTCGTCGGACCCCATTCGGCAAATGGGCTTCGGCGACGCCGGCGAATGCACTTTCTGGATCAAGGCCGACGACCTTGCCGCCCTTAGCTTCGACAAGGCATGGGGCACCATCGTCGGTCACTGAGCGCCGCGAGCACCGTGCGCGGGAGGCAAGTGCTGGTCTATCGCGTCGGCGCGGAGACCGGCGTCACGGTCAGCTCGGCGCGCTGGTCCTTAGGCGTGCGGCGCGGGTTCGGCTCGGGCACGACCGCCGGCTGCTCGTTCTTGCTCGTTGCCGAGTTGAGCGGCAGACAGCCCTTGAAGCGCGGCGCCGCTTGCTCCGAGATGACGGCAATCGCGGTGAAGCCCTTGCTGCTCCACTCCTGCAGCACGGAGACGCGCTCTTCCGGCATGCCGATGCGCGCTTTCGTGCCGGCCTCGGCACCGTCCCAGACGTGGATGAAGATGCACGAGCCGGCCTTCGCACCGCGACGCGCCGGGTAGTCGACCATCAGCGCGCGTTTCAGGCCCGGCACCGCCGACATGTCCTCGGCGCTCTTCGTCGTCGCGGCGAGCTGCTTGCTGACGATCTTGCCATAGAACAGCGACGTCGGATCGTCGACGCAGAAGCTGCGGCCCGGCTCCAGCTTGGTGTAGCCGGCGACCTTGTTCGCCTCGAAGCCGAACGGCCCGGCAACGCGGAAAATGCCGGCCGGCGTGCGTTTGTCGCCTTCGCGCTTCACCGGCTCGTCCTTCTTGGCGAGGTAGTCGAAGTCCTCCGACCAACCGATACCTGTCGCGCCGACGACGGCGGCCTCAGGCGGCCCGGAGCGCAACCAGGTTGCATCGGCCGGGCTGCGCCGCTCGAAGGTGTGCAGCGTCCCCTTCACCGAGGTCATGTCGGGCACGGTGACGATGATGAGGCGCGTGGCCCGGTGCAGCGGGCGTGGGCAGTAGGTGGCGATCGCGTGAGGCGAGGACACGGCTGCTGCCGGCGACGACAAGGAGACGGCGAGCGCCGGCGAGGCGAAGGGCGCGAGCAGCAACGCGGCGCCGAGGACAGAGCGAAGCACGATACGAACCCCTTTGCACAAATTGTATCGAATAGGTGCTGGGGCTCAGCGTACGTTTAGATTTCTAACACTTCGGAAACGCCGGGCAGCGTCGACAGAACGCCCGCCATCGCTGGGGAGACGTCGTAGCGGCCGGCGGCGGAAAGCTCGACCTCCTTGCCGCGGTCGCCGAGCGGCAGCACGAAGCGGATCTCGCCTTTGCCGGGCTTCAGGCGCGCCTTGATCTGCGCGAGCGCGTTCGTGTTCTTCTCGATGACGCGCCGGTCGAGCACCAGCTTCAGGCCGCGCTGCACGCTGGCGACCGCCTTGTCGAGGGCCTCGATGCCCTCGACGCGCATCTTCACCGTATCGCCCTCGCGCTCGGCGGAGACCATGAGCTTCACCGGGGTGCCGGGCTCCAACAGGGCGCCCGCGGCGGCGAGCGTATCGGAGAAGATGACCGCCTCGAACTGGCCGGTCGTATCGGAGAACAACGCGAAGGCGAACTTGTTGCCCTTCTGCGAGCGGCGCTCGCGCGCGGCGATGACGATGCCGGCGAGCGCGCCCGAGGTGGCGCCGCGCTCGGTCATCGCCTCGAACTCGACGTAGCGTTTGACGCCCAGCTTCTGCAGCGCCTGCTCGTATTGATCGAGCGGATGCCCCGACAGATAGAAGCCGACGGCATCGAACTCGTGGCTGAGCCGCTCCATCGGGGTCCAGGCCGTCGCCGGCCGGAGTTGTAGCGACGGTTCCGCCTTGGCGCCACCCCCTCCACCCAGCGAGAAGAAGTCCGCCTGGCCGTCGGCCTTCTCCTGGTCCATCCGCTGCGCCAGCTCGAGAATCTGGTCGACGTTGGCGAGCACCAGCGCGCGATTGCCTTCCAGCCCGTCGAAGGCACCGGCTGCCCCGAGCGTCTCGATACCGCGCTTGTTGAGCGCCTTCGGATTGAGGCGTGCGGCGAAGTCGGCGAGCGACTTGTACGGGCCTTTCGCCTTGCGGTCCTCGACAATGGTGGCGACGGCGGACGCACCGATGTTCTTCAAGGCGGCGAGCGAATAGCGGATCGCGCCGGGCTTGCCTGCTTCCTTCGAGGCTTCGGCGAGGAAATCCACCTCCGAGGCATTGACCGACGGCGGCTGCACCGTAATGCCGCTCTTGCGCGCTTCCGCCGCGAACATGGAGAGCTTGTCGGTGTTGCTCATGTCGAGGGTCATGGAGGCGGCGAGGAACTCCTCGCGGTAGTTCGCCTTCATGTAGGCCGTGTGGTAGCTCACCAGCGCATAAGCCGCGGCGTGCGATTTGTTGAAGCCGTAGCCGGCGAACTTGTCGACCAGCTCGAAGATGTAGGTCGCGTCCCTCTTCGACACGCCCTTCGACATGGCGCCTTCGACGAACTTGGCCTGATGGCGCGCCATCTCCGCCTTGTCCTTCTTGCCCATGGCGCGGCGCAGAAGGTCGGCCTGGCCCAGCGTATACCCGCCCATCACCTGGGCGATCTGGATGACCTGCTCCTGATAGATGATGACGCCGTAGGTCTCCCTGAGGATGCCTTCCAGCATCGGATCGAGGCAGTCGACCGGCTCCTCGCCGTGCTTGCGGTTGATGTAGGTCGGGATGTTGTCCATAGGGCCGGGGCGGTAGAGCGCCACCATGGCGATGATGTCCTCGAAGCGGTCGGGCTTCAGCCGCTTGAGGCTCTCGCGCATGCCCGTCGATTCCAGCTGGAACACGCCGACCGTGTCCGCCTTCGCCAGCAGCTCGTAGGATTTCTTGTCGTCGAGCGGCAGCGCCAGCAGATCGACGTCGATGCGGCGCCCGCGTTTGACCAGCTCCACCGCCTTCTGCAGCACGGTGAGCGTCTTCAACCCGAGGAAGTCGAACTTCACGAGGCCCGCGGCCTCGACCAGCTTCCAGTTGAATTGCGTGACGGGCGAGTTCGTCTTCGGGTCGCGCGTCAGCGGCACCAGCTCGACCAGCGGCCGATCGCCGATGACCATGCCGGCGGCGTGCGTCGAGGCGTGGCGGTAGAGGCCTTCCAGCTTCTGCGCGATCTCGACGAGGCGAGCGACCATCGGGTCGGCGTCGATCTGCTCCTGCAGCTTCGGCTCGCTGGCGATAGCCTCGGGCAGCGTGACGGGATTGGCCGGATTGTTCGGCACCAGCTTGCACAGCCGGTCCACCTGCCCGTACGGCATCTGCAGCACGCGGCCGACATCGCGCAGCACCGCGCGCGCCTGCAGCTTGCCGTGGGTGATGATCTGCGCCACGCGGTCGTGGCCGTACTTGCTCTGCACGTAGCGGATCACCTCGTCACGGCGATCCTGGCAGAAGTCGATGTCGAAGTCCGGCATCGACACGCGTTCCGGATTGAGGAAGCGCTCGAACAGCAGTCCGAAGCGCAGCGGGTCGAGGTCGGTGATGGTCAGTGCCCAGGCGACGACGGAGCCGGCGCCCGAGCCGCGGCCCGGGCCCACCGGCACGCCCTGCCCCTTCGCCCACTTGATGAAGTCGGCGACGATGAGGAAGTAGCCCGGAAATTTCATGCCGGCGATGACGTCGAGCTCGTAGGCGAGCCGCTTTTCATAGTCCGCGCGCGTGAAGCCCTCGGCCGGTGCCGCGGCGGCAAGGCGTTCGGCGAGTCCGGCCTCCGCCTGGCGGCGCAGCTCGTTGGCTTCGAGCTTGGCAACCTCGTCGGCGCTCACGTCGCCCTTCGCGGCGACGAAGCGCGGCAGGATCGGCTTGCGGCCCTCCGGCCGGAAGGCGCAGCGCTTGGCGATCTCGATGGTGTTGTCGAGCGCCTCGGGCAGGTCGGCGAACACCTCCGCCATCGCCTCGCCGCTCTTGAAGTCGTGCTCGCACGTCACCCGCCGGCGATCGTCCTCGACCACGTAGCGGCCGGCGGCGATGCACAGCAGCGCGTCGTGCGCCTCGTAGTCGTCGGGCGAAGCGAAGTACGCTTCGTTGGTGGCGACGATGGGAATGCCCTTACCGTAGGCGAACGCGAGCAGTTGCGGTTCGACGTCGTGCTCCGACTTGAGCCCGTGCCGCTGCAGCTCGACGTACAGCCGGTCGCCGAACATTTTCTTCAGCAGGTCGATCCGCGCCTCGGCGAGCGCCTTCTGTCCGTCGCGCAGCGCCCGGTCGATCGGACCGTCGGGACCGCCGGTGAGCGCGATCAATCCGTCCGCATGCTCGGCCAGCACGGTGGCCTTCGAGTGCGCACCCTCAACGTCGTTCGTCTCGAGATGCGCACGGCTGACGAGCTTCATCAGGTTGGCGTAGCCCGCATCGTTCATGGCGAGCAGGGCAACGTTGCCGTCGCCGGGAATGCGCTGCGCCGGCGTGCCGCGCTCGGTCGCGTCGTGGCGGCGATCCTCGAAATCGATGGAGAGCACCACGCCGACGATCGGCTGGATGCCCGCGTCGGCCAACTTGTCGGAGAACTCGAGCGCGCCGTACAGATTGTTGGTGTCGGTCAGCCCGAGCGCTGGAAAGCTATGCGCGGCAGCAAGCTTCGCCAGCTTGCCGATGGGCAATGCGCCTTCCAGCAGCGAATAGGCGGAATGCACCTTGAGGTGCACGAAGCGCGCCCGCGCAGGCGTCGCGGGCTGACCGGAATCCGGCAGGCGAGTCGGAGCGTTCATGGCACATATTTAGACCAGCCGGGAAGGCAGCCCAAGGCTTGCCGTCCGCCTATCCCGCGGGAATCGCTCCGTTCACAGCACCGAGGGACGGCGTCACTCCGCTTTGCCCATCTGCTCGTTCATGGCGGCCATATCGGCCCACACGGCCTCGAAGATATGGCCGTCGGTGTCCTCGAAGGCGCGATTGTACATCCAGCCCATGTCCATGGGCGCGCGGACGTCGGCCTTCCCGCCGCTGGTCGCCGCTGCCTCGGCGATGGCGTCCACGGCTTCGCGGCTGTCGAGGGTGATTGCGAGTAGCACCTCACACGACTGGCGCGCGTCGGCGACCGGCTTCGGGGTGAAGGTCGCGAAGTAGTCGCGCGTCAGCAGATGGAAAGTGATGGCATCCGACCAGACCATGGAGGACGCCCGGTGGTCACTGAACTGCTCGTTCTTCACGCACCCGATCGCCTCGTAGAAGCGGGTCGCGGCGGCAAGATCCTCCACCGGCAGGTTCACGAAGATCATCTTGGGCATCATAGGTCCCCTTTGTCGGCTTCTCGGAGGTGCAGTCCCCCGCTTACATCGACACGACGAACGGCGTTTGCCGGATTCGACAGTCTGCTTGTATTTTTTTTGGAAGTCGGCCGCCGCCGGGGTCGCGCTAGCGCAGCGCCAGGGGCTGCACTTCGACCAGCATGCCGTTCTCCAGCCGCAGGACCCGGTCCATGCGCCGCGCGAGGTCGAGGTTGTGCGTGCAGATCAACGCCGCCACGCCCGTCGTGCGAATGAGGTGGATCAGCGCGTCGAACACGTGCTCGGCCGTGTGCGGGTCGAGATTGCCGGTCGGTTCGTCGGCGAGGATGAGCCGCGGGTCATTGGCCAGCGCGCGCGCGATGGCGGTGCGCTGCTGCTCGCCGCCCGAAAGCTGGGCCGGACGATGGTCGACGCGATCGGCAAGCCCCAGAGAGCCCAAGAGCTGCGCCGCCCGTTGGCGCGCCTGCTTCTTGGTGCGGCCGAGGATCAGCTGCGGGATCATGATGTTCTCCAGCGCCGAGAACTCAGGCAGCAGCTGGTGGAACTGATAGACGAAGCCCATCTGCACGCGACGCACGCGCGTGCGCTCGGCGTCGGGCATCCCGGTGCAGTCGCGGCCGTTGATGATGACGCGGCCGCCATCGGGCGTTTCCAAAAGGCCGGAGATGTGGAGCAGCGTCGACTTGCCGGCGCCCGACGGGCCGACCAGCGCCACCGCCTGCCCGGGGAAGATGTCGGCCGAGGCGCCGTTGAGCACCTCGATCTTGCGGGACCCCTGGTAGAAGGCGCGCACCAGGCGATCGAGCCGCAGCGCCGGTTGCGTGGCAAAGTCTCTCCCGGTGTCCCGCACGGCTAGGAGTTCCTCGGCCAGGGCTGTCATCCGACGTTCGCTCATTCGTAGCGCAGCGCCTCGACGGGATCGAGAGTTGAAGCGCGCCACGATGGATAGAGCGTGGCGAGCACGGACAGGGCAAGCGCCATGCCGACGATCGAAGCCGTCTCACGCGGCTCCATGTCGGCCGGCAGGCGCGTCAGATAGTAGACGTTCGGGTCGAACAGGGTCGTGTTCGACATCCACGAGACGAACTCGCGGATGTATTCGATGTTCAGACAGAAGACGATGCCGAGCACCAGGCCGGCCAAGGTGCCGACCACGCCGATCGAGGCGCCGGTGATCAGAAACACCCGCATGATCGAGCCGCGCGAAGCGCCCATGGTACGCAGGATGGCGACGTCGCGTCCCTTGTCCTTCACCAGCATCATCAATCCGGAGATGATGTTAAGCGCCGCGACCAGCACGATGAGCGAGAGGATGATGAACATCACGTTGCGCTCGACCTCGAGCACCGTGAAAAACGTCTCGTTGCGTGCCCGCCAGTCGGAGACGTGGTTGGCCGGACCCACCGCCCGCTTTATTTCGCGGACGAAATTATCGATGTGCTCGGGGTGGTCGACGATCACCTCGATGGCGTCCACCTCCGGCCCGCGCGAGAAGTAGCGCTGCGCTTCGAGCAGCGGCATGAAGACCATCGTGCGGTCGTATTCGGCCATGCCCATCTCGAACAGGGCGGCGACCACATACGGCTTGGTGCGCGGCGCGGTGCCGAACGGCGTCGAGGCCCCACGCGGCGAGACGAGCGTGATCGTGTCGCCGACGTTGACGCGCAGCATGTTGGCGAGGCGCGTGCCGATGGCGATGCCCGAGCCCTGCCCGAAACCGTCGAGCGAGCCGAAGCGGATGTTGTCGGCGAGGAGCGGCAGGGAGCGCATGCCCTCTTCAGACATGCCGCGCACGAGCGCACCCGTCGCCTGCACGGCCGAGGAGACCATCACCTGCCCCTCGATCAGCGGCATCGCCGACTTGATGCCGGTCATCTCATTGATGCGCTTCGTCACCTCGTCGTAGTCGTCGAACGGACCGCCGATCTTGTTGACGATGACGTGGCCATTGAGACCGAGGATCTTGGCGAACAGCTCGTTGCGGAATCCGTTCATCACCGCCATGACGATGATCAGCGTGGCGACGCCCAGCATGATGCCGGTGAACGAGAACCCGGCGATGACCGAAATGAAGCCTTCCGAGCGGCGGGCGCGCAGGTAGCGCAGCGCGAGCATCCACTCGAACAGGGTAAACGGCTTGGTGTCAGCAACGGCCGCTGTCATCCCCCCGAAACTCCTCCGCTTCTTGCGCTTCTTGGGTGGGCAGCACAGCTACCCCCGCAATCGGGCCAGATTGCGTTGCGCAAGGCCCCGTCTCAGACCATCGTCAATGGTGCGCCGATTGGGCCGCACTCGGCCCTAGTAGGCGCGTCCGATCAGCACATATTCACGCGCCGCATCACCGGTGAACAGGCACATTCCTTCCACGGGCTTCTGGTCGAGCGGCGCGTTGCGAATCGTCAACTTAAGCGCTTTCAGTCGCTCGGCAATTGCCTCCAGCTTGGCGCCTTCCGGCTTCGCCCAGGCGACGTAGGCCCAGCCCTTGAACGCTCCGCCTTCGTCCTCGGCGTCCGCAGCACCGAAATATTCGGCGAGTTCGTCGAAGGTCTTGATGCCGGTGACGATGTTGCCGTCGAGGCGTGCTTTCGCCTCGGCGAAAAGCTTGGCCTGGATGTCGTCGAGCAGCGCGGGCGCCCCGGCGACGAACTCGGCGACCGGCTTGGTGTGCGAGACGATCTTGTCGCCGTCGCGCAGGACGTCGCGGCGCATGAATGTGACGTTGCCGCCGGCGGCATCGCGGCCACCGATCTCGACGATCACCGGTGCGCCGCGGCGCACCCAGTTCCACCGCTTCTCAGCCGACTTGACCGGCTTGGCGTCGACCAGCACGCGGATGCCCTTCGCCTTCAGCTCCTTCTCGAGCGAGGCGCAGTAGTCGAGGAGGTCCTTGTCCTCGGGCTTGTCGCGCAGCATCGGCACGATGACGATCTGGCGTGGCGCGATCTTGGGCGGCATGCGCAGGCCGTCGTCGTCGCCGTGCGTCATGATCACGCCACCGATCAGCCGTGTCGACACGCCCCAGCTCGTCGTGTGGCAGTATTCGAGCTGGCCTTCACGGTTCTGGAACTGGATGTTCTGAGCTTCGGCGAAGTGGGTGCCGAGATAATGCGACGTGCCGGCCTGCAGGGCCTTGCCGTCCTGCATCATCGCTTCGATCGAATAGGTGTTGTCGGCACCGGGGAAGCGCTCGTTCGCCGGCTTCTCGCCGGCGATGACCGGCATCGCCAGCACGTTCTCGGCGAACTCGCGGTAGACCTCGAGCATCTTTCGCGTCTCGGCCATGGCGTCGTCGCGATCGGCGTGCGCCGTGTGCCCCTCCTGCCAGAGGAACTCGGTGGTGCGCAGGAACAGCCGCGTGCGCATCTCCCAGCGCACCACGTTGGCCCACTGGTTGATGAGCAGCGGCAGGTCGCGATAGCTCTTGATCCAGCGCTGGAACGCGTCGCCGATGATCGTCTCCGAGGTCGGCCGCACGATGAGCGGCTCCTCGAGCTTGGCCGCCGGGTCGACCACCAGCTTGCCGCCCTCGTTCTTCAGGCGGTGGTGGGTGACGACCGCCATCTCCTTGGCGAAGCCTTCGACGTGCTCGGCCTCCTTGGCGAGGAAGCTCATCGGGATGAACAGCGGGAAGTAGCAGTTCTCGTGCCCGGTATCCTTGATACGGGCGTCGAGTTCGGCCTGGATGCGCTCCCATACGCCCCAGCCCCACGGCTTGATGACCATGCAGCCGCGCACGGGGCTCGTCTCGGCCATGTCGCCGTCACGAACGGCGACTTGATACCACTCGGGAAAGTCCTGCTCGCGGGTAACGGAAAGCGCGCGCTTGCTCATCGGCCCGCCCTCCTCGGCGACTTAACCGGCACGGTGGGAAGGAGGGAACGGGAAAGGCGCATAGGAGCCGGATCGCTGTGTGTTTTCGGGCCGAGGACCCACGGTTCGGGCTGGTAGCCTTAATCCAGGCAGGTGGCAATCCCGGGCTGCTTACCACCCTGTGCGCACTCTCCACGCTCAGCCCACGTCCCTTCCCGACAGCGCCGACCTGATCTGCATCAGGTGCGCCGATGCCTTGATTGCACGCGCGAATTGAGCGTTGGCCGGAGCAAATTTTTTTTCGCAGCAGCGCATGAAGCCGCGTGACAGAAGGCCGCGCGTCGAGTAAACGTACTCGCCATAAGGGTGGGTCCAAAGTCGCCGAAACAGGCGGCAGACAGCCCAAGTCTAGGGAAGAAGACGGCGCGAGACTACCCATAGAGGTGGTCGGCTGCCTAAGTGTCGAGCCTCCAGGAATGTCCTGGCAGCGCTCCACGATCAAAAAAGAAGCAACGGCAATGCGGGAGCAAGGTTCAATGGACCTTGCTCTTCGCTTTTTGGGGGGGCGCATTGTCGAGCGGGAGCCGCGCGTGCGGGCTCACCAGGGGAAAGTCTCGGGCGTGACGACCTTGTAGACGATCGCCGCGTAGACGAGCGCAAAGACGACCGTCGCCACCAGCGTGTTGATCAGGAAGATGCGGAGCAGGCGCGGCTTGGCGGGCGCGCTCTCCGGTGTGCCCGGCACCACCTCCCCCTCCTCCGCCTGGGTACGCACGCCAAACGGCAGCACGGCGAACAGCACGATCCACCAGATGAAGATGTAGATCGCCACGGCCATGACGCGGTCCATGCGCGCGTACTCCCTTGTAGGCGGGCCCTTAGGCCTGCTCGAGCTCGACGAGCGTGCCGCAGAAGTCCTTCGGATGCAGGAACAGCACCGGCTTGCCGTGCGCGCCGATCTTCGGCGTCCCGTCACCCAGCACGCGCGCACCCTGGGACTTCAGCTTGTCGCGGGCGGCGATGATGTCATCGACCTCGTAGCAAACATGGTGGATGCCGCCGTCGGGCGCCTTCTCGAGGAACTTGGCGATCGGCGAGCTGGCGCCCATCGGCTCCAGGAGCTCGATCTTGGTGTTCGGCAGGGTGATGAACACCACCGTCACGCCGTGCTCGGGCTGCGGCAGCGGCGGGGTCACCTCGGCGCCCAGCGCGTCACGGTAGACGGCGGTCGCCGCGGCGAGGTCTTTCACCGCGATTGCAACGTGATTCAAGCGTCCGATCATTGAAGTTCCTCTGTCGTTGAGGTCGGCGGCCCGCTGGAGCCGCCGGATTCGCGGCGCCTCGGCGCTCAGCCCCTATCGACCACGTTCACGAGCACCTTGCAAATGGGCTTCTTGCCCCAAGCCTCGTTGACGGCCGCGCGAACACTGCGACGCACGGACTCGGCCAGGCTTTCCGGATTCTTGCGGTGCTTTTCCGGGATCGAGCGCATCGTGCCCTCTACCGCGTCGAGCACGATGTCGAGCACGGAGTCGCCCTGCGCGTTTTCCGCTGGGACGCCGTCGAGCACCGCCAGCGGCTCGCCAATGAGCGCGCCCTTGCGCGACACGACGAGGCTCACCGCCACCACGCCGACGATCGACAGCTTCCGGCGCTCGCGCACCGGCCCGTCGCTTTCCGAGACAAGCAGGCGACCGTCCCGGAACAAGCGTCCGACCGGCGCGTCGTCGATCACCGCGGGTTCGGGCGCGAGCCGCAGAATCTCGCCGTCGGTCAGCGTGAATACCGTCTTGGCGCCCATCTCGCGGGCAAGCTCGGCCTGCGCCTTCAGGTGGCGCGCCTCGCCGTGCATCGGCACGACGATCTTCGGCCGCATCCAGCGGTACATCTGGCGCAGCTCGTCGCGACGCGGATGCCCGGAGACGTGCACCAGCGCCTCGCCGTCGGTGAGGATCTCGCAGCCGTTGCGGGCGAGCCCGTTCTGGATGCGGCCCACGGCCTTCTCGTTGCCGGGGATGGTGCGCGAGGAAAAGATGACCATGTCGCCCTTGTCGAGCGAGATCTCGGGGTGCTCCTCCTCGGCGATGCGGGCGAGCGCGGCGCGCGGCTCACCCTGGCTGCCGGTGCAGAGGAGCACGATGTCCGAGCGGTCGATGTAGGTGAACTGGTCCTGGTCGAGGTAGCGGAAGCCCTTCGGGAGGTAGCCGGTGTCGACGGCGACGTCGATCACCCGGTGCAGGGCGCGCCCGGCCACGACGAGCTGGCGGTTTGCCGCCTGCGCCGCCTCGGCAACGGCTTTGACGCGCGCCACGTTAGAAGAGAACGTCGTCACCGCCACACGTCGAGGCGCCTTGGCGATGATCTCGCCGAGCGAGCGGGCCACGTCGGCTTCCGACGGCGAGATGCCCTCGCGGAACGCATTGGTCGAGTCGATCATCAGGGCAAGGACGCCGTCGTCGCCGAGCTTGGCGAGACGCGCGGCATCAGCCGGCGCGCCGACCGTCGGCGTGGCATCGAGCTTCCAGTCGCCGGTGTGGAACACGGTGCCGAGCGGCGTGCGGATCGCCAGCGCGCTCATCTCCGGGATCGAGTGCGCGAGGCTGAACAGTTCGATCGCGAACGGCCCGACGTCGAACTTGCTGTCGAGCGGGATGACGTGGATGGGGATTTCCAGCCCGTTGCCGTGCTCGGCGAGCTTGGAGCGCAGCATCCCGGCGGAGAACGGCGTTGCGTAGACCGGCGCCCTGAGACGCGGCCACAGCTCGATCACCGCGCCGATGTGGTCCTCGTGCGCGTGGGTGATGACGATACCGGCGAGGTCGGCGCGGTTCTCCTCGATGAAGCGCACATCGGGGAGGATGACGTCGATGCCCGGGTCGTACTCGCCCTCAGGGAATGTGATGCCGCAATCGACCATCAGCCAGCGGCGCGCGTCCTCCGGCCCGAAGCCGTAAAGGTAGGCGTTCATGCCGATTTCGCCGAGACCGCCGAGCGCGAGGAACACGAGTTCGTCGCCGCCCGGACTGCGGCCGGCACTCCGCGGTTGCTGGCTCATGCGTGATCGTCTTTCGCAGCGAGCGTGACGTCGCCGAAGGCAAAGCTGAGCTGGCGCCCGTCGGCGGTGTCGAGCAACAGCGCCCCATCGTCGTCGAGACCGGCGAAGGTGCCGGACACGGGGCCGTCAGCGGCGTTGACGGACATGGCTTCGCCCAGCGGGCCGGCGCGCTCGAGCCACGCTTCGCGCACGGGCGCGAAACCATCGCCGCCGTGCCAGATTCGGATCCAATCGTTCATTGTGTGCGCCAGGAAGCACAACGCGTCGCGCGGCGAAAGCGCTAATCCGTGCGCCGCAAGATATGTCGCGGCCCGTCCCAGGTCTTGCGGCGCTGCGGCGAGGTTAAGGCCGACGCCGACGACGGCAACCGTGCCCTTGCGTCCGGGCCGCGACGTACTTTCAACGAGGATGCCGCCCGTTTTCGCCGTATCGACAAGAATGTCGTTCGGCCATTTCAAGCGCAAGCCGGGAACATCTCCCGCGTCCCCGAGTGCGTCGATCACGGCGACGCCGGCAACGAGCGAGAGTTGCGCGGCCGTCGCCGGCGGGCAGTCGATCGTCACCACGAAGCTCGCGAAGAGATTGCCCGGTTCCGAGGTCCAGGCGCGTCCAGAGCGGCCGCGGCCTGCCGTCTGCCGCTCGGCCGTGAGCCACAACGGGCCGCCCTCGCCTGCCAGCACCCGGCGCATCGCTTCGGCGTTGGTCCCGTCGACCTCCTCGAGATGGACGAGGCGCGTCCCCTCCGGCAGGCTCGCCGGTACGTCGCTCATGGGGCGGCGGAGGCGGCTGTCGCGACGTGCAGTGCCCGCGCCGCGGTGAGCGCCGCATCGACGAGCGGCGCCGGAATGAGCACGAACAGCAGCACGAACGCCGCCGAAAGGGTCATGACGAACCCGGCGCCGCGCTCGACGGGCAAGTACGCGGTCTTCGCCTCGTCGAAGAACATGATCTTGACGACGCGCAGGTAGTAGTAGGCGCCGACGACGCTCGACAGCACGCCGATGACGGCGAGCGTGTAGAGCCCACCCTTCACCGCCGCGCCGAATACGTAGAGCTTGGCGAAGAAGCCGGCGAGCGGCGGAATGCCCGCCATCGAGAACAGCAGCATCGCCAGCACGAATGCCATCGACAGGTTGGTGCTGGCGAGCCCGGAGAGAGAATCGATGTCCTCCACCGGGCCGTCCTTGGTGCGCATCGACAGGATGCAGGCGAAGGTGCCGACCGTCATGGCCAGGTAGATGGCGAGATAGACGAGCACCGATTGCGTGCCCGCCTCGCTGTTCGCGGCGAGCCCGATGAGCGCATAGCCGATATGGCCGATGGACGAGTAGGCCATCAGCCGCTTGATGTTGCGCTGGCCGATCGCCGCGAAGGCGCCAAGCAGCATCGAGGCGATGGAGAGGAACACGACGATCTGCTGCCACTGCGGGGCAATGCCCGGGAAGCCGTAAAGCAGCGTGCGGACCAGCAGCGCCATGGCGGCGAGCTTAGGCGCCGCGGCGAAGAAGGCGGTGACCGGCGTCGGCGCGCCTTCGTAGACGTCGGGCGTCCACATGTGGAACGGCACGGCGCCGATCTTGAAGGCGAGGCCGACGAGCAGGAAAACGAGGCCGACGATCAGCCCGATGTTCTGTGCCGCCGGCTGACCCTGCGCCACCGACGCTATCACCGACAAATCGATCGAGCCGGTAAAGCCGTAGATGAGCGAGGCGCCGTAGAGCAGCATGCCGGACGACAGCGAGCCGAGCACGAAGTACTTGAGGCCGGCTTCCGACGAGCGCACCTGCCCGCGGTCGATGGCGGCGATGACGTAGAGCGCCAGGCTCTGCAGCTCGAGCCCGAGGAACAGGGCGATGAGGTCGCCGGCCGACACCATAAGCAGCATGCCGGCCACCGCGAGCAGCATCAGCACGCAGATTTCGGCGGTCAGCAGCTTGGCGCGGGCCAGCGTATCGAACGACATCACCAGCACCAGCGCCGCGCCGCCGAGAACGAGCAGCTTGCTGAACCGGCCGAAGGCGTCGGAGATAAAGGCACCCTCGAACATCACCTCGCGCGTGCCGCTCCCCTGAGCCACCAGCACGCCGGCGAACACCAGCACGATGACCGACAGCCAACCCGAGACATAGTCGGCCCCGGGCGTCGCCTGGTGGCGGAACACGCCGAGCATCAAGATCGTCATGGCGCCCAGGGCGAGCACGATCTCGGGCCACATCGGCGCGTAGCTGGATAACGCGTTCATACGGCCGGTCCTCTACTTAGGTGCGGGCGCCGGGGCGGGCGGAGACGCGGGCCGCGCCGCTGGCACTGCTGCGGCTGGCGAGGCTGCCGGCTTCACCGCCGCCTCATAGGTACTGACGAGCTTCTTCACCGACACCGCAGTGACGTCGAGGATCGGCGAAGGATAGAAGCCGAAGAAGATGGTCAGCGCGACCAGCGGCGCCAGCGTCGCGATCTCGCGCGGCGTCACGTCCTCGATGTTTTTCAACGCCGGCTTCACCAGCGCGCCATAGATGACGCGGCGGTAGGCGTAGAGCGCGTAGGCCGCCGAGAGAATCACGCCCGTCGTCGCCAGGAACGCCACCCAGGTGTTGACCTTGAAGGCGGCAAGGAGCGTCAAAAACTCGCCGATGAAGCCCGAGGTGCCCGGCAGGCCGACGTTGGCCAGCGTGAGCACCATGAAGAACGCCGCGTAGATCGGCATGCGCTGCACGAGGCCGCCGTAGGCCGCGATCTCGCGCGTGTGCATGCGGTCATAGATGACGCCGACGCAGAGGAAGAGCCCGGCCGAGATGATGCCGTGCGACAGCATCTGGAAGATCGCGCCTTCGACGCCCTGCGTCGAGAACGTGAAGATGCCGAGCGTCACGAAGCCCATGTGGGCCACCGACGAATAGGCGATGAGCTTCTTGATGTCGGTCTGCGCCAGCGCCACGAGTGAGGTGTAGATGATGGCGATGACCGACAGCGCAAACATCAGCGGCGCGAAGTGCTCGCTCGCCTGCGGGAACATCGGCAGCGAAAAGCGCAGGAAGCCGTAGCCGCCCATCTTCAGGAGGATCGCCGCCAGCACCACGGAGCCGCCCGTCGGCGCCTCGACGTGCGCATCGGGCAACCAGGTGTGGACCGGCCACATCGGCAGCTTCACCGCAAACGAGGCGAAGAAGGCGAGCCACAGCCACCACTGCATGTCGACGGGGAACTTCGCCGTCATCAGCGTCGGGATGTCGGTCGTGCCCGCGTGCCAGTACATGGCGAGCAGCGCGAGCAGCATCAGCACCGAGCCGAGCAGCGTGTAGAGGAAGAACTTGAAGGTTGCATAGATCCGGTTGGCGCCGCCCCAGATGCCGATGATGAGGAACATCGGAATGAGGCCGCCTTCGAAGAACACATAGAAGAGCACCAGATCGAGCGCGCAGAAGACGCCGATCATCAGCGTCTCGAGCACCAGGAAGGCGATCATGTACTCCTTGACGCGATCGTCGATCACCACCCAGCTCTGCAGGATGACGAGCGGCATCAGGAACGTCGTCAGGATGACGAACAGCATCGAGATGCCGTCGACGCCGAGCTTGAACTTGAAGAGGTCGAGCCAGGCGCGCTCCTCGACGAACTGGAAGCCGGCGTTGGTCGGGTCGAACCGCACCCAGATGAGGATCGAGATCGCGAACGTGATGATCGTCGTCCATAGCGCCACCCAGCGGGCGTTGCCTTTGGCGTCGGCATTGAGGAAGCCGATGATCACCGCGCCGACCAGCGGCATGAACATGACGATCGACAGGAGCGGGGCGTTGGCGAGATCCATCTAGTGTCCTGATCGCGAAATTCGTCGGCTTGTGCCGCACGTGTGGAACGAATTTCGCGATCTGAAGGACACTAGCAGAGTCAATCTGCGAGTATGATTCAGATCGAGAAGTTCGCTTCTCGACCCAGCAGCAGATGATGTGGCGAACTTCTCGATCATCATACTAGCGCGGCCCACCCATGAACATGACGTAGCTGACGAGCAGCGCCACCCCGATCAGCATGGCGAAGGCATAATGGTAGATGTAGCCGGTTTGGATGCGCACGGTGCGCTGCGTGACGCCGTAGACCGCCGCGGCCGTGCCGTCGATGAGGCCGTTGATGATTTTGATATCGCCCACCTTCCACAGGAAGTTGCCGAGCCAGAAGGTCGGGCGCACGAAGATGCGGTCGTAGAGCTCGTCGAAGTACCACTTGTTGAGGAAGAAGAGGTACAGCGGCCGGAATGCCTTGGCGGTCGCCGCCGGCAGCGACGGCGCGGCGATATAATAGAGGTAGGCGATCACGAAGCCCGCGGCCATGGCGATGGTCGCCGACCACGGCACCCAGTTCGGCACCTCGTGCATGGCGTGCAGGATGTGGTTGTGCTCGCCGTTGAAGATCGCCTTGCCCCAGAACTCGTGCTGCCCCTCGCCGATGAAGAACGGCGTCGCCGCACCGGCGACAACGGCGCCCAGCGCCAGCACCGCGAGCGGCACCAGCATCACCGGCGGGCTCTCGTGGGCATGCTTGAAGGTCTTGGCGTCGGCGCGCGTCGGCCCGTGGAAGGTCATGAACATCAGCCGCCAGGAATAGAACGACGTCATCAGCGCGGCGCTCACCAGCAGCCAGAACGCATAGTCGCCGGGCGTGTGCGCGGCGTGCGCCGCCTCGATGATCGCGTCCTTGGAATAGAAGCCCGACATGCCGGCGATGTGCGGGATGCCGAAGCCGGTCAGCGCCAGCGTGCCGATCAGCATCATCGCCCAGGTGAACTGCAGCTTGGGCCTGAGGCCGCCCATCTTTCGCATGTCCTGCTCGTGATGCATGGCGTGGATGACCGAGCCGGCACCGAGGAACAGGAGCGCCTTGAAGAAGGCGTGCGTGAACAGGTGGAAGATGCCGGCCTGATAGGCGCCGACGCCGCAGGCGACGAACATGTAGCCGAGCTGCGAGCAGGTCGAATAGGCGATGACGCGCTTGATGTCGTTCTGCACAAGGCCGACGGTCGCCGCGAAAAACGCCGTGACCGCTCCGATGAGCACCACGAACTGCAACGCAACCGGCGCGTGCTCGAAAATCGGCGACAGGCGCGCCACCATGAACACGCCGGCGGTCACCATCGTCGCCGCGTGGATCAGCGCCGACACCGGAGTCGGGCCTTCCATGGCGTCGGGGAGCCAGGTGTGCAGCAGGAACTGCGCCGACTTGCCCATCGCGCCCATGAACAGGAGCAGGCTGAGCGTCGTCAGGATATCGACCTGGTAGCCGAGGAACGCGAATGTCTGACCGGCGACGCCGGGCGCGGCGTCGAAGATCTGGTCCAGGTTGACGGTACGGAACACCGCGAACAGGCCGAAGATGCCGAGCGCAAATCCGAAGTCGCCGATGCGGTTGACGACAAACGCCTTGATCGCCGCCGCGTTGGCTTCGGGCTTCGTGTACCAGAAGCCGATCAGCAGGTACGAGAAGAGACCGACGCCCTCCCAGCCGAAGAACATCTGCACCAGGTTGTCGGCCGTCACCAGCATCAGCATGGCGAACGTGAAGCCCGACAGGTAGGCGAAAAAGCGCGGCCGCGAGTCGTCCTCGTCCATGTAGCCGATGGAGTAGACGTGCACGAGCGCCGAGACGGTCGTCACGACGACGAACATCACCGCAGTCAGAGTGTCGATCTTGAACGCCCAGCCGATGTCCAGTTCGCCCGAGGTTATCCAGCGCTCGATGGCGACGTGCGCCGTCTCGTGCCCTAAACCGACGCGGTAGAACACGACCCACGAAAGCACGCAGGAGATCAAGAGCAGCCCGGTGGTGATCAGCTCCGACGGGCGCGGTCCGAGCAGGCGCCCGAACAGACCGGCGATCAGCGCGCCGAGCGCCGGCAGGAAGACTATGGCCGAGTAGATCATCCCGTCCTCAGCCCTTCATCATGTTGATGTCTTCGACCGCGATGGAGCCGCGGTTGCGGAAATAGACGACGACGATGGCGAGGCCGATCGCGGCCTCGGCCGCGGCCACTGTCAGGTTGAACAGGGCGAACACCTGCCCGACGAGGTCACCGAGGAAATACGAGAACGCCACCAGGTTGATGTTGACCGCCAGCAGCATCAACTCGATCGACATGAGGATGATGATGACGTTCTTGCGGTTGAGGAAGATGCCCAGCATGCCGAGCGTGAAGAGGCACGCCGCGACCGTGAGATAATGTCCGATGCCGATGGTCATGCTGCCCCCGCTTGCCGCATCAGCTGCGCGCCTCGGCCGCCGGAATGATGGCGCCGCCCGGCGGCACCTTGACGATCTCAACGCCCGTCGCCGGCGTGCGCGCGACCTGCTTGGCGACTGACTGGCGTCGCACATTTGTCTTGTGTTGCAGCGTCAGCACGATGGCGCCGACCATGGCGACGAGCAGCACCAAGCCCGCCACCTCGAAGAAGTAGACGTACTTCGTATAGAGGATGAGCCCCAGCTGCTGGGTGTTGGAAGCTTCGCGGCCCAATTCGGCGACGGCAGCGCCAGGGTGCTGAGCGACGCCGACGCCGAACCCGCGGCCGAGGAATAAGGCTATCAGCTCCGCCAGTACGATGCCGCCGACGATCAAACCGATGGGCGCATTCTTGATGAAGCCGGCGCGCAGTTCGGCGAAGTCTACGTCGAGCATCATGACGACGAACAGGAACAGCACCGCCACGGCGCCGACGTAGACGATGACCAGGATCATCGCCAGGAACTCGGCGCCGAGCAGCACGAACAGTCCGGCGGCGTTGAAAAAGGTGAGGATGAGGAAGAGGACGGCGTGCACGGGGTTCTTGGCCACGATGACCATGACCGCCGCGGCGACGGACAGCGCCGCAAACAGATAGAAGAAGCCCGCCGTCAGAGCCATTGATCAGGTCCAGCCCGCTGCGACCACCAGTCCGCGAAGCCGCACTGAGGCGCGGGCTCGCAGATGAGGCGGCACGTTCCACCGCGATAGGGTGAGTACCCCATGCGTCTTCACAATCCAAGCGCCGCGAGCATCCCTGCCCGGCCGGCCTAGCCCTGCCCTTCCGGGCAAATCAGCGATAAGGCGCGTCGAGCGCGAGGTTGCGCGCGATCTCGCGCTCCCACCGGTCGCCGTTATCGAGCAGCTTTTCCTTGTTGTAGTAGAGCTCCTCGCGCGTCTCGGTGGCGAACTCGAAGTTGGGGCCCTCGACGATGGCGTCGACCGGGCAGGCCTCCTGGCACAGGCCGCAGTAGATGCATTTGACCATGTCGATGTCGTAGCGGGTCGTGCGCCGCGTGCCGTCATTGCGGCGCGGGCCGGCCTCGATGGTGATGGCCTGCGCCGGGCAGATCGCCTCGCACAGCTTGCAGGCGATGCAGCGCTCCTCGCCGTTGGGATAGCGGCGCAACGCGTGCTCGCCGCGGAAACGGGGCGATAGCGGCCCGCGCTCGAACGGGTAGTCGAGCGTCTTCTTCTTGGAGAAGAAGTACTTCATGGCGAGCCCGAACGCCTGCACGAACTCCCAGAGGAAGAGCGACTTCACACCTTGCGCAACGTTCAGGGCCACGGCTCTCAATCCTTCCCGCGCTAGCTCACGCGCGTGTACTGCAGAATGCCGGCGACGACGACCACCATGAGGAGCGACAGCGGCAGGAACACCTTCCAGCCGAGCCGCATCAACTGGTCGTAGCGGTAACGCGGCACGATGGCCTTGGCCATCGAGATCAGGAAGAACATGAACACGCACTTCCCGATGAACCAGAAGATCCCCGGCACCCAGTTGAACGGCGCCACGTCGACGGGCGGCAGCCAGCCGCCGAGGAAGAGGATCGTCGCCAGCGCGCACATGGTCACGATGGCCACGTACTCGCCGAGCATGAACAATAGATAGGGTGTGGAGGAGTATTCGACCATGAAGCCGGCGACCAGCTCCGATTCCGCCTCGACGAGGTCGAACGGCGGGCGGTTGGTCTCGGCCAGAGCCGAAACATAGAAGATCACGAACATCGGAAACAGGGCCAGCCAGTACCAGTCGAGCGCCGAGGCCGGCAGGCCTGCGTGCGTGCCGACGCCGGTTTTCTGGGCGTTGACGATGTCGGTGAGGTTCAGCGAGCCGACGCACAGGATGACGGTGATGATGACGAAGCCGATGGAGACCTCGTAGGACACCATCTGCGCCGCCGAGCGCAGCGAGCCCATGAACGGGTATTTCGAATTCGACGCCCAACCGCCCATGATGATGCCGTAGACGGCGAGCGACGACAGCGCCAACAGGTAGAGCACGCCGACATTGAGGTCGGAGATCACCCACTTGCCCCAGCCGTTCTCGTTGACCGGGATCACCGCCCAGGCGGCGAGCGCGAAGGTAGCGGTGGCCACCGGCGCCAGGAGAAACACGCCCTTGTTGGCGCCCGCCGGAATGATCGGCTCCTTGAACGCGAACTTCAAAAGGTCGGCGAACGACTGCAACAGGCCGAAGGCGCCGACCACGTTCGGGCCGCGCCGCATCTGCACCGCCGCCCACACCTTGCGGTCCATGAGCAAGAGGAAGGCGATGATCACGAGCAGCACGACCAGCGTCAGCAGGCTCCAGCCGATCATCGCGGCGAACCACAGGCCGTAGTCGATCCAGGTCTGCCAGGAGCTGTCGGTCATCGCGCGCGTTCGCTCCTACTCGGCCGCCTTGAGGCGCGGCGAGGTCTGCATCGTCTTCTTCAGGGCACTCATCTCCGCCATGACGGCCGAGGCGCGCGCGATGGGGTTGGTCAGGTAGAAGTCCTTGATGGCAGGGGCGAACGCCTCGCTGCCGAGCGGCCCCGTAAGCTTGGCAACCCCGCGCACGCCGACGAACGGCGCCGGCTGCAGAGCGTCCAGCCGGCCCAGCGCCGGGGTCGCCTTGTACATGGCGGTCCGCAGCTGGGCGAGCGTGTCGTACGGCAGCGTCTTGCCCGCCTTGCCCGACAGGGCGCGCAGGATCGCCCAGTCCTCCTTCGCCTCGCCGGGCGGGAACACGGCGCGCGCGGTCATCTGCGCGCGGCCCTCGGTGTTGACGTAGGTGACGCTCTTCTCGGTGTAGGCGGCGCCCGGCAGGATGACATCGGCGCGATGCGCCCCGCGGTCACCGTGGTGGCCCTGGTAGATGACGAACGACTTGCCCGCCGCCGGCAGCTCGATCTCGTCGGCGCCGAGCAGGTAGAGAACGTCGAGCTTGCCCTTAGCTGCCGCGGCGATCATGCCGGCGGCGTCGAGACCACCCACCTGCGGCACGAAGCCAAGGTCGAGCCCGGCGACACGCGAGGCGGCCGTGTGCAGCACGTTGAAGGGGTTCCAGTCTGGCGCATCCTTGCCCTCGACGGCGGCGAGCGCGATGCGCGCTGAGGTGCCGAGGACGGCCGCGCCGTCGGCACGCGCCGCGACATTGGCGCCGACGATGACCAGCGGGCGCTTGGCGCCCTTCAGAGTCTCGGCGAACGAGTGCTTGCCCTCGGCCACCTCGCCCAGCGTCTGCGCGCCGGCACCGAGATAGTCGTAGGCGTAGGTGAGCTGCGCGGCCTCGCCGATGACGCCGACCTTGAGTCCGCCCTGACGCCAGCGCTTCAGGATGCGCGCGTTGAGCACCGCCGCCTCGAGGCGCGGGTTGGTGCCGACGAGCAGGATCACGTCCGCCTGGTCGATGCCGGCGATCGAAGAGTTGAAAAGGTACGCCGAGCGGCCGAGCGAGGGATCGAGCTTGGCACCGTCCTGGCGGCAGTCGAAGCTCTTGGCGCCGAGCCGCGTCAGCAGATCCTTGAGGGCGAACATCTCCTCCGCGCCCACGAGATCACCGGCGATGGCGCCGATGCGCTCGGGCGCCGCCGCGGTGAGCTTTTCGGCGACCAGCGCCAGCGCCTTGTCCCAGCTCGCCGGACGCAGCTTGCCGCCCTCGCGCACGTACGGGTGGTCGAGGCGCTGCATCCTCAGGCCGTCGCAGGCGAAGCGCGTCTTGTCGGAGATCCACTCCTCGTTCACGTCGTCGTTGTTGCGCGGCAGGACGCGCAGCACCGCGGTGCCGCGATTGTCGACGCGGATGGCCGAGCCGAGCGCGTCCATCACGTCGACGGACTCGGTCTTCTCGAGCTCCCACGGGCGCGCGATGAACGACCACGGCCGGTGTGTCAGCGCGCCGACCGGGCACAGGTCGTTCACGTTCGCCGACAATTCCGAGAGAATGCCGCGGTCGAGGTAGGTGGTGATCTCCATGTCCTCGCCGCGCCCGATGGCGCCCAGCTCCTCGACGCCCGCCACCTCCGTCATGAAGCGGACGCAGCGCGTGCAGTGGATGCAGCGGTTCATGAACGTCTTGATCAGCGGGCCGATGTACTTCTCCTCGACGGCGCGCTTGTTCTCGATAAAGCGCGAGCCGCCGAAGCCGAAGGCCATCGCCTGGTCCTGCAGGTCGCACTCGCCTCCCTGGTCGCAGATCGGGCAATCGAGCGGATGGTTGATGAGCAGGAACTCCATCACGCCTTCGCGCGCCGCCTTCACCAGCGGGCTGGCGGTCAGCACCTTGCGCGGCGCGCCGTCCTTGTTCGGCGGCAGGTCGGTGACGCCCATGGCGCACGAGGCGATCGGCTTCGGAATCCCCTCCACCTCGACCAGGCACATGCGGCAGTTGCCGGCGATCGACAGGCGCTCGTGGTAGCAGAAGCGCGGGATCTCGGCGCCGGCCATCTCGCACGCCTGCAGGATGGTGGTGCCGGGCTCCACCTCCATCAGCTTGCCGTCGATGATGATTGGCTTGGTCATGCGTTTACCCGATAGGCCTCATCGCGTGGCAATGGCGAGAACGGCGAGGCCGCCGATGAACAGCCCCAGCGACACCCAGCCCTTGGCGTAGGGCGACAGCGGCGACCCGGCGAAGCGTTGCCCGATCCAGAAGCCCAGCGCGTAGCCCGGCACCGCGCCGATGACGGCGCCGATCCAGCCGAAAGAGGAATAGCCCCACAGCCCGAGCGCCAGCGCCCCCAGCACCGCGGGGAGCGTGAAGGATGCAACAATCAGCGCCAACAGGTCCACGTCGTATCCTTCTTTCGCTGCAGCAACTTCCAGAGCGCGCGACAGCCATCCATGTGCCCTTCGAGACAAGCCGAAAGCGGGCTATGCCTCGCCCTCTTGCTTGACCCTCGCCTCCCACATCCGCAAAAGATCGCCGACATCGATGCCGTCGATGGTCATGCCCACCAGTTCGCACCCGGCGATTGAGGCGCCGGCAAGATTGGCATCCTCGATCCGCAAGCCGGAGAGGTTCACGTTGCTCACGCGCCAGCCAGACATATTGACGTCGTGAAAGGTGCCGCCCGACATGTTCACGTTCTTATAGGTCGCGCCCGACAAATTCACGTCGTCGAAGCGTGAGCCAGACAGATCTCTGACGCTCACGTCGAGACGGTGCTTCTCTCGGTGCAACTTCATGTGCTCACTCCGCCGCCTGTTTCACCGCGCCCTTGCGCGCCTCTATACGCTGCTCGATGACGTGCCGGTAGTTGCGGATGAGTCCCTGCACCGGCCAGGCGGCAGCGTCGCCAAGCGCGCAGATGGTGTGCCCCTCGACCTGCTTACTCACGTTGAACAGGAGATCGATCTCGCGCTTCTCGGCCTCGCCGGTGCGCATCCGCTCGAGCACGCGGTACATCCAGCCGGTGCCCTCGCGGCACGGCGTGCACTGGCCGCAGCTCTCGTGTTTGTAGAAATAGGCGATGCGGGCGATCGCCTTGATGATGTCGGTCGACTTGTCCATGACGATGATCGCCGCCGTGCCGAGGCCCGACTTGAGCTTGGCGAGCGCGTCGAAGTCCATCGTCAGGTTATCGCATTGATCGGCCGGGATCATCGGCATCGACGAGCCGCCGGGGATGACGGCGAGCAGGTTGTCCCAGCCGCCGCGCACGCCGCCGCAGTGCTCGTCGATGAGCTGGCGCAGCGGAATGCCCATCTCCTCCTCGACGACACACGGCTTCATCACGTGGCCGGAGATCTGGAACAGCTTGGTGCCGGTGTTGTTGGGCAGGCCGAGGGAGGCGAACCAGGCGCCACCGCGGCGCAGGATGTCGGGCACCACGGCGATGCTCTCGACGTTGTTCACCGTCGTCGGCGCACCGTAGAGGCCGACGTTGGCGGGGAACGGCGGCTTGAGGCGCGGCATACCCTTCTTGCCCTCGATCGACTCGATGAGGGCCGTCTCCTCGCCGCAGATGTAGGCGCCGGCGCCGTGGTGGACGACGATGTCCAAGTCCCAGCCGTTGATATTGTTCTTGCCGATGAGCTTGGCCGCATAGGCCTCGTCGATGGCGGCTTGTAGCCGCTCGCGCTCGCGGATGAACTCGCCCCGCAAGTAGATGAAGCAGGTGTGCGCCTTCATGGCGAACGAAGCGAGCAGCGCGCCTTCAATCAGCAAATGCGGATCATGGCGCATGACCTCGCGGTCCTTGCACGAGCCGGGCTCGGACTCATCGCCGTTGATCACGAGGTATGACGGGCGCGCGTCGTTCTTGGGCATGAACGACCACTTGAGACCCGTCGGAAAGCCGGCGCCGCCGCGGCCGCGCAGGCCCGACACCTTCACCTCGCTGATGATCCAGTCCGGGCCCTTGTCGATCAGCGCCTTGGTGCCGTCCCAGGCGCCGCGCTGGCGTGCGCCGGCGAGCTTCCAATCGTGGAAGCCGTAGAGATTGCGGAAGATGCGGTCTTTGTCCTGCAGCAGCATTGCAGACCTACCTCACACCTTTTCCGTGTCGCGCTTGCCATCGCCCAGAAGCGTCGTGGGGCCGCCCTGCGGACACGACGCGCGGCGACCGATCTGCGAGCCGGGCTTCGGTGCCTTGCCGGTGCGCAGGTCGTAGAGCAGCTTGTCGAAGAGCTGCGGATTCAAATCCTCGTAGGTATCCTTGCCGATCTGCACCACCGGCGCATTGGCGCAGCAGCCGAGGCACTCGACCTCTTCCCAGGAGAACTTGCCGTCGGACGACAGCTCGTGCGCATGGTCGGCGATCCGCTCCTTGCAGATCTCGATCAGCGCCTCGGAGCCGCGCAGCATGCACGGCGTCGTCCCGCACACCTGGATGTGGGCGGTCTTCCCCACCGGGGCAAGCTGGAACATCGTGTAGAAGGTCGCGACCTCGAGCACGCGGATGTAGGCCATGCCCAGCATGTCGGCGATGCCCCGGATGGCCGGCTCGGTCGTCCACCCCTCCTGCTCCTGCGCCCGCCACAGCAGCGACAGCACCGCCGACGCCTCTTTGCCGGGCGGATACTTGGCGATTTCGCGCTTCGCCCAAACGAGGTTGTCGGGCGTGAACGCAAAGCTCAGGGGCTGCTCGGGATATAGGCGGCGGACGGCCAAGGCTGGCACCTCTCGGAGCATGGCTGGGCCCAGCGAGGTGGCCTGCGCCGGGGCTTTGCTCCGCGGGCAGTTTCGCTGAATTTGACGCAGCGCACAATCACCCGTTCACTACGTCTATACGGGCGGCGACGCAAGCTTTTGCGCGTCCTGCGCACAAGCGGCGCGTTGATCGCCGTCAGTCACAAACCGGCGGCGGCCATGAGCCAGCACAGCGCGAGGGTCAGCGCCGCGAGCGGCGCCAGGAACAGGGCCGACTGCGCCCCGACGCGCAGAAAGCCGCTCCAGAAGACGGCCAGGGCGATACCGAGAAGAACCATGGCGACGCCGCCGTGCAGGGCGCCGCGGGTGCCGGCCACGATGAGCCCCGCGGCAATCGACACGACAGCCACGACGAGGGTGAGGGCCGGGACGCGCTCCTGGGCCTTGCCGAGCGGCCAGCCGGCCTTCAGGGCCAGCGGCCGGTACGTGGCGAGCGACAGGCCCCAGCCGATGGCACCGACTGCCAAGAGAAACGATTGATCGATCATACGCAGACGCTGACCTAGCCCAGGCGGGCCAAGTCTGCGGGCCGCCCGTGCCCCGGTCAACGCGATTTAGCCGCGCGGCCCTACCGGTCGATTTCGCCGAAGACGATGTCGAGGGAGCCGAGAATGGCCGAGACGTCGGCCAGCATGTGGCCGCGGTTCATGTAGTCCATCGCCTGCAGGTGCGGGAAGCCCGGCGCGCGGATCTTGCAGCGGTAGGGCTTGTTCGACCCGTCGGCGACGAGATAGACGCCGAACTCGCCCTTCGGCGCCTCGACGGCGGCGTAGACCTCGCCCTCCGGCACGTGGAAGCCCTCGGTGTAAAGCTTGAAGTGGTGGATCAGCGCCTCCATCGACCGCTTCATGTCGGCGCGCTTGGGCGGCACCACCTTGCGGTCGGCGGCGACGTACGGCCCGGCCCCCTCCGGCGACCGAAGCTTGTCGCAGCACTGCTGCATGATCTTCACCGACTGGCGCATCTCGGCCATGCGCACGAGATAGCGGTCGTAGCAGTCGCCGTTCTTGCCGATCGGGATGTCGAAATCGAGCTCCGAATAGCACTCGTAGGGCTGTGCCTTGCGCAGGTCCCAGGCGGCGCCCGAGCCGCGCACCATCACCCCGGAGAAGCCCCAGTCGAAGCATTCCTTGAGGCTGACGACGCCGATGTCGACGTTGCGCTGCTTGAAGATGCGATTGCCGGTCAGAAGCGTCTCGATGTCGTCGAGCACCTTCGGATGCGTGACGCAGAAGTCGGCGATGTCGTCGATCAGCTCCGGCGGCAGGTCGGCGTGCACCCCGCCCATGCGGAAATACTTGGCGTGCATGCGGCTTCCCGAGGCGCGCTCGTAGAAGACCATGAGCTTCTCGCGCTCCTCGAAGCCCCACAGCGGCGGGGTCAAGGCGCCGACGTCCATCGCCTGCGTCGTCACATTGAGGAGGTGCGACAGGAGGCGGCCGATTTCGGAATAGAGGACGCGGATGAGCTGGGCGCGCTTGGGAATCTCGAGACCCAGAAGCTTCTCTGCCGCCATGCAGAAGGCGTGCTCCTGGTTCATGGGGGCGACGTAGTCGAGCCGGTCGAAGTAGCCGATGGCCTGCAGATAGGTCTTGTGCTCGATCAGCTTCTCGGTGCCGCGGTGCAGGAGGCCGATGTGCGGGTCGACGCGCTCCACCACCTCGCCGTCTAGCTCGAGCACGAGGCGCAGCACGCCGTGCGCCGCCGGATGCTGCGGCCCGAAGTTGATGTTGAACTGGCGGATATCTGTTTCAGGCATGTCGGACCCCGGGAGCGGGTGAAGCAACTTAGCTCCCTCCCCTTCATGGGGGAGGGTTGGGGTGGGAGTGGTGCAAACTGGCTTCTAGCGCAACTCCGAGAAAATGCCGAATGCGATCTAGTGCGGCTTCGGGATCTCCAGAACTCACCCAGGCCGCCCGTCACGCGCTCACGACTTCACGAACTCGCCGATCTGCGCGACGCGCGCCGCCTTCGCCTTTTCGTTCACCCGCGCGACGAAGCGCGTCCACTGAATGATCATGCGCACGTGGCGACCCTCGCCGATCAGATCGATACCGTCATGCGCCTTCACATGGAACCATGCGCGCCGTCCGTCGAACTTGGTGCATTCGGCATCGACGGTCACCGTCTGCCCCGGCACCGTAGCGGCGATGTGCGACACATCGATATGCACGCCGAGGCTACCCTCACCCTCCTCGAGATGCGGCTCCAGCACCTTGAGGCACGTCCATTCCATCAGTCCGACCATGAAGCCCGTGGCGAAGACCGTCGGCATCTCGCGGAACTCGGGCGCCTCGGGATAGAGGTGCGGCACCGTCTTTTCCGCCGGGACGCGAAAGGCGAACTGCGCCGTCGCGCCGACCTTCAAGGTATCCTTCATGACGCCTCGCCTCCTTCTCTCTGGGAGAGCTTACCCGCTGCCACGTAGTTTACGGCAATGTTGTAGAAGCTGACGATCGATTCTCCGGCGTCCCAGCCCTCGGCGAATTGCTTGGCGACCTTAGCAAAGGGAAACGCCATATCGCCGGACGGAAACAGGACGCCCGGCACGCCGTCGGCACCGTTCTCCCAGCGGGCACCGGGCACGGCGGCAATGATCGCCTCGCCCAGGTAGCTACCGAGCACGTTGACAATGCCGCCTTCCGGGTCGAGCTTGACGCGCGCGCGCTCGATGAAGCCCTCCGTCCAGGCAACGGATGCCGCGTCGTATCCGAAGTCCATCCCGCTCACCGAGCCGAACTCCTCGACAGCGAACTGCGCGTTGGCGCGGATCATCTCGAGACGTTGCGCGTCTATGGTCATGCTAGGCGGCCAGCCGCCGGGCCAGCCACTGGCCGACATAAGCGGCGGCAACGCACGGTAGCGCCAGAACGGCGAACATGGCGAGCCCGAGCGGAAACAGGCTTACCGATCCGTCAGTCGCTAATCCCAGAAAAAGCGCCCACCCCGCCTGGGCGGCGACGATGACAAGGGCCCAGCGCCACGGTCGCTCAGGAAAGCCGAGCCCCAGAATGAAGGCGGTCGCCAGCATCAGCGGGTAGCCGATGACCCAATAGTTCGGATCATCCCAGGCCTCGCGCCGGCCTCCGATGAGCCGTACCAGATCCCAGGCCAGGATGCCGGCGACGGCGGCGATCGCAACCGGGACTACGTTGCTGATTGCGCGACCCATGCACCGCCTCCGTCAGCCGTTCACGCCTTGCGGGTGGTGCCGCTCGCCTTCTCGTCGCCCGGCAGCACGTGGCGCGTGCCCTCCCAAGGGGACTCGAAATCGAACGAGCGGAACTCCTGCGCCAGCTCCACCGGCTCGTAGACGACCCGTTTCTGCTCGTCGTCGTAGCGCACCTCGACGTAGCCGGTGAGCGGGAAGTCCTTGCGCAGCGGATAGCCCTGGAAGCCGTAGTCGGTGAGGATGCGGCGCAGGTCCGGGTGGCCGGAGAACAGGATGCCGTACATGTCGTAGGCTTCCCGCTCGAACCAGTTGGAGGCGGGGAACACGCCGACCGTGCTCGGCACCGGCGTCTGCTCGTCGGTCGTCAGCTTGAGGCGAATGCGCTGATTGAGGCGCGGCGACAGCAGGTGATAGACGACGTCGAAGCGCTCTTTCCGTGCCGGCCAGTCGACGCCGCAGATGTCGATCAGCACCTCGAACTGGCAGCCCGCGTCGTCGCGCAGGAAGGTCAGCACCTCGACGATCTTGTCGCGCGCCACCTCCAGCGTCAGCTCCCCGTGCGTGATGCGCGAGCCCGCAACCGCATCGCCGAGCGACGCCTTGGCGTGTTCGCCGAGCTGCTGCAGCTTTTCGTCCATCTCGGCCCTCGTGAAGAACTCGTGAACCACTATCCTAGCCCGACTGAACTGGCTACGGCACGTCGGACCCTTAGGGCTTCTTATCCGCACGCGTCAGGTCCGAGCAGCCGGCCGTCGCCTCCGGGCCAGGCTCGATGTAGCAGGCGGCGATGTGATCGGCACCCAAGATGCGGCCGTGCACCTCGCCCTTGCTGGTCGTCGAGACCCAGGCGAACGACACGTCGTCCGGGAACACGACGCCGAAGAAATCCTTGCGGCCGTCCTCATAGACGAAATAGCCGCGGAAGCGGCGGTCGGTCTGCTCGGTGATGTGCACGGTGCGGTCGCGCGTTCGCATGCCGAACTTGACGCTGAGGCTGTCGGTCTTGCCGGTCCAGGTGCCGACGAGGTTCGGCACCTCCGCGGCGGATGCAGCAAGGCTGGCGGCGAGCCAGACGATGGCAGCAGCGGCGGTGCGCGCGAGCGGCATGCGGCGACTTCCCGGCTAGCGTTCGATTGTGCCGGTGCGGCGGATCTTCCGCTGCAGAAGCAGCACGCCGTAGACGAGCGCCTCGGCCGTCGGCGGGCAGCCGGGCACGTAGATGTCGACCGGCACGATGCGGTCGCAACCGCGCACGACGGCGTAGGAGTAGTGATAATAGCCGCCGCCGTTGGCGCAGCTTCCCATACTGATCACGTAGCGCGGCTCCGGCATCTGGTCGTAGACCTTGCGCAAAGCCGGCGCCATTTTGTTGGTGAGGGTGCCGGCGACGATCATCACGTCGGACTGGCGCGGCGACGCCCGCGGCGCGAAGCCGAAGCGCTCCAGATCGTAGCGCGGCATCGACGCCTGCATCATCTCGACGGCGCAGCAGGCGAGCCCGAACGTCATCCACATGAGCGAGCCGGTGCGCGCCCAGTTGATCAGGTCGTCGGTCGTGGTGACGAGGAACCCCTTGTCGGCGAGCTTGGAGGAGATCTGCGTAAAGCCCTCCTCGCCCGGCTTCACCAGCATGCCGCCGGAGCCCGCGAGTTCCGCTTTGGTAGGGGTGATCAATCCCATTCCAGGGCTCCCTTGCGCCACTCGTAGATGAAGCCGACGGTCAGCACGGCGAGGAAAATCATCATCGCCCAGAAGCCGGCGAGCCCGATGTCGCCGAAGGCCACCGCCCACGGGAACAGGAACGCGACCTCGAGGTCGAAAATGATGAACAGAATCGCCACGAGGTAGAACCGCACGTCGAACTTCATGCGCGCGTCATCGAAGGCGTTGAACCCGCACTCGTAGGCCGAGACCTTCTCCGGGTCGGGGTTGTTGACGGCGATCATGAACGGCACCGCCATCAACGCGACCGCGATGAACAGCGCCACCCCAATGAAGATGGCGATCGGCAGGTAGTCGTAGAAGAGCTGGTCCATGTGGCCCGCTGGCGCTCGGCTCGGCGCCGCGTGCTGCGGCGCAATATCGTCAGCTTCGGTGTTAACCCACGCGGCTGCCGCGCGCAACCGCGCTCGCCCCTGTACGCCCGGCGGACCGTTGTTTGGCGGAGCCTAACAATCCCCGGCCGGCGGCATAACCAACTCACACTTCCGTATGGGTCCGGAATCCCAACGGACAATTTGCGGCTACGCGGCACCGACACATCATCAGGCCACCTCAACGCTCAAACGGAGTGTGCCATGACGAGAGCCGTACTTGCCGAAGCCCGCGAAATCTTCCTGCTCATGTCGATGCTCGTGGGCTTGTCGGGACTGAGCCTGGCGGTCGCCTGCGGCGCGGTCATCATCGCTGACAACCAGACGCAGACCGCCGCGGCCCGCACTGTCCCCACAGCGATCGCATCGCTCGGCCGCTAAGCCGGCGGCATGCGAATGCCGCCGGGCCCCGAAAGAGCGGGCGGCAGCCAAATCGTGAACTTAGGCGTGAAGGAATTGGTGGCGCGAGAGACGGGACTTGAACCCGCGGCCTCCGGCGTGACAGGCCGGCGCTCTAACCAACTGAGCTACTCCCGCAGTCAAAAACGCGCGCCCCGAGGGACGCGCTGGCCACGAAGCGATGACTTACGTGGCCCGCCCCGGGAAGTCAAGAACACCCGGGTAGGGTGAACCAGCCCTGGCAAACGAACGCCCCTCAGTGCAGGTGGCCGGCCGCCCCTGAATGCGGCCGTGCCGGCGCCGCCGGGACCGGAAAAATGAGAAACGCGCGGGTGCCGCCGGGTCCGCTGTCGACCTCCAGTTTGCCCTTCAGCGACTTGGCGAGCCCATTGAGCAGCGGGACGCCCATGCCGCCGCCCTGCACCTTGCCTTGCATGCCGATGCCGTCGTCCTCGACGAGGAGAACGAGATGCGATCCGTCCTGCCCCAGCGCGATGCGGATTAGACCCGCCTCGCGGTCGCGGAACGCATACTTCAGCGCGTTGGTGACGAGCTCGTTGACGACGAGCCCCAGCGGGACGGCGATCGAGATCGGCAGCTCGCAGCACTCCGCCTCGCAGGAGAAGCTCACCGAGGACGGCGCGCAGGCGCGCAAGTCGGCACACATGTCGCCGAGGAACTCGCGCGCATCGACGCGCCCCGACGGGTCGGCCATGTTCAGCCGGTGGCTCAGCCGCGCGACCGTGTGGATGAGCTCGCTCGCCTGCTCGAAAGCGCCGGTGACGTTGGGGTCGCTTGCCGACTTGGCCCGCTGGCGCATCAGCGCATCGAGCGACGAGAAGCTGTTGGCGACGCGGTGCTGCACCTCTTGCAGGCGCACCGTCTTGCGCGTGTCCTCGGCGACGAGCGCCTCGTTGGCGTCGTGCACTGCGACCAGCGTCTTGCGGATCTGATCGGCGAGCACCACGGCTCCGGCCGCCAGTACGGCGTAGGCCTCGATCTGCACGAGGTCCATGGCGCGGATCAGGTGCGGCACGCCGATGGGCTCGAAGAACAGGCTCGACAGCACGGCGGAGACGAGCACCGCGACACCGCCCGGCATCCGGCCGAACAGCAGGGCGACGAGAAAGGCGCAGCCGAGAAAGATGGCGAAGGGATCGCCGAAGCTGCGCGTCTCGAGCGGCAGCTGGATGATGAAGCAGCTCAGGGTCGCCGCGAACGCGCATAGCAAGCGCCCTGCTAGCGGCCAGCTCGAAGTGAACTTGATGGCGTTGACCATGACGCACCCCGCAGCGGCTGACGGCTGGCATCAGGCCGCTCCGGATTTGTGGCGTTTTGGGGACGGAGCCCGGCCGGTAGCCGCGGCGACTTGCGGCGCCCGCCGCCGCTGCCCGGCCTACAGCCGCTTCATGAAATCGCGCTTGCCGATCTCCAGCCCATTGTGCCGCAGGATGTCGTAGGCCGTCGCGGCATGGAAATAGAAGTTCGGCAGGGCGAAATGCAGGAGGTACTCTTTGCCCGTAAACGTTAGCTCACGCGGGCCGGCCTTGATGCTGATCTCGCGGGTGGCGGCAGCCTCCATCGGCTCGGGCTTGGCCTCGGCCAGCACGGCGAGCGTCTCGGCGATGCGCTTCTTGAGGTCGGCGAAGGTCTTCTCGCTGTCGTCGTGCACCGGCGGCGTCAGGCCGGCGAGGCGACCGACGCTCAGCTTGGCGAAATCGCACGCCGACTGGACCTGCTTCTTCAAAGGGTACATGTCGGGATAGAGCCGCGCCCACAGCAGCGCCTCGGGATCGATCTTCTTCGCCTCCGCGTAGGCGGCAGCCTTATCGAGGATCGCGTCGAGCGCGTCGAGGTGCTTGGTGAACGACGGGATCGCGATCTCGTACATCGTGATGGACATTGATTTCCTCCCCTGTGGCGCCGCGAAGCGCGGCCCCGTTGGCGCGCTTCACATCGTGTCGGCCAGCGCGCGGTTCAAGCCGGCAGGCTGGACCGCGGCGCCCCTACAGGGGCCCCGGCGCACCATGCTGGTTGAGCGAAAGCCTGGTGCAGCTTGTGTCGGTGAAAGATGTTGGGCGGTGAGAGGGTCACGCGACGCAAGAACTGGCGCTCCACCCACCGCCCGCGACCTCGTTTATTGGCTCGTTGCCCATCGCGCAACCGCCCCCCGCGCGAGCCAATAAGAAAACGGCAGAGGCCAGATGGACCTCCGCCGTTCGCTCTCACGGTCGCCGCACCGCGAGCAATTACCAACCGAAGGAGAGGCCGGCTTTCCCTGCAACCTGCCCCTGCCCCGTGCCGGCGCCTATGCCGCCGTGGAGCGTCGTCGTGCTGGTGGGGCCGAGCCCCCCGCGATCGACGATTCCAGCCGCCGTCAGGCCCACGGCATTCTGGCCATCGTATCCACCCCAGCCGAGATTGATCGCGAACGTCTGCCCCGCGTGGAAGAAGGGCTGATCGAGCGCCAGCGAGATGGCGATGCCTTCAGCGAGATCGTCGTCGCGGCGATCCAGCTGGTCGATCTGCGTCTGCAGGCGATCCGCCGTGCTGTTCAGATTACCAACGGCGCCTTGCAGAGCCGCGATCTCTATGGCCTGGGTGTTGTTGGTCGTCGTGTTCTGATCGATCTGAACCTGTTGATTGGTATTGACCGTTTGGATGTTGCCGATCTGCGTCTGCTGCGTTGAATTGACGTTCTCAGCGTTGGTGATGCGCGTCGTGTTCGAGTCGATCTGCGTCTGTTGCGTCGCATTCTGCTGATCGACATAGCGCCTGTTGGCCGCATCCGTCTCGCCCACAGCCCCTGCCCGGGGATCGGCAACGTTCTGGACGACGTTGCCGCCCATGTTGATGGTGCCGCCGGTGACGGTTATCCCGCCATTCATCGTGACGATGTTCTGGAACGTCGTCGACGCACCGTTGAATGTCGCGGCACCGTTGGACATCTGGAACGCGGCCCCAGTCGCTGCCGACCCGATAATCACCGCGGTCGGAAGGGCGTTAAAGGTCGTACCATTCCCGCAACCGTCGTTTGTCGCGATCAACAAAGTGCCTGTCGACCCCCCGCAGACATCGCTGAGGCTGCCGTTGCCCCCTCCCTCGTAAATGATCTGCGCCTGGGCGGATGTCGCCAGTACGAGGGACCCGGCGATTAACAATACCGGGCACGCAAAGCGTGTAGCGAACCGAGTGAGAATTTCAAACTTGTTACGCAACATCACGGCACTCCCTGGAAACATACGCCCTCAGGGAATCAGCCAACTCGAAACGCGCTCATCGCGCGTCATTCGTTTAGATGATGAAACCCGCGCCTAACCAACATCGCAGCGGGGGTGTTGCGGAAGCGCAACCGCGGCGGCAAACGACATGCTGACATCATCTAAACGAATGATGTGATCAGACGGGTGATTGATTAAGCACGAACTATTGCGTTCCCAATCCATTTTCCGGGGAGGACATCCTGGGTAGCGATGATTTGAGATCCACGGGTGCCCTCCTCGATCTCGTCGGCGACATCTACGACGCCGCCATCGAGCCGAGTAGATGGCCGGCGGCGTGCGAGAGGCTGGGCAGGCTGGTCGGCGGCATGCAAACGGCCATCGCCCTGCACGATACAGTTTCCCACCAGGTGTCTTTGAGCGCCTCGTGGAACGTCGACCCCTCGCTCGAGGAGGCGATGAAAGCGAACTTTGCCATCAATCCCTTGGTGCCCGCTATCTGGCACGTGGAGACCGGCGAGCCACATACGTCGTTCGGATTTCTTGGCGAGGAGGCGTTCAAAAAGACTCGCTTCTACCAAAGGACTGGGGCGCAGTTCGGCATTGGCGATTCCGCGCTGATCGTGCTCGAAAAGTCGGTACGCAAGTTTGGCGCCGTGTCTATTCAGCGCCACTGTGACCGGCCCCCTTTTGGACAAGAGGAACTGGCGGTGCTGCGGCTTCTCAGCCCGCATATCCGCCGCGCGGTGATGATCGCCGATCTCTTGGACGCCCGCGCGCTCGCGCGTGACATGCTGGCGGCAACCCTCGATCGGCTGGCCGTGGGCATCATCCTGACCGACGCCGACGGCCGCATCGCGCATACGAACGAGGCCGCCGATAAGATGTTCGGCGACGGCAGCACCGTGCGGAGGACCGGCGACCTGCTCGCGGCCCGCGATGCCAATGCCGCACGCGAGCTCGCGCAGGCGATCCGCGATGCCGCCAGCGGCACCACCATCGACATTCCCCGCTCCGGCATCGTCGTTCCGCTGAAGGGTGAGACCGGACGTGATCTCGCCGCCTGGGTTCTGCCGCTCGATAGCGGCCTGCGGCGCGAGCTTGCCGCCGGCTTCGCGGCACAAGTGGCCGTCTTCATCCGCGAGCTTGGCGACACCTCGCCGTTCCCGGCCGAGCTGTTTGTGCGCCGCTACTCGATCACGCCTGCGGAGTCGCGGGTCATGATGCTGCTCGTGCAGGGCATGACCATCTCGGAAGCAGCCGAAGCGCTCGGCATCTCGCCACCGACCGCCAAGACCCACCTCGCGCGCCTCTTCGACAAGACCGGGACCAGCCGCCAGGCCGACCTCGTCCGTCTCGCGATGAGCGCCCTCGCGCCCACGGCCGCGCGCTGAACGGGCCGCGGTGGGTCAGTGGAAATGGTGGGCGGTGAGAGGGTCGGACTCCCGACATGACTGCGTCCGGGTAGCTGTCCCGTCAATCCCACCAGAAATACCACACCGTAGCGTTGAGCAGATATGCGGCCAGCACGTCGACGGTTCCGGTGCCCTGCTCGACGATGTCCTCGCAGAACAGATACTGCTCCATCGCCATCTCGAGTGCCGCCTCCCGGTCCGAGATCGGGCGCGCAACCGTGAATTCCAGCACATCCCCGGACGTAGCTACCGGGACGGCGCCGTGGCGCTCGAACCAGCGCCTGGCGAAGGCAACCTGCACCTCGGGCTCCGGACACTCGTTCCACCCTCCGAACTTGGTGTGAGCGCCAGCGTGCCAGGGCTCGGATGCCGGAAGCAGCGCAATGTAAAGATCGGTATACGGCTTGCGCGTCAGCACATCGCGCAGGGAGAGGACATCGGTGTTGGCCTCGACGTCGTGCGGCCAGGGACCGCGCGGAAACACCGACGACCGCGCCGTGGCGGCGGATGCGGTAGTCCGGCCCCGGAGCTTCGCCCAGAGGCCCGCAGCCGGCGCGGGCTTGGTCGCTGCGGCAAGCGCCATATTCTCGATGTGCTCGGTTTCCCGCTGCCGAAGCCAAGCACCACAGTCGATCGCCGCTGCCCCGGCGATGATCTCTGCCGGGGATTCCTCGGCAGGGCCGTGGCTCTGAAATAGCGCGAGCGCCTCTTGCGCGGGTCCGACAATGATCGGCGTCACCGCGGGATCGGCTTTGCGGATGTCTGCGATGATGCCCAGTGCCGTCTCGCCGCTCGCCTGCACGAGCGGCCAGGGAGAAACGGTCACGCCTTCCTGGCCGATCGCCGTGCCCGCAGGAAGGATCGTGAAGGCCATGCGTCCGACCGAGGTACCGTGTGCGCGCGTTCTTGCGAATGGTGGGCGGTGAGAGGGTCGAACTCCCGACATCCTCGGTGTAAACGAGGCGCTCTACCACTGAGCTAACCGCCCGGACCGGCATTACCTAACGGCCGCCAGCGATCGCCGCAAGGTGGCCGCGAGCGCTACATGGCCCGCAGGGCCCAGCGCCCAAGGGGCGCCGGCACGAGTGCCGCCCCCGCGGAGCACCAGCGAGCGCAGCGCGGTCGCGGCGGTGCGTGAGCGCAACAAAGAAAAACAAAGGCGCGCCGCGAGGCTCGCGACGCGCCGAAGCTTGTGCCCGCAGGCCCTGCAAAGGCCGGTTAGTTCAGAGCGTCCTTCAGACCCTTCGACGGGCTGAACTTCGGCACCCGCGAGGCGGGGATGTTGATCGTCGCGCCGGTGGCCGGATTGCGGCCCTCGCGCGCCTTACGCTTCGCCACTTTGAAGGTGCCGAAATCCGGGATGCGAACCTCGTTGCCATCCTTCATCGCGCTGCGGATGTGCCCGAGCACGGCGTCGACAGCCACGGTGGCCTTGTCCTTGGTAAGCTCGGCTTCCTTGGCGACGGCGTCGATCAAATCTTTCTTGCTCATCTCGTTTCCGTCCTTTGCGTTCGGAATTGCGACTTGGGGGGTAGGGCAGGATGTAGGGGTCCCGCGCGTGTTGCTAAAGCCGCAACAGTGCGTGAGAGAAGCGCCCAATAACAGGCCTCGTCAAGGGGGAAATGGCGCGAATTTGCCCGAAAAACCTGGGGAAACGGAGGGTTGACGCGCACGGAGCAAGAACAAAAAACCCCGCGCCGAAGCGCGGGGTCTTGTCGTGTTGTAGGTCACACGGAAAGCGGCGTCACGCCCGTGATGTCACAATCGTTCAGTGCGCCGTGGCGCGCGAGCCGCCAGCGCCGTCCTCGCCCTGCACCGCCGCGGCCTCCGCCACCTCGTCCCAAGTGATCCGCTCCGGCGTCCTCACGAGCGCCGTCTTCAGAACGTCGTCGACGCGCGCCGCCGGCACGATCTCGATCTTGTTCTTGATCTCGATGGGGATCTCGGTGAGGTCCTTAACGTTCTCTTCAGGGATAATGACGGTTTTGATGCCGCCGCGCAGCGCCGCGAGCAGCTTCTCCTTCAAGCCCCCGATCGGCAAAACGCGACCGCGCAGGGTGATTTCGCCGGTCATGGCGACGTCCTTGCGCACCGGAATGCCGGTCAGCACCGAGATGATCGCCGTGGACATGGCGACGCCGGCGGACGGTCCGTCCTTCGGCGTGGCGCCCTCCGGCACGTGCACGTGGATGTCCTTCTTCTCGAACAGCGAAGGATGGATGCCAAAGTCGACGGAGCGCGAGCGCACGTAGGCGTTCGCGGCCTGGATCGACTCCTTCATCACGTCGCGCAGGTTACCGGTGACGGTCATCTTGCCCTTGCCGGGCATCATGACGCCTTCGATGGTCAGCAGCTCGCCGCCCACCTCGGTCCAGGCCAGACCCGTGACGATGCCCACCTGGTCCTCGAGCTCGGCCTCGCCGTACCGGTACTTCGGCACGCCGAGATAAGTCTCGAGGTTCTCGGCGTTGACGACCACCGTCTTCTTCACCGCCGTGAGGATCTCCTTCACCGCCTTGCGGGCGAGCTTGGCGATCTCACGCTCGAGCGAGCGCACACCCGCTTCGCGGGTGTAGCGGCGCACGAGCTGCAGCAGCGCGTCGTCCTCGACCGCCCACTCGGCGAGCTCCAGACCGTGGGCCAGGCGCTGTCCCGGAAGGAGGTGGCGCTTGGCGATCTCGATCTTCTCGTCCTCGGTGTAGCCAGCGAGGCGAATGATCTCCATACGGTCCATGAGGGCCGGCGGGATGTTCAGCGTGTTGGCCGTCGTCACGAACATCACGTTCGACAGGTCGTAGTCGACCTCGAGGTAATGGTCGTTGAACGTGGCGTTCTGCTCGGGGTCCAACACCTCGAGCAACGCCGCTGCCGGATCGCCGCGGAAATCGGAGCCCATCTTGTCGATCTCGTCGAGCAGGAAGAGCGGGTTGGTCCGCTTCGCCTTGCGCATCGACTGGATCACCTTGCCGGGCATCGAGCCGATGTAGGTGCGCCGGTGGCCGCGAATCTCCGCCTCGTCACGCACGCCGCCGAGGCTCATGCGCACGAACTCGCGGCCCGTGGCGTTGGCCATCGACTTGCCGAGCGAGGTCTTGCCCACGCCGGGGGGCCCGACCAGGCAGAGGATCGGCCCCTTCAGCTTGTTGGTGCGCGCCTGCACCGCGAGGTACTCGAGGATGCGCTCTTTGACCTTGTCGAGGCCGTAGTGCTCGGCATCGAGCACGGTCTGCGCCTCGTCGAGGTCCTTCTTGACCTTGCCCTTGATCCCCCACGGGATCGACAGCAGCCAGTCGAGGTAGTTGCGCACGACGGTAGCTTCCGCCGACATCGGGCTCATCTGCTTGAGCTTCTTCAGCTCGGCGAGAGCCTTGTCGCGGGCCTCCTTCGACAGCTTGGTATTCTCGATCTTCTCCTCGAACTCGGCGATATCGTCGCGCTCGTCGGAATCGCCGAGCTCCTTCTGGATCGCCTTCATCTGCTCGTTGAGATAGTACTCGCGCTGCGTCTTCTCCATCTGCCGCTTCACACGCGAGCGGATCTTGCGCTCGACCTGCAGCACCGAGATCTCGCTCTCCATCAGCGTGTAGACGCGCTCGAGCCGCTCGGAGATCGTCGAGGTCTCGAGGATCTCCTGCTTGTCAGCGATCTTGATCGCGAGGTGCGAGGCGATGGTGTCGGCGAGCTTTGAGTAGTCCTCGATCTGCGCGACGTTGCCGAGCACCTCCGGCGAGATCTTCTTGTTGAGCTTCACGTAGCTCTCGAACTGGGTCACCGCCGAGCGGGCGAGCGCCTCGATCTCCTCCTTGGCGCCAACGTTTTCCGGCACTTCAACCACCTCGGCTTCGAAGTAGTTGGCGTTGTCGGTGTAGCGGACGATGCGCGCGCGCGAGGTGCCCTCGACCAGCACCTTCACGGTGCCGTCGGGAAGCTTCAGGAGCTGCAGCACGGAGGCCAGTGTACCGACGGGATAGATCGCGTCGGTCGCCGGATCGTCGTCGCCGGCGTTCTTCTGCGCGGCAAGCAGGATGTGCTTGTCCGTGCGCATCACCTCTTCGAGCGCATTGATCGACTTATCGCGCCCGACGAACAGCGGCACGATCATGTAGGGGAACACCACGATGTCCCGCAGCGGTAGGACCGGATAGAGCCCCTTGCCCGCCGTCTTGTCTTTGGTCTTCGTGTCGTCGGCCATTTCGGTACCTTATCGTGGTCGCCTGTCGTTTGCGTCCGGCTGTCTCGTGCGAGCATAGGCCGGGCGCGCAATCCAGGACATCAGAGATGATTGCCCTGGCACTTTTGAGGCGAACGCCGCGCGGGTCAAATCAACCCCATCGCCTCAATCGACACAAACAGCATCGCAGAAGCAGCGCCCATTGGGAAATGGGGCGGACTGCCGCCGGATCAAGAGCCACCGCACCAAACTGAGCCGCGGTGGCTTCTACGACTAAGGAATGGGCCGCCTTCCCTCAGGCGGCTCTTCGGATCAAGAAGCGCTCGAACCCTTCTCATCGGCCCGGTCGGAATAGATGCGCAACGGACGCGCGCTCCCTTCGATGACCTCAGGGCCGATAACGACTTCCTCCACACCTTTCAGCGCGGGGAGGTCGAACATGGTATCCAGCAGATTGCCCTCCATGATGGAGCGCAGGCCGCGAGCACCCGTCTTGCGCTCGATCGCCTTGCGGGAAATCGCCTTCAGCGCATCGTTGGTGATCGTCAGCTTGACGTCTTCCATCTCGAACAGCCGCTGATACTGCTTGACCAGCGCGTTCTTCGGCTCGGTCAGGATCTGCACCAGCGCTTCCTCGTCGAGGTCTTCCAGCGTGGCGATGACCGGCAGACGGCCGATGAACTCCGGGATCAAACCGAACTTCAGCAGGTCCTCCGGCTCGACGCCGCGCAGCACCTCGCCGGTGCGGCGCTCGTCGGCACCGATGACCTTGGCGCCAAAGCCGATCGACGTGCCCTTGCCACGGCGCGAGATGATCTTCTCGAGGCCGGCGAAGGCGCCGCCGCAGATGAAGAGGATGTTCGTCGTGTCGACCTGCAGGAACTCCTGCTGCGGATGCTTGCGGCCGCCCTGCGGAGGCACGGAGGCGACGGTGCCTTCCATGATCTTCAGCAGCGCCTGCTGCACGCCCTCGCCCGACACGTCGCGGGTGATCGACGGGTTGTCCGACTTGCGCGAGATCTTGTCGACCTCGTCGATGTAGACGATGCCGCGCTGCGCCCGCTCGACGTTGTAGTCGGCGTTCTGCAGCAGCTTCAGGATGATGTTCTCGACGTCCTCGCCGACATAGCCGGCTTCGGTGAGCGTCGTCGCATCGGCCATCGTGAACGGCACGTCGAGCATGCGCGCCAGCGTCTGGGCGAGCAGCGTCTTGCCGCAACCCGTGGGGCCGACCAGCAGGATGTTCGACTTGGCGAGCTCGACGTCGTTGTTCTTCGACGCGTGATTGAGCCGCTTGTAATGATTGTGCACGGCGACGGAGAGCACGCGCTTCGCGTGGTCCTGGCCGATGACATAGGAATCGAGAACCGCGCAGATTTCCTGCGGGGTGGGCACGCCGTCGCGCGACTTCACCAGGGTGTTTTTGTTCTCTTCCCGGATGATGTCCATGCACAGCTCGACGCATTCATCGCAGATGAACACCGTCGGGCCGGCAATCAGCTTACGCACCTCATGCTGGCTCTTGCCGCAAAACGAGCAATAGAGAGTGTTTTTCTCTTGAGCCATTTCGGATGTCTTACCCCTCCTCGGGCCTTGTGTTGCGCCGGATTAGCCGGTGCGCGCCTTTGAAGATTCCTGCCTCAAAAACCGCCCCTGCGGGAGGGGTCCGAGTCCATTACAGCGATCTGAGCACGCTAGCGTTCTCCAGATCAAGATTGGATTAACGGATATCCGCCCGCACAACGCCGAAGCGGCTCGATTACCACAGTTTTGTGGCAGCCTCGCGGTGAGCCGCAAAAGACGGCTTCGGTCAGGCGCCACAAGCCCGTAGCAGGCAAGCATGACCCCAGGCGGGCGGCGAGGCAAGCGCCCCGCTACCCCTGCGGCCTTTCGGCTTCTTTGCCGATTGTCTCAGGATGCGGCTTTGCCTTCCGTCGCGCCGAAGTCGACTTGGTCGCGGCTCGACATAACCCGGTCGATGAGGCCGAAATCCTTCGCCTGATCTGCCGTCATGAAGTAATCACGGTCGAGGGTGCGTTCAATGACGTCGTACGGCTGGCCCGTATGCGTCACGTATACCTCGTTGAGCCGGCGCTTCATCTTAATGATGTCTTCCGCGTGCCGCTCGATGTCCGAGGCCTGCCCGGAGAAGCCGCCCGACGGCTGGTGCACCATGATCCGGGCGTTCGGCAGGGCATAGCGCAGCCCCTTGCTGCCGGCGCAGAGCAGCAGCGAGCCCATCGAAGCCGCCTGACCGATGCACAGGGTCGCGATCTGCGGACGGATGAACTGCATGGTGTCGTAGATCGCCATGCCCGCCGTGACGACGCCGCCCGGCGAGTTGATATACATAGATATTTCCTTCTTGGGGTTCTCCGCCTCCAAGAACAGCAGCTGCATGCAGACCGAGGCCGCCATGTGGTCCTCGATCGGCCCCGTCACGAAGATGATGCGCTCTTTCAAGAGCCGCGATGGCAGGTCGTAGCCGCGCTCGCCGCGGTTCGTCTGCTCGACGACCATCGGCCAGAAGGTATTCGTGACAGTGCTGACCGGGTCGCGCATGGCGTCATCCTTTGCTTTCGCTTGGGGCGGCGCTCGAATCGCGCCGCGCCCGCTCGTATTTCATGGGCAGTGCGGCAGGCGCGTGCAAGCCCCCCGCCCCCCGGACGCGTCCCGCGGCCAACTACGCCGCAGTGGCGTCCTCGGCCTTCTTGAACAACTCGTCCTTCGAAACCTTCTTGTCGGCGGGCTTGGCCTTATCGAGAACGAAGTCGACGACCTTGTCCTCGAAAATCGGCGCTCTGAGCTCGGCCAGCGCCCCCGGCGTCTTCTCGTAGTACTCGTAGACCGTCTTTTCTTGGCCCGGGAAGCGGCGCGCCTGCTCGATCAGCGCCTTGCGCATCTCGTCCTGGGTGATCTTCAAGTCGTTCTTGTCGGCGATCTCGCCGATGACGAGGCCGAGGCGCACGCGGCGCTCGGCGATCTTGCGATACTCCGCGCGCGTCTCTTCCTCGCTCTTGCCTTCGTCGGTAAAGGTCTTGTCGGCGCGCTTCAGATTGGCCTCGAGCTGCTGCCAGATGGCGGCGAACTCGCTGTCGACCAGCGACGGCGGCAACTCGAACTCGTGCGACTGCTCGAGCGCATCGAGCAGCTCGCGCTTCAGCTTCTGGCGAGCCACATTGGCGTACTCGCGGTCGATCTGCTGCTTCACGAGGTCCTTGAGCTGGGCCACGGACTCGGCGCCGAGCGTCTTGGCAAACTCGTCGTTCACCTCCGGGCGCGACGGCGCGGCGACTTCCTTCACGGTAACCGCGAACGAGGCAGCTTTGCCGGCGAGATTCTCGACCGGATAGTCGGCCGGGAAGGTCGCAGCCACGTCGCGCGCCTCGCCGGCCTTGACGCCGGTGATGCCTTCCTCGAAGCCGGGGATGAAGTTGCCCTGGCCGAGCACGATCGGCGCAGCCTCGGCGGTGCCGCCCTCGAATGCCTCGCCGTCGATCTTGCCGACGAAATCGACCGTCACGCGGTCGCCGGTCGCTGCCGCGCGGTCTTCCTCGGCCGTATAGGTGATGCTGCGGTCGACGAGCTCGCCGATCGCCTTCTCCACCGCCTCATCGTCGACGTCGGCAACGAGCCGCTCGAGCTTCAGCTTCTTGAAATCCGCCAGCTCGATCGCCGGCAGCACCTCGAAGGTCATCGAGTAGGAAAGGTCGGCCTGGCCGGCGAGCACCTTCTCAATCTCGGCCTGATCCTCAGGCAGCGTGACGCTCGGCTGCATCGCCGGGCGCAGCTTGCGGTCGGCGAGCGCCTGATTCGAGGTCTCGCGCACGGTGTCCTGCAGGACCTCGACCATCAGCGAGCGGCCGTACATCTTCTTCAGGTGCGGAACCGGCACCTTGCCCTTGCGGAAGCCCTTGAGCTGCACGCGGTCCTTGATCTCGTCGAGGCGGTCGGAAAAGCGCTTGCCGAGCTCTCCGGCGGGGACGGTGACCTGCAGCGTCCGCTTCAGACCTTCGTTGCTCGTCTCGGTAATCTGCATCGTTCTCCAACCTGCTCGTAAAGCCGACGGGCTTGTCCTTGGCCGCTCGAAAGCGTGGTGCGGGCGGAGGGACTCGAACCCCCATGCCGTGAAGCGCTGGTACCTAAAACCAGTGCGTCTACCAATTCCGCCACGCCCGCGCGTCGCTCCCAGCCCTCAGGCTGGCTAGACGCCAGTCCACCTTTTCTCAGGCTGTCGGGAACGATCGGGCGAAGGTATATCTGGCGGGCGCCGCAAATTGCAACGCCCCTTTGCCCGGCTGGCAGCACGTCTCATCGTTCAGGCAAGTGAACAACCCTCCGTTTGCACGGAAAATGTGCGCCTGCGTGCCGTTGCGAGCGGCAATATGCGCCGCTAGGGTCCGTCGCTTCATTTGTGGAGTTGCTCCCTTGATTCCCCGCTCGAGCGTCGCCGCCGCCGTGGGCCACACGCCCCTTATCCGGCTGCGCCGCGCCTCCGATGAGACCGGCTGCGCCATCCTCGGCAAGGCCGAGTTCATGAACCCCGGCGCCTCGGTCAAGGACCGCGCGGCCCTGGGGATCATCACCGATGCCATGCGCAACGGGCGGCTGAAGGCGGGGGGTACTGTGGTCGAGGGCACCGCCGGCAACACCGGCATCGGGCTCACCGTGCTCGGCAACGCGCTCGGCCTGCGCACCGTCATCGTCATCCCCAACACCCAGTCGCAGGAGAAGAAGGACACGCTGCGCATGCTCGGCGCCGAGGTGGTCGAGGTGCCGGCCGTCCCCTATCGCGACGCCAACAACTATGTGAGGTACTCCGCCCGCCTCGCCGAGGCGCTCAACACGACGGAGCCGGCCGGCGCGGTGTGGGCTAACCAGTTCGACAACGTCGCCAACCGTTACATCCACATGGTGACCACGGCCGAGGAAATCTGGACTGAAACGGAAGGCAAGGTCGACGGCTTCGTCTCGGCGGTCGGCTCCGGCGGTACCCTGGGCGGAGTATCACGCGGGCTCAAGGCGAAGCGCGCCGACATCCGTATCGCGCTCGCCGATCCGCCGGGCTCGGCCCTCTACTCCTACTACACCACCGGTGAGTTGAAGGCCGAGGGCTCCTCCATCACCGAGGGCATCGGCCAGGGGCGCATCACCAAGAACCTCGAGGGCGCCCCCATCGACGTGGCCTACCGCATCCCCGATCCCGAGGCTCTCGACATCGTTTTTCGCCTCACCAGCGAGGAGGGTCTTTGCTGCGGTGCATCGACGGGTGTCAATGTGGCGGGCGCAATTCGCCTCGCCCGCGAGCTCGGTCCCGGTCACACGATCGTGACGATCCTGTGCGACAGCGGCACGCGCTACCAGTCGCGGCTCTTCAACCCGGCATTTCTCGAAGCGAAATCCCTGCCGGTGCCCGCCTGGCTGGCGCGACCGCCAGCGTCGCTACCCTCCGTTTTCGTTGCCAATTGAGGGATTGCGGCGGTGCAAAACGACGGCGTCCTTGCGGGGCTCGCCGCTTTTGCCTATGTCGCTAGCAACGCGGCCGGCGAGCCGCGAACGCGAGTGTTCACGAGCCTGTAAGAGAGGGAAACGTGCTGGAAAGCGCCAAGAAGTGGATCGTCGATACCGATTGGCTCGCCTCGCATCTCGATGCCCCCGACCTGGTCATATTCGACGCGAGCTGGCACCTGCCGACGGCCGGCCGCGACCCCAAGGCCGAGTACCTGAAGGAGCACATTCCCGGCGCGCTGTTCTTCGACATCGACGACCTGACGGACGAGAAGTCATCGCTGCCGCACATGCTCCCTTCAACCGTCAAGTTCGCTTCGCGCATGAAGAAGATGGGCGTCGGCGACGGCATGCGCATCGTCGTCTACGACACGCTCGGCCTGTTCTCCGCGGCCCGCGCCTGGTGGACGTTCCGCGCCATGGGGCATGAGGACGTCGCCGTGCTCGACGGCGGCTTGAAGAAGTGGAAGGCGGAAGGCCGCGAGCTTGAGGACGGGCCGGCGCGCAAGCGCACCGAACGGCATTTCACGCCGCTGATGAACGCCTCGCTCATTCGCGACATGGACGACGTGAAGAAGGCAATCGCCAAGCGCACGCAGATCGTCGATGCGCGTCCCGCCGGCCGCTTCGAGGGCAAGGACCCCGAGCCGCGTCCGGGCCTGCGCGCCGGGCACCTCCCGGGAGCGCGCAACGTACCCTCGCAGACGCTCATCACCGCCGACGGCACGCTGAAGCCGACCGCCGAGCTCGCCAAGATCTTCGCCGACGCCGGCATCGATCCGCGTCACCCGGTGGTCACCACCTGCGGCTCGGGCGTCACGGCCTCGATCCTGGCACTGGCGCTCGCCGTGCTGGGGCAGACCAACGCCGCCGTCTACGACGGGAGCTGGGCGGAATGGGGCGCGGACAACGCCCTGCCCATCGAGACCGGCCCGGCGCGCGAACTCACATCTTAGTCGAGCACAGCTTGGGCTGCCAACGCAGCCCAAGCTCAGGCGTCAGATCAAGGACGACGCTCGCGCCCGATCAACGGCGCAGCGTGTCCGGGTACATGTGATAGGTGATCATCAGGAACGACATGAGGATCGCCGAGGCGAGCCCGGCGACGGTGCCGATCCATACTGGCGACCACTCGCCGCCGACGTTGTCGAGCACTTCCTTGCTGGCGAGACTGCCGGCGATCGACGCGATGACCGCGAACACGGCGATCACGCCCGGAATTTTGAAATCGTCGGCGCCGACGCCGCTCAGGCGGTTCAAGAGCTTGTTGCGGACGACGATGGCAACGACGGTGGCGACGAAGCCCGACACCAGCGCCAGCGGCGCGGTCTCGAGGCTGGTGCCGATGACGCCGCCGACCACGGCGCCAACTGCGGCGGCGACGAGGATAATGACGAGCAGGCTGGCGGTCGTGACTCCTTGCGGCGTTCCTTGCGGCATTGAAACTCCCCCTTGTTGTTATATCCGCGACCGCAAGCGACCGACACGCCACTTGATGGGCGGAGCTGCAAATGTGCGGAGTGTATTGAGTGTTCGCGCCTTAGCAATAGCAGGCGCGGAGTCTTCACCGCGCCGCCGTTGCACATCACTGTCAGCGAATTGAAAGGATTGAGGAGTTTGCCGGAAAGCTGCGACCTAGCGCGGGGCTTGCCCATTCACTGCAAAAATCTGCATCGGGCGCGGTCCATCAGTCGCCAACCAAAGTTGATCATTGAGCGGTTGCGCAACTGCCCACCTCAATCCGTCTTTTAATCGCGGGGTGGCACCAGCCGCCAAGGTCAGCGCCGCCGTCGACGAGCGGAATATTGGGTGGACTTATGGGGGGCGACAAAGGAGCGGAGCCGATGTTCCGGCGCAGGTGCAAGCATGTTGCTCTTGTGCGTCGATGCCACTTCGTCGTGTTTGTCGGTGCGCTAGTCGCCCAGCTCTCCGGAGCGACGAGGGCTCAGGAGCCCAGCGTTTTTGATGAGCCGACGCCGCTGGATCAGTTGCTCGTCCCGCAGGATGCGCCCCTGTCCGCGGAGCTACTCACGCTCTGCGTGAAGCAGAACGCGGAGCTCGAAAAGCGCAAGGCCCGCAGTCACGAGGAACGCCGGAAGCTTGAGCAGCACCAATGGTTTATCCAGCAAATGGGGTTGGAGCTGGAAACGATGAAACGGTCCGTGAGCGCCGCCAATAAGAAGGCCATCTTTGATTACGGCAGGGCATACGCGTCAGCCCAAAAAGACCTGGCCGCCGCGACAGACGCGTACAATTCCAGAATCAAAGAGGGTGAGGCCGCGAGCGAGAGCTTCAACAAGACTTGCAACGGACGGCTTGTCTCGAAGGAGACCCAGGACGCTGTTCGCCAAAAAGGGGGTGTTTTGCCAAATCTGCGGCAGCGCCTGGTCCCACGCCCGCCGCCGACGGCTGAGCAGAAAATGGAGATCGACGCGTACCACAACTACCTGACCGCGCACATCAAGACGGAACGGCTGAAGACTGAGGTCGGCGCCCATCGAAAGCGGAATACGGTGGCAGAAGGGAGCTCGGGTATGCAAGTCAACATGACGATCTCGCCTTCTGGAAACCTGTTGTCGCACAGCATCAAAGTCAGCAGCGGCGATCCGGCTCTCGACGCGATTGTGCTCGCGGGGGTAGAGCGCGCGCAACCGTTCGCACCGCCACCCGAGGTGATCGCGTCCAATCCAATGGTATGGAGGCTCGGCTTTTTCGGATCACCGCGTAAGTGAGGGCACTCCAAGCCGCTGGCCGGCTCCGCGGAGAGATAATTTCCTCGGAAGGGCTCAAGTCAGGACCAAGCGCGGATGGTGGAGCAATGGGACTGATCGATCCGCGGGCCGCTCCTAGCGGCCCTGGCCGGCGTGCGCCCGGATGGCCTACGGCGGCGCGCTCCACCGGCAGGTCGATGGCGGTGGTCTCGCCCAGCTCATCGACGAAGATCGCCACTCGCCCGTGTCACCTCTGGAATTGACCAAGCGCGCGAGTTCCTGCTGACGCCAGGCACCCCCCGAATTAGGTTGCACCAACCAAGCGCCGCCGTGGGGACACCGCCATGGTCTCGTTTCTCCAGAGCCAACCCCTGTGGCTCTCTGGCCTGCTCCTCGTCGGGCTGCCGACCGGCCTGGCTATGCTTGGTCCCATTCTGATCCGTCGCTGGGTGCCGCTCGACAGGCTAACCGCAAACAATGAGGTCGCCGGATTCAAATTCGCCGTCGTTGGCGTGCTCTATGCTGTCCTGCTCGCCTTTGCCATCATTGTCGTTTGGGAAAAGTTCACCGACGCCGACAACATTGTGGCGCGCGAGGCCGGCGCGGCTACGAACGTCTACCGCCTATCGTATGGCATGGCTGAGGCGCCGCCCGCGACGTCATTGCGCGCAAGGCTCAGCGACTATCTGGCAGCCACGATCTCCGACGACTGGCCGGCCATGGAGCACGCGAACGAGAGTTCGTCGGCGCGCCGGGCACTCGATGCCGTCTATGGATCGGTCCTGGTCTCCTTAAGTGCCCAGAGCCATAGCGCCCTGGTAGCAGAAATTTTACACCAGCTCGATGAGATCACCCAAGCGCGACGTGCCAGGCTTGCTGCGGCTGACGGCACGGTCCCGGGGGTCATTTGGCCGGTTCTGTTCGGCGGCGCCGCAGCCACGATCGGCTTCACGTTTTTCTTTGGTACGCAGAACCTGCTGGCCCAGTCTCTCATGACCGGATTGTTGTCCGTGATGATTCTCTCCGGCCTGTTCATTGTCCTTGTAATCGATCGGCCTTTTTCCGGCGCGGTGACGGTAAAACCGGACGCGCTCGCCAAGGTCCTTGCGGAATTCGGTCCAACGCCGGCAGCCCATTGACTAACCGCTTGCGGCGGCGGCCAACTCGACCAGCTTGGCAACCGTATTCATGTTGCGCGCTGTCCCCTTCTCCGCCGCGGGGATCTTCAGCTTCGATCGCCCGATGCCCGCGGCGCCGTAAAGAACGTAGATTTCCCGCTTGCCCAAGCGCACCTCCTCGTCGTCGGCCCTGCCACGAATGCTGTCGACCGTGTCTGCTGGCGGCGGCGCATCGAGAAATATCGCGACGGTGCGGCTAGCGGCGCGGTCGGGGTATGGATTGGCCGCCAGCACCTCGGTCATTTCCCGCGCTGTGCGGACGACGACGACCATCGGTGCCCCCGCGTATGCGCGAAGGCGCTTCTCGAGCGCGGCCTTGACCTTGGCCTCGGACAATTTGGTGGTGAAGAGGACATTGCCGCTGGCGATGTAGGTGCGAACCTTCTCGAACCCCTCGGCGGCGCACATGGCCTTGAGATCGGCCATCGGCAGCTTACCCCTGCCTCCAACGTTGATGGCGCGTAGTAGTGCGATGAAGGTCGGCATCAGGTTTGCCGCCGCCCTAGCGCCCGGCACGGCCGAGATACGCGAGGATGGCGGTTGCCATCGCCGCCGCGTCATCCACCGGCAGGTCGATGGCGGTGGTCTCGCCCAGCTCGTCGACGAAGATCGCCACCTGCCTATGGCCGCGCTCCGTCACCTCGATCGAGCCGCTCGGGGTCTTGCACGAAAAGATCGCCATTCCAGTCCTCTGCCCAACGTTTGCGCGGACCCTATAGCGCAGGCTCGCGCCCGCGGGCAGGTGGCTCACTCAACCGTGATGGAGGGAACGTCGAATGGGCCCATGCTACATCGCGGCATCGCGCACAGGGTGAGGCAGCATCTCACCCACATCCAGCTTCCTTTGAAGTTGCTTCGCCAGCAAAATCATCGCGCGCTCCGCCAGGGCCGTAATCGTCAACAGTGGGCTGACGCCCACCGCCGAGGGGACGGCCGCCCCGTCACACACGTAGAGGCCATCGTGCACGCCCGTCGGACCCTTGGTCGGATCGAACACCCGCCCGTCCGGCGCCACGACACCTTGCTCCACCGTCTCCCCCATGGCGCATCCGCCGAGTGGGTGGGCGATGATCCGGTTGCCGCCGAACGCGGTCATGGCGAATGGGTTGGCATTGAACACACCGCCCATGCTTTCGATCATCTCCTTGACCTTGCGCTCCGCCCTCAGGCGCTCCGGCGCGGTGCTGTAGTTGGGCCAGTCGACGACGACTTGATCGTTTTGCAGGCGCAGGCGCCCGCTCGCATCGTCATGCGCGACGACGTAGAGAATCTGCGACCGGCTCAGCCGGTCGCCATAGATACCTTGCGTCAATAGCTGCAGGGCGCCGCCGACTTTCAACTCCAGCAAATCCTTCAAGGGAGCGAGCGCCGCCATCATGGTGAGCATCGTGCCGTCGTGCACCCACAGCGGTCCATCCTCGTCGCCGAGATCGATCAGCGCCATGCTGTGCGGCCCGACGGGCGATGCGTCCCGCGGTCCCTGGGATGGGTAGCCCGTCGCTACGGCATTGACCGGTACTTCGAGATTGCTGGCGATCACGAGGTCGTCGCCGTTCGCCGAGAATTTCTCGCCCAGCTTCGCCGACAGCTCCAGCCCGCGCTGCTGCGCCCGCAGCAGCAGCTCGTTGGTGCCCAAAGTGCCGGCTGCCAGGACGACGATCGGCGCCTCGATGCGCCGTTCCACGCCCCGCTGCGACGGGTCCTTGACGACGACTTCCCACCCGGTCTCCGTCTTGGAGATCGACTGCGCCCGGCTCTCACAGAACACCGTTGCGCCGTGATCCACGGCATCGGCGATGTACGTGATCCCGACGGTGTTTTTTGCGCCGACGTTGCAGCCCGACCAGCAGTCCCCGCAATACCGACAGCCGGGCTGCATCACGCCGGAAACGTTCAACCCCGGGCGGTGAGAAATCGTCATCGGCGGCAACTGCACCGAAAGACCGGAAGCCTCTGCCGCCTTGCGCATGCCGGCGAACTTGGCAAAGCGCTCGGGATTCGGCGCCGGCGCGACGCCGAGCATCGTCTCGGCCAGGTCGAGTCCCCTGAGCAGCAGTCCATCGCCGACGACCGCATGCGGCCAGCCGGCCTTGCGCAGCCTGTCGAGATTGGGGCGAAGCACGACGCCGGCGTTGATCAGCGACCCGCCGCCAAGCCCGGATGCGCCGAACACGGTCAGCCCCTTGCCGACCGACAAATAGTAGAGCCCGGCAGGATCGCCGATCTTCGGCGCGCGCCCGGTCAGACGCGTCGTCTTGCGGCGCGCCTTCGCCGTCGTGGGGAAATCGCCGGGACGCCAATGCCGCCCCTGTTCGAGGACCGCCACGTGCAGCCCCATGCGTGCAAGGCGGGATGCGGCGACACCGCCGCCGTATCCAGATCCGATAACGATTGCGTCGTAGACCGGCATCGCTTCGCCGGCTTTCTGTGTTGCAAATGCCATGGACGCTCGATCCGCGTCGCAAAGAATTCAGCCGCTATTCTCAAAGAGTCGTTCACGCCGGCGAAAAGGGAACCGGTAGTGAGGAATTTGCTTAATTGTTTCGCGGCGCGACGGTGGAGCCAAGTACCCCGTTCGGTCGAGGCACACGAATAGTGCGCAGCGTGTCCGCGATGCATCGACCCGTCCGCTTCGCGCTTGGATGCTTCCGGATGTCGCCCCGGGCAGATCGGTTGCTGCGCTGCCCCCGGTGAAGGCGCCAATCCCGCTCGGACCGCTGGTGGCCTTCCCGCTCGCTTGGCGGCTTCGTCGTGGCAGCGCCCTTGCGCGCGGGTGGCAGGGGCGAGGCCAACTAACTACATATGCAACTGCAGTTAGGCTCGCGGACTGGGTAAGGCGGACTTGGAGATGGCCGACTTTGCACGATGGTCGCGATGGTTTGAATGCGGGCTCGAACTGAAGCGAGAGAAGACCCGGGCGATGGCAATGATGGCGTGGATAGCGGCCCACGCCTCAAATGATGGCTCTGGCGTCGAGTTCAACGATGACGTGTGGGATTCCCTCGCTGATGAAATTGGCCTGACACGAGAGGAGGGGCACGCAGCCCTCGACGTCTTAATTGGTGAAGGCTTGGTCACGTCGGTTGGGCAGGAAAGGTCTGACCGGTTCGCAGTCCGCGCTGTGATATAGCGGTCTCGCCTCCAAAAGTACGGCGAGATGAGCTCGCACGGCGATGCGTACTCCGCAAACCTGCGTCATCCGCAGGCGACCCCTATCATTCGTCGCTAATACGGCCCAATCATTCCCAAGGCACGTGCCGGGCGAAAAAGCCCGTGACCCGATGGAATTAGGTCCGTGGGCAGCGGCGTGGTATTGTATTCAACTCACACCGCACCGTACCTCCACAGGTGACGGGACTTCGCCTCCCGGAGGTCGCACTGCTTCCCGGGCGTTTCGCGCCTCGGCAGAGGGGTGCTCGATCTTTGTCGTCGAGGATGAGGCGTCATTCTCGATATTCGGCACAGAACTGCGCAGACATGCAGGCGCGTTGGCGAAAAATCGCCAACGGCCAAGGAAGCGCGAGCGAACTTCGCGGCGCAAAGGCGTCGCCGAATTTCGCAGTGCTTTCGATTGCTTCGATGACGTGGAGGACGACAAATGCCCGTAAACTACGCTGAAATCGCAATTGGTAAGTGTTTCGCTATGCCCAACAACGATGTTCGGCAAGTCGTCGGGCTGGACCGCGGGAGCGTCTCGTACGTCGTGCGAGGCAAATTGGCATTTCCATCGTGGGACCCGGCGGCGTGGAAGATCATGAGCCAAGACGTCTTTGCCAAGGAGGTAAGCGCTGAGGTGAGAGCCGATTGGCGGAGCACCGGGGCGCGCACGCTCTAAATCCGTCTGCGAGTCTCGTTTTGGCTCACGTGCCGTGGCTGATCGAGAATAGGAAGGCGAATGCTGAATTTTCCGAATGAGATGCGCAGCTACGATGCCGCGAGACGCTGCATTCGGTTTTGGGGCAGCGACGGCGCCATCGAGGTCTCCTTCTTTCTGGATCAGAGCGCTCTGGAGAAGATCGCAACCCAGGCGCCAGCCGGCGAGGCGTCACTGCTCGAGAGCTTCGACCAAAATCGCGAGCGGATTCTACGCACTGCCCGCAAGGTGTACGAGCGCCGGCGGCAGGGTTCATACGAGCTGTACGCCGCGGACTTCTGAGACTTCGCTGAATTGCTTGGCCGAACTCGGCCTTGAGGTCGCGGCAGCCAAGTTGTGAAGTTGAACGACCGAATTCGAGGCCGCGCTGGTGCGCGATGTGGAGATAACCTATGGCGAACTCTAGAATACCGACGGCAAAATACAGGGTCGGCCAAATGGTCGACTTCGTACCCTCGCAACGAGGCCTCGCCGCCTCGGCACGTTCCTACAAAATCGTGAAACTGCTTCCGAGTGAGGGCGGCGAGCGGCTCTATCGCATCAAGACGATCGCCGAGGTGTTCGAACGTATTGCTCGCGAGAGCGAGCTCCTAACAACGTCCTCGCCAGTATGAACGTACAGCGATCGGGACTGGTCGCGTGGGTTGAACGAAAGCTCAGTCCGCCTTCACCAGGCGGTGGCATGGGCGGCATGGATTCCTGCGGCCAACTCTAGATCCCGTGCCTAAAAGGCCCCGGTGCCAAGCTCCGGGGCTTTCGAGTCTCATGCGAGGTTGGGCAGGCGAGCACAGTTGCCGTCAGGCGGCCTTCACCTGGCCGGGCTTCAGTCCCAGGCGCTCGATTTCTCTTCGCGACAAGGATCGGCGCGCGATGAGCGTAGCATCCTTGTCGGCTGCCGCATGCGCCCGGACAGCTCGCATGGCTCGGCCTTGGTTAGGCTCGGCGACGTAGTAGCTTTCGACAACCATCTCCGACCGCCCAAACCCGGTTCTCGCGGCGGGTACTCTGCGTGAAACCGTCAGATCCGCGAGCCATCCGCAGGCCCCGCCGAACGGGACCGGTGCGAGACTCGCCGAAGCCACGCCGTGCGTCTCCTGAATCAAGCCGCACCCGCCAGCGCATCGCGCTCCAAGGCGACCTCGAGATCGGCGGGCTCCACCTCCACCACTTGCCGGGAAACGTAAGCGGCAAGCGAGCCTGGCAGCTCGATTGTGGTCTTGGTACGCCGATAGCCGATGAAGGATAGCCCGTCGACGGACTCGCGCGATTCCGTAACCTCATACGATCCTGGCGGATAAGTTCCCTCAACGCCCTCCAACGAAAACGGATGCGCGAAGGTGATGGTCTTGTAGATCGTGGAATTGGTCATGTGTGCCATCCCGGCGGCAACCGGTCGAGCGCGCTCATGTCGCTCGTTACGTTGACTGCCACGGATTGCGGGCGGGGCGCCGAGTTGACGTACGTATGATAGATCGCAATTGCGAGGATCGTCACGGCGAGGCTCACCACGGGAGGCGTGAACCATGACGGCATTGCAAGCCGGTCCTTTCCAAAGACGGCGAAACCGACGGCACCCGCAGCGTAGAACTGCAAGCGGCCGTCGGCAAAGAAAGCGCGGCTAGCGTTTAGAGCTGGCGGCCGGCAGCGAACGCATCGACATCGTTCTGCGCCTGCGTGGCATCGAGCGCGTATTTGGACTGCACCTGCGCGACGAGGTCGGCCTTGTTCTTCAGCGCCGTGATGTCGGCGGCAGTCAGCTTCGGCCACTTGTTGGCGATCTCTCCGCGCATACCCTGGCCGTTTGCCTGCGGGGGAGCGACGGTCGCCTGAGCGTTCTGAGTCATTGGGGAAACTCCTAAAGTGTATATTTAAGTATTGTCCGAACGATTATCACCCGGACCATAGTTTCTTTTAAACACTTATAGTGGCCGCTTTGTGTCCAACCAAAATATTCCATGTATTTTCTGGAATAAGCAACGGGGAAGTGTAAGTATTTATTTTATAACAAGCGATTTTGTTGCGGTGGTATTCCAGATAATACTTTGTCAGAGTCGGGATTCTTTCAAGAATATCGAACCTCATCAACAGTATTGCGACTGCGAACTAGGCGCTTTCCGCCGGCGAGTCCCAATGCGGATCGAACCATTCGACACCCTCGGCCCTGCGGCGAGATCTCCCCGAAAATGGGGATGGCGCCGCATTCGATTTGCTTCAGCTTGCCTGATTGGCACTCTGCTTTCGCTTCGCCCCAAGATGCGGTGCGTCGGGGTTACTCAGGAGGCCCGGCCATGTCCGCAAGAACCTACTCTGCACTTGCCGCGACCGTATTCGCACTCGTCGCGGCCTTGCAGTTCGTGCGCGCCCTGGGGGGGTGGTCAGTTGTGGTTGATACAGTTGACATACCGGTGGGCGCCAGCTGGGTCGCGTTCCTTGGTGCCTCGTTGTTGGCCGTGGTTGGCTATTTAGTGGCGCTCCGCGACTGAGCGGTTCGAGCGTACAAAAAAGGGTATGGGGTCGTGCGCCGCCCTACGCTGTCGGCCATCACGACGGATGTTTGTCCTCCCAGTCGACCCAGTCCACCCGATGGGCTTCGAGATACGCGCCGACCGCCGCGCCAAGCGTAGGGAAAAAAGCTCGCTCGCCGAGCTGTGTGAATAAACCGAAGCGCTTCAGCTTATCCTTCACCGGGTCTTTCAGTTCCGCAAAGCAGAGCTCGATGCCCGATTCCCGCAACGCATTGTCGAGCTCCGCCAGAATGTCAGCAGCTGTGATGTCGACGCTCGTAACGGGCTCAGCCGCCACGACCAGCCAGCGTACGGGAGTTGGCGACTTGTCCGCAGCTTCAAGGACCCGTTCCTGAAACAATTCGGCATTGGCGAAAAACAATGGTGCGTCCCACCGGAAGAGGACAAGGCCCGGGATGAGACGGGCATCGGGATAGCGAGTGATGTCGTGATAGCCCTTGACGCCGTCGGCCCTTCCCAACACTGCGGAGTGAGGTCGCCACGCATCCCAGAGAAATTCGATGATGGCGACCACCACCGCCAACGCGATTCCCGGGATGGCACCCAAGACCGCGACGCCGGCAAGACAGAACATCGAAAGCCAGAACTCCCATTGCTGCACTCGATAAATGCGGATGAGGTCCTTTACCTCGATGAGTCCAATTGCTGACGCAATGACGACGGCAGCAAGTGCGCTGTTGGGCAGGTGCTGAAGCAAATTCGGCGCCGCGACGAGAAGCAGTGCGACCGCTAGCGCACCGACCACTCCGGTCATCTGCGTCTTTGCACCGGCGGCCTCAGCAACCGGCGTGCGCGACGAGCTGCTGCTGATTGGGAACCCCTGAAAAAATCCAGCCGCAAGATTGGCCGCTCCAAGCCCGACCATTTCCTGGTTGGGATCGACGTAGGTTCGCGTGCGGGCCGCATAGGAGCGTGAGAGCACGCTGGTATCCGCGAACGAGACCAGGGCGACGGCGAGCCCGCCTGAGAGCACCGCCGCGAAATCCGCAGAGTCGATCCACGGGATCGCGAAGGAAGGCAGGCCCTGTGGAAGCGGGCCTAGAACCGAGACGCCGGCACGGTCGGCGAGGCCCAGCACACCAACAGCAACCGTCGCGCCGACGACCGCAATCAATATTCCCGGCAAGGTCTTGTTGCCCTTGAGCAGCAAGATCACGGCCAATGTGCTTACTCCGACGAGGGCCGCGATCCAGTTCACTCCTCCGCCGAAGATCTCATTTCCGATAGACCACAAATCTCGCAGCGGGCCGTGAGTATCAATCGAAAAGCCGAACAGCTTGGGCAGTTGGCTGACCAAGACCGTCAAGGCAATGCCATTCATGTACCCATATCGGATTGGCTTGGAGAGCAGCTCTGTAATGAAGCCGAGCCGCGCCAATCCAGCTGCTACGCAGACAACGCCCGAGACAATCGCCATCATGCTGGCGAGAGCCACCGCGCGCATCGGATCTCCCCCCGAAAGCGGCAAAACCACAGCCAGGATTACCGCAGCCAGTGAGGAATCCGGACCTAGGACTAGGATGCGGCTCGGGCCGAACAGCGCGTATGCCAGCAGCGGGATGATGGTGGCGTACAAGCCGTTAATTCCCGGGACGCCAGACGCGACGGCGTAGGCGATGCCCACGGGCACGAGCATCGTCGTAAGCACTATGCCGGCTACGATGTCATCGCGAAGCCACGCCGGATCATAGTGGCGCAGCGTTTGAAGCCCGGGCAGCCAGCGCATCACGCCGGTATCGTTGGCCCCCCTCCGGGGTCGGGAGAAGCGGCCTCTTTCAGTCGGCGCTACCGCGGTAGGATCATCGGTCATGCGAGGCACCTGGACCCTGGTCGCGCGACCTCTTCATGCGCTGGCACTCGTCGTCGCCAAGGATTAGCCCTCTGGATGCCAGCCGCAAGAGACTTCAAGTCATAATACGGGCGTACTTCAGGTCAGGGGGAGCTATAATCACCAGCCTTCTTGGGACGCGACACCGCGAACGCGCTGCCTGCAGCGGCGACCGGCTCGGGCCATGGAGAAGCGAATGATTTTAAAGTGGATGCTCGTTTTTGTCCCGATCGCGATCGCGCTAGAATACCTGGCGCCGCAGAGCCATCTGCTGATTTTCGTCGCGGCGGCGATTGCCATCCTACCCTTAGCCGCCTGGCTCGGCCGAGCGACCGAACAGCTGGCCGATCGCTCGGGCGAGGGAGTCGGCGGTCTCCTCAATGCGACTTTCGGCAACGCCGCAGAGCTGATCATCGCACTCGCCGCCCTGCGTGCCGGGCTTCATGATGTGGTGAAGGCCACTATCGTCGGGTCGATCGTAGGAAATATCCTGTTGGTGCTCGGAGCGGCCATGCTTGCCGGCGGCATGCGCCATCAGGAGCAGCGCTTCAATGAATCGGCTGGGCGCGCTCAAGCCACGATGCTGACGCTAGCAGCAATCGCACTCGTGATTCCTGCCGCCTACGCCGCGCTGGTGGGAGAGATCAATCCGGGGGGAGGAAAGACACTCAGCATTTCGATTTCGCTGGTGCTCCTCGCCGTCTATGCCGCGTTCCTCCTGTTCTCTCTGTGGACGCACGCTGACTCTTTTCGGGGCGTCGACGCGACTGAGAACGTCGCGCATTCGGATCCCTGGCCGCTTGGGCAGGCGATCGCGGTGCTCGCCGCAGCCACCGTCGCGATCGCATGGCTGAGTGAGATCCTGGTCGGCGCCATCGAGCCAACCGCGCACGAGCTCGGCCTCAGCAATATCTTCGTGGGCGTGTTCATAGTCGCCATTCTTGGCAATGCCGCCGAGCATGCCACTGCCATCACGGCGGCATTGAAGAACCGCATGGACCTAAGTCTGTCCATTGCCATTGGATCGAGCGTGCAGGTCGCGCTGTTCGTTGCGCCTTTGCTGGTTCTGGCAAGTTTGGTCGTTGGGCCCCACCCCATGGATCTTCTTTTCGGCAAGGGCCTAGTTCTCGCCGTACTGCTGGCCGTTCTCATTACCGGACAAGTCGCCGGCGACGGCCGGTCAAATTGGCTGAAGGGGGTGCAGCTCCTGGCGGTCTACCTGATTTTGGGTCTGGCCTTCTTCCTCATTCCACAGGTCTAGCGAGCCCGTTACAGGACACGGCTCCAGCGCCGACCGAGCCCGGCGCCTAGACTTTGTAACCATCGGTGACTTTAAGGGAATTTGGTGAGTCCGGATGGGATCGAACCATCGACACCCTGATTAAAAGTCAGGTGCTCTACCACTGAGCTACGGACCCTTAAGGCGCGAGCCGTGCTTGTAGGCGGCGCGGGCGCCCCCGGTCAAGGCGACCCACCGTCCTCGCGCCAGACACAGGGCCCTTCTCCCCTGCGCGGATTGGCGAATTGGCCCGCGTGCGGCGCATGCGCTATGAGGGCCGCCCATGGACGACAGGACCGCAACTGATACCGCCGCCGGCAAGGCCGGCGGACGGGTACTTGCCGCCGCGCAACCGCGCCGCGAGGCGACGATCCCGCCTGCCGATCGTTTGAAAGCGATTGGCCTGATGTGCCTCGCCGTCGCGTTCTTCTCGGCGCTCGACACCTCGGCGAAGTACCTCATCACGCACGGACACCTGCCACTGGTTCAGGTGGTGTGGGTGCGCTTCCTCGGCCAGTTCCTCATCATGCTGTCGTTGCTCTCGGCGCTGCCGCTCGGCGCGCTCCTGCGTACGCGCAAGCCGAAGCTGGAGATCCTGCGGTCGGTCCTCATGGTGTCGACCACGGCGTGCAACTTCCTCGCTCTGCGCCACCTGCGGCTCGACCAGACCGTGTCGGTCGCATTCATGGCGCCGCTCATCGTCGCTCTCCTTGCCGGGCCGTTCCTCGGGGAGTGGGCCGGCTGGCGACGGCTCGTTGCGATCTTCACCGGGTTCATCGGCGTGCTCATTGTCGTGCACCCCGGTATCGGCGGCCTGCACCCCGCGTTCGCCATCGCCTTTGCCGGCATGCTCGCCTACGCCTTCTTCATGCTGCTGACGCGCTTTCTCGCCGCCCACGACGCCCCGCTCGTGATGCTGTTCTACTCGATACTCGTCGGCACCTTCGCGCTGGCTCCCTTCGCCATCTGGCAGTGGACATGGCCGGGAACGGTCTGGGAGTGGCTGCTCCTTGCATGCCTCGGCATGTTCGGGGGCATCGGGCACTATCTTTTCATCCACGCCTACCGGCTGGCGCCGGCCGCCAGCGTGGCGCCGTTCCTCTATGTGCAGATCCTAACCATGGTGGCCTTCGGCTTCGCCGTGTTCGGCGACGTGCCGGACGTCTACACGCTGATCGGCGCGGCGGTGATCGTCGCCTCGGGCATCTACCTCCTGCACCGCGAGCGCACGCTGCGTGAGGAAGTCGCCCCCACCGACCCGATCTAGCTGCCTTCGCCGTCGAGGCGGGCGAGGGTCTCCTCGGCCCATGACGCGAAGCGCCTCTCGGCGATGGCAGTACGCATCGCCGCCATCAGCTCCTGGTAGAACGCCGTGTTCACCCACGACAGCAGCATCGCGCCCAGATACTCGCCCGACTTGACGAGGTGGTGCAGGTAGGCGCGCGAATAGTCGCGCGCCGCCGGGCACGAGCTTTGCGGGTCGAGCGGCGCTGAATCCTCCGCGTGCATGGCGTTGCGCAGGTTGACCTTGCCGTTCCAGGTGAAGGCGAGGCCATGCCGGCCGTTGCGCGTCGGCAGCACGCAGTCGAACATGTCGACGCCGCGCTGAACCGACTTGATGAGGTCCGACGGCGAGCCGACGCCCATGAGATAGCGCGGCTTTTCCGCCGGCAGGAACGGCAGCACGCCTTCGAGCGTGCGCAGCATCATCTCCTGCCCCTCGCCCACGGCGAGGCCGCCCACCGCGTAGCCACGCAGATCCATGCCGACCAGCGCTTCCGCCGAGCGTCGGCGCAGCTCCGGATCGACGCCGCCCTGGACGATGCCGAACAGCGCCTGCCCCGGCGCCCCCCGTTCCGCGAAAGCGGCTCGTGCCCGCTCCGCCCAGCGCAGCGACAGCTCCATCGCCCGCTCAGCTTCCTTACGCTCCGCCGGCAATTCGATGCATTCGTCGAGCTGCATCTGGATATCGGAACCGAGCAGGCATTGGATCTCCACCGCGCGCTCCGGCGTCAGCATGTGGCGCGAGCCGTCGATGTGCGAGGCGAAGCGCACGCCCTCCTCGCTCACCTCGCGGATTTTCGACAGCGACATCACCTGGAAGCCGCCCGAGTCCGTGAGGATCGGCCCCTCCCAGCGTATGAAGGTGTGCAAGCCGCCGAGCCGCGCCACGCGCTCCGCGCCGGGGCGCAGCATGAGGTGATAGGTGTTGGCGAGGACGATGTCGGCGCCCGCTTGCTTCACCTGGTCGAAGTAGAGCGCCTTTACCGTGCCGACCGTGCCGACCGGCATGAAGGCCGGCGTGCGCACGACGCCGCGCAGGGTCGTCAGTGCGCCGAGGCGCGCCGCGCCGTCCTCGCCCTTCACCTCAAATCCAAACGTCGTCACGCGTTCCTGCATCGGTCTTTCAAGGTCTCACGGACCCGGGAGGGAATAGGTCACTCACCCCGCGAAGGGAAGAGCAGCGAGGCGTCGCCATAGGAATAGAAGCGGTAACCTTCATCGATGGCATGCGCATAAGCGGCCTTCATGCGCTCCAGCCCCGCGAACGCCGAAACCAGCATGAACAGCGTCGAACGCGGCAGGTGGAAGTTGCTCATCAGGATATCGACGGCGCGGAACCGGTACCCCGGCGTGATGAAGATGTCGGTCGCCCCCGTGAACGGCTGCAGCTCGCCGCCACGCGCCGCCGTCTCGAGCAGGCGCAACGACGTGGTGCCGACGGCGACGATGCGGCCGCCGCGCGCCCGCGCCTCGTTCAGCGCCGTCGCCGTGTGGGCGGAAATCTCGCCCGTCTCGAAATGCATCTTGTGGTCGGCGGTGTCGTCCGCCTTCACCGGCAGGAACGTTCCCGCTCCGACGTGCAGCGTCACGAAGTGCCGCGAGACGCCGCGCGCCTCGATCGCCGCCATCAGCTCCGGCGTGAAGTGCAGCCCCGCCGTCGGCGCCGCCACCGCCCCGTCGACCGCCGCATAGACCGTCTGGTAGTCGCACCGGTCGACGTCTTCGACGCCGCGCTTGGCAGCGATGTAGGGCGGCAGCGGCATCTGCCCCACCACCGCGATCGCCGCGTCGAGATCGGGCCCGGTGAGATCGAACGCCAGATCTACCTCGCCGGCATCGCCACGCGTTAGGACGGTCGCGTCGAGGGCGCCCATGAGACACATCTCACCGTCGTGCCCGAAGTGCAGCCGGTCGCCCTCCTGCAGCCGCTTCGCCGGCCGCGCCAGTGCCCGCCAGCGGTCGAGCCCCAGCCGCTCAATGAGCGTCACCGCGATGTTGGCGGAGAGATCACCGCGCCGGCGTATTCCCTCCAGCGCTGCCGGGATGACGCGGGTGTCGTTGAAGACCAGTGCGTCGCCCTCGCGCAGCAACTCCGGCAGGTCGTGCACGCCGCGGTCCTCGAATAACGCCTCGCCCGGTGGCACGACGAGCATGCGCGCGGCGTCGCGCGGGCTCGCCGGGTGCAGGGCGATCCGCTCCTCCGGCAGCGCGAAATCGAACAAATCCGTGCGCATCAGGTGACGCTGATCAGGAGCGCGCCGACCACGAGCAAGCAGGCGCCGGCGATACGGCCGAGCGTCAGCTCACGCACCGCGAGGTCGAAGTAGCCGAGCCGGTCGAGCAGCAATCCCGCCAACAACTGCCCGGAGACGATGAACGCCATCGTCGCCGCGGCACCGAGCTTCGGCGTCAGCACCAGGGCGCAGGTGACGAACGCGGCGCCGAGGCATCCCCCGGCAACGAACATCCACAACGGCGGCACATGCCAGTTGATCGCGGCGCCCTGCGCCTGCGTCACCACAAGGGTGATGACGCCGAGCACGACCGTGCCCGCGAGGAACGACGCCGCCGCGGCTGCCACCGGCATCCCCAGCCCGCGCGCCAGCTGCGCATTGATCGGCCCCTGCAGCGCGATCAGCATGCCGGCAACGATGCCGAGCGCCGACCAGAAAGCCGTCATCGTCGCCATGCCTTTCATGCTGACCGCTGCGCGATGAGCTCCCACACGCCGGCCAAGGCGAGGAGCAGCCAGCCGCCGATCATGATCATCCCGCCGGCTGGGGCGGCCATCGGGAACAGCTTCACCTGCCATAGCGTGCGCACGGCGATGTCACCGGAGAACAGCGTCACGCCGACGAGCAGGACGAATGCCGTCAGCAGGAACGCGCCCGGATGCGCCGCGCGCGACGCCAGGGCGACGATCGCCGCCGCCGCGGTGGCGTGCATGAGCAGGAAGTAGGCGGGCGACGTCAGCGACGCCATGTCGTTGCCGTGCGCACCGGCAGCCGCGAGCCCGACGCCGGCGGCACCCGCCAATCCGGCAAAAATGAGAAGCAACGCTGCCAGTTGCACCATCAGCCCATCTCCACTCCGCACTCGACGCACTAGGCGGCGTCGCCGACCTTCACCGAAACCATCTTGTCCGGGTTCTGCACCGGTTCGCCGCGCTTGATCTTGTCGACGTTCTCCATGCCCTCGATCACCTTGCCCCACACCGTGTACTGCTTGTCGAGGAAGGTCGCGTCGTCGAACACGATGAAGAACTGGCTGTTGGCGCTGTCAGGGCTCTGCGAGCGCGCCATCGAGCAGACGCCGCGTACGTGCGGCTCGGCGTTGAACTCGGCCTTCAGGTTCGGATAGCTCGAGCCGCCGGTGCCGGTGCCCTTCGGGCAGCCGGTCTGCGCCATGAAGCCCTCGATGACGCGGTGGAACGGAATGCCGTCATAGAAGCCTTCGCGCACCAGCTGCTTGATGCGCTCGACGTGCTTGGGCGCGAGGTCCGGGCGCAGCTCGATGACCACGCGGCCCTTGGTCGTCTCGATGATGAGGGTGTTCTCCGGATCGGGGTTCGCCATGGTTGTCTCCAAGCTTTAGGTTGGGGAAATAGGGTTTAGGGGGTGACGCGCCGGGCGGCAAATCAGGCGCTTTTTGCCTGGCGCACGTGCCAGCAGACGCCGGCCGGATCGATGAGGTGCACCTCGCGGCCCCAGGGATAGTCGTGCGGTGCCTTGAGCCGCACGCCGGCAAAGCGCTCGGCCAGCCCGTTGCCGGAAATGTATTGCCAGTAGGCGTCGAGGTCGCCGACCTCGATGACGTGCATCTGGTTCGTCTGCCACTCAGGGACGTCGATATCCTGCAGCATGAACGCCGCCTCGCCGAAGCGCAGCCCAACGAGGCCCTCGTGCCGCCACTGCACGCCAAAGCCCAACTCGCCGAAAAAGGCGATCGACAGCTCGAAGTCGCGCCCACCCGGCACGAACGGGATGAGCGCCGTCGCCGTGGTCGGCGGCAACGTCACTTCTTGTCCGACTGCAGGTAAACCTTTTCCATCACGTCGGGGATCGGCGGCGGCTCGCCCTTGGCGATTTTGTCGATCGCGTCCATGCCTTCGACCACCTGCCCCCACACCGTATATTGGCCGGTGAGGCTCGAGCAGCCCGTGTCGTCGAAGCAGATGAAGAACTGGCTGTTGGCACTGTTGGGGTCAGCGGTGCGGGCCGCGCCGACGGTACCGCGCTTGTATGGCTCGGGGGAGAACTCGGCCGGCACGTCGGGATAGTTCGAGCCGCCGGCGCCCGTTCCCGCGGGATCACCCGTCTGCGCCATGAACCCGCCGATCACGCGGTGAAACTTCAACCCGTCGTAGAAGCCTTCCTTGGCGAGCTGCTTGATCCGCTCCACGTGCTTGGGCGCGAGGTCGGGGCGCAGCTTCACCAGGGCCTTTCCGTGCTTCGTCTCGATGACGAGGATGTCGCTATCGGCGGCGCCGGTCGTGCCGGGCTGCTCGGAGCAAGCCGCGCCGGCGAAGACGCAGAACGCCAGGGCAAAGCAGGTCAAAAACCGCATGGGGCACACCTTCCGATTTCTGGGCTGAGAGACCTCGAAGCGGCCGATGGCCGGGCCGCTATGCACGGCATTCTTACCGCTCCAGGCGGCGGCCGCGCAACTGACCAGTCGCAGTCTCGGGGGGCATGCGGCAACAAATTTTGCCCGGCTGCGCCGACGGCAATCCGACGAATTGCTTTTAGTTGCGAGCCTTTGTCTTGAGGCGCGCGGCGATGGCTGGCGAGACGAACGGCGAGACGTCGCCCCCCATCTGTGCGATCTGCCGGACGAGGTTGGCGGCGATGTGCGCCACCGACGGCGTCGCTGCGAGAAACACCGTCTCGATGCCTGGCGCCATGGCGCCGTTCATGCCCGCCATGCCCACCTCGTAGTCGAAGTCCGTCGCATCGCGCAGGCCGCGTACGATCACGCTTGCGCCCGTCTCGCGTGCCGCGTCGACCGCGAGACCGCCGAACGTGACGATGTCGATCGCGGTGCCTGTCTTTTTGGCAATCGGCGCCGTCTCGCTCTCCAGCATGGCGACGCGCTCGGCGACAGTGAACATCGGCTGCTTGGCGTCGTGGGTGCCGACACCGATGACCAGGCGATCGACCAGCCGGCAGGCGCGCGCGATCACGTCCGTGTGCCCGAGGGTCACGGGGTCGAACGAGCCGGGATAGAAGCCGATGCGTTTCATGGGCCGACGAGTTGCATGACACACGCAAGTTGTGTGCGTGCCGATGCTACAACGCCCTACCCCATCGCCGTAAACAAATGCGCGCAACCCTTTCGTCTGCCATCCTCGGCCCATGCCGGAGGCATGCCTTCCGCATGACGCCGAGGACCCAGCTCTCGGTTTTCACATCGCCGGCGTGACCGCGCTGAGCCGTGGGTCCTCGGGACAAGCCGAAGGATGACAGTTCGGAGTGCGGCGTGCCCTACTTCGGCGGGGCGGTGGTGCGGCTGGCGAACAGGTCTTCCAGGTTGAACCGGTAGCCGACGCCGGCGCTGATGATCCACGGGTCGATGTCGACGTCCGCCTTCACCGTGCCCAGCGCCGTGTTGTTCCAGGTGACGTCCGTGTTCAGCCACACCTTCTTCACGTCGGCGTTCAGGTACCAGCCCTGACCGAGCGAAATGTCGGTGCCCGCCTGCAGCGCGAAGCCGAACGCGTCGTCGATGTCGACGCTCGACGCGCCGAGCGCGTTGGCGCCCGTGCCCTCGTTGAAGAAGTGGATGTACTGCACGCCCGCGCCGACGTACGGCTTGATCGGGCCGAGACCGGCGAAGTGGTACTGCAGCGTGACGACGGGCGGGAAGATCCACGTATCGGCAATCTCGCCGAGGCCGGCGATGGCGCCTTTGCCGTCCACCGAATGCTTCGAGAAGCAGCAGAACAACTCGACCGCCCAGTTGCTGTCGAAGAAGTAGCTGAGCGTCAGCGCCGGGATGACCTGCGTCGAGACCTCGGCATTGGCGCCGGCGATGCCGACGCCGTTGGCGCTCACCGCCGCGTCGGTATCGGGATCGACCACGGTGCCGAGCACGCGCACCATGAAATCTCCCTGCGTGTCGCCCGCCTGCGCGGGAGGCACCGTGGCGGTCCCGACAATCAACGCCAATGCACCCGCGCGTATCACTGCTCGCATGTCGCTCTCCTCCAGTGGGCGCCGTCCGGAGCGCCCAAATCAATGCGCGCAGCGTTGATGCAAACGATTGATTTGCCGAGCGATTAGCCAGCCGGCTGGCTGACCCCGGTCAGCGCCATGCGCGTCCACCGCGTCCTGTGTCCGCGTCGACACGCAGTGCTGACGGCGGTCAAGCGCCCTGCGGCGCACGCAACCTCGGCGCCTTGACCAGGATCAAGGCCGCGCGACGCGCCGCCCCCGAGAATTGACGGCATGAGTCTCCTCTCTCAGACCGCCGCATCCCCCGCCGTGAGCCCGCAACAGACCTCGCAACGATCTGTTCCGCCAGGCGCCGCTCCCGAGCAGCAGATGCGCGAGCACGCGACCGCGGTCCGCACGCGGCGCCGCCAGCGACTCGCCCTCGACCACGCGCCGGCCGAGGTCGTCTACGTCGTCCGCTCCGGTCTTCTCGCCATCGAAACTGCGGCACCCGGCAAGCATCGACAGTTGCTCGAGCTGTTCTATCCGGGCGACATTGTCCGCCGCGCTCTGGTACCCGAGCTGCCGGGCGTCGCACTGACCGCGCTCGGCGTTTCCGAGGTGTGGCGGCTGCCGGCGCGCAGCTTCGATGCCCTGCTCGCCGCGAGCCCGGAGCAGTGCGTGCTTGCGCGCCGCCGGCTCGCCGAGCAGCACGCCCGCGCCACGCTGCACGCCTCCATCGTCGGTGCCCTCACCGGCGACGAGCGCTTCGCGTCGCTGTTGATCGAGATTGGCCTGCGCCTGGGATCGAGCGCCCCCACGGGAATGGCGCTCGATGTGCCGCTGTCGCGCACCGACATCGCCGACTACCTGGCGCTCAATCCGGACACGCTGAGCCGCATCACCTCGCGCTTTCGCGCCCGCGGATTGCTGCTCAGCGCGCGTTCAGGCCGCACCGTGCTGCCGGCCTGGGAGGCGCTGTGCGCCGCCACGCCCGTCGCCGCGGCCCTCCTCGCCCTCCACACCCCCCGCGCCGCGTAGACAGGTGTCATCCCGCCACTTGTTGCCGGGATGACAATTGTCGCATCGATGCGTGCGTCAGTCGGCGGGAGGCGCGTCGCCGTTCTGGGCGTCGCCCGCTTCCTCGCCGCTGTCGCTGCCGTCGTCGGGGATGCGCTCGACCGAGACAACCTTCTCCTCAGCGTCGGTCTTGAAGATGCGCACGCCCTGCGTATTGCGGCCGGCGATGCGCACGTCGTTGACCGGGCAGCGGATGAGCTGACCGCCGTCCGTCACCAGCATGATCTGGTCGGTATCGACGACCGGGAACGAGGCGACTAGTGGCCCGTTGCGGTCGTTGACCACCATGGCGACGATGCCCTTGCCGCCGCGCCCGGAGGTCCGGTACTCGTACGACGACGACCGCTTGCCAAAGCCGCGCTCTGACAGCGTGAGCACGAACTGCTCCTTGCCCGACAGCTCCGCGTAACGCTCCGAGGTGAGCTCGGCGGTGCCCTCGACGACCTCCTCGTCGGCGTCGACCTCTCTCGTTTCCTCGGCGATCTCCTCGCCCTGCGCCCGGCGCAGCATGTTCGCCTGTTTCAGGTAGGCGGCGCGCTCGGCAGGATCGGCGTCGACGTGCGTCAGCACCGTCATCGAGATGATGTTGTCGTCGTCGTCCAGCTTGATGCCGCGCACGCCGTCGCTGTCACGCCCCTTGAACAGGCGCACCTCGTCGGCGAGCAGGAAGCGGATGCAGCGGCCGCGCGCGGTGGTCAGCAGCACGTCGTTCTCCGGCGTGCAGATGTTCACCGAGACGATGGCGTCGCCATCGTCGAGCTTCATGGCGATCTTGCCGTTGCGGTTGATGTTCTCGAAGTCCGAGAGCGCGTTGCGCCGCACCCTGCCCGAGCGCGTGGCGAACGCCAGCTGCAGCGTGCCCCACGTCTCGGCATCCTCGGGCAGCGGCAGAATGGAGGTGATGACCTCACCCTGCACCAGCGGCAGCAGGTTGACCAACGCCTTGCCGACGGCTTGCGGCGTCGACGCCGGCAGGCGCCATACCTTCATCCGGTAGCACATGCCGCGCGAGGAGAAGAACAGGACTGGCGTGTGCGTGGACGCCACGAACAGCGTGGTGATGACGTCCTCTTCGCGCGTGCCGGCACCCGAGCGGCCCTTGCCGCCGCGCCGCTGCGCCCGATACGTCCCCAGCGGCACGCGTTTGATGTAACCTTTGAGCGAGACGGTAACGACGCAGTCCTCGCGCTGGATGAGGTCCTCGTCCTCGACATCGCCGTCGATCTCGAGGATCTCGGTTTTGCGCGGCGTGGCGAACTCTTCCCGGATCGCGGTGAGCTCGCCCCTGACGATCTCGACAATGCGCAAACGCGAAGCGAGGATGGCCAGGTACTCTTTGATCTCCTCGCCGATCTTCTTCAACTCGTCGGCGATCTCGTCGCGGCCGAGAGCCGTCAGGCGGGCAAGGCGCAACTCGAGGATCGCCTTGGCCTGCTCTTCGGACAGCTTGTAGGTGCCGTCCTTCTGGACCTTGTGGCGCGGGTCGGCGATTAGCTCGACCAGCGGGGCGATGTCGCGCGCCGGCCAGTCGCGCTCCATCAACTGCTCGCGCGCCACCGCCGGGCTCGGCGCATGGCGGATGAGCTTGATGACCTCGTCGAGGTTGGCAACGGCGATGGCCAAGCCGACCAACACGTGGGCGCGGTCGCGCGCTTTGTTGAGCAGGAACTTGGTACGGCGGCTCACCACTTCCTCGCGGAAGTTGGTGAAGGCCTCGATCATGTCCTTGAGATTGAGGCTCTCCGGGCGGCCGCCGTTGATCGCCAGCATGTTGGCGCCGAACGTCGTCTGCAGGTCGGAGAAGCGATAGAGCTGGTTCAGCACCACGTCGGCGACCGCATCGCGCTTCAGCTCGATGACGATGCGCATGCCTTCACGGTTGGTCTCGTCCCAGATGTCCGCGATGCCTTCGACGCGCTTCTCGCGCACCAGGTCGGCGATCTTCTCGATCAGCGTCTTCTTGTTGATCTGATAGGGGATCGCCGTGACGATCAGCGCCTCGCGGTCCTTGCGGATCTCCTCCACCTCGACCCTGGCGCGCATCAGGATCGAGCCGCGGCCCTTGTGGTAGGCGGCGAGGATGCCGCTACGGCCGATGATCAGAGCGCCGGTCGGGAAGTCCGGGCCTTGGACGATCTGGCACAGCTCGTCGATGGATATCTCGGGATTTTCCAGGTGTGCGAGGCAGGCGTCGATCACCTCGCCCAAGTTGTGCGGGGGAATGTTCGTCGCCATGCCGACGGCGATGCCGCCGGCACCGTTGACCAGCAGGTTGGGGAACTTTGCCGGCATCACTGACGGCTCGAGCAGACGGTCGTCGTAGTTGGGCTTGAAGTCGACGGTGTCCTTGTCGAGGTCATCGAGCAGGTACTGGGCGATCTTAGACAGCCGCGCCTCGGTGTAGCGTTCGGCCGCGGGCGGATCGCCGTCGACGGAGCCGAAGTTGCCCTGCCCGTCGATCAGCGGCACGCGCAAGGAGAACTCCTGCGCCATGCGCACCAGCGCGTCGTAGATCGCCAGGTTGCCGTGCGGATGGAAGTCGCCCATCGTGTCGCCCACGACCTTGGACGACTTCATGTGCTTCTTGTTCCAGTCGAGCCCCAGCCGCTGCATGGCGTAGAGGATGCGGCGGTGCACCGGCTTCAAGCCATCGCGCACGTCGGGCAGCGCCCGCGAGATGATGACGCTCATCGCGTACTCGAGGTACGAGCGCTTCATCTCGTCGGAGATCGAAACGGGTCGGATGTCGCTCGGCTCTTTGCCGCCGGGCGCCTTGTCGTCGGTGTGGTCGGCCACGATTTTTTGCTGTCCGCTGATAGCGCGACGCACGCCCTGAGGCGTGCGTCGGGTGGGCTCTGAATCTACCTGTGATCATACGCCATCCGACCCCCGCGGCGCAATCTGCGGGCAGGTATTTCCAGGGCTTCATACCCCCATATTTTCGCCTTCCGAATCAGCGCATTAGCGCCCTATCGCAAATCCGCGCCAGCCGCTTGCGGCGTCTTGTGCCTGACACGCCGAGGGGCTACATGCCTCCAGCGCGGCGGCATGGTTAATGCTAGGTTGCGCGCCCGGATGCGCCGAGGCGGTCCGGTGAACAGAACGAAGGAGAGTTCGATGCACAGAGGCGTGTTGGCCTTGGCGGCCGTGGCAGCGTTGTGGACGGCGCCGGCATTCGCCCAGACGGCCACCGTTCCCCAGGACGTATTTCTGACGAGCCAGGGCGACGGCCAGTACCTCGCCAAGGATCTCATACTCGGCGCCAAGGTGCACAATGCCGAAGGTGCCATCGTCGGCGACATCGAGGATCTGATCCTCAACGCCGACAACCAGATCCAGGGCGTCATCATGGGCGTTGGCGGTTTCGCCGGCTGGGGCGAGAAGCGCGTCGGCGTGGCGCTCTCCGCACTGCAGATCAAGAACGAGAACGGCGTCGTCACCGTGACGCTGCCGCAGGCGACGAAGGAAACACTCGAAGCACTCGCCACATTCGAGCGCAAGCAGCCGGCGAAGTCGCTGCTCGACCGCGCCATCGAGAAGGCGAAGGAATTGTCCGACAAGGGCTCGGTGACGGCGAAGGACGCCTACGACAAGGCGAAAGAGGAAGCGGGCCCGGCGCTCGAGAAGGCAAGCGAGGCTGCAAAGAAAACTTACGAGGAGAGCGTGAAGCCGGCGCTCGAGAAGGCGGGCGAGGCGACGAAGAACGCCTACGACGCCGCCAAGGAGACGCTGCAGGCGCCGCCGGCGACCGACACCCCGGCCACCACCCCGCCGGCTACGGAGCCTGCCGCTCCAGCGACACCTCCGGCCGAGACGCCGAAAGAGACGCCTCCGGCCTCGCCGTAAACGGCGGCCTGCACGGAATCAAAAAGAGCCCCGCGGCATCGCTGCGGGGCTCTTCGTTTATGCGCGTCACGTCGCTGCGAGGTGCCATTGCCGACAATCAACGTCATCCCCACGGAGGTGGGGACCCAGCCACATGTCTACTAACCCACCGTCGTCGCGAGGTGTCGTGTCTAGGTTCCCGCCTGCGCGGGAATGACGATGTGGGTGGCGGTCTGCGCCGGCATCAGTAATCGCGTTGAGCGCTATTCTCTAAAGAAAAGAGCCCCGCGGCATCGCTGCGGGGCTCTTCGTTTATGCCAGGCATGATCGCCTTAGCGGCCGAGCACGCAGACGGTCGCCGGGCCCTTGATCAGGTTCAATCCGAGCGTCTGCCGATACGTCAGGCCGACGCGATCGATGGCGCGACGCTCGCCGCGCAGATCGAGCGGAGGCGTCTCCTCGCCGTCGCCGATCTTCTTGCGCACTTGCAGCTCGTCGGGCGGCCCGCGTTCGTAGACGACGGTCAAGTCAATGAGCTCGATCTTGCTGCCGCGCACGGCCAGCTTGATGGCGCTGAAGCGCCCCTCGCGGCGGCCGACGCGGATCGAATCCCGGTCAGGCTTGATGCCTACCTTGCCGCAGCCGAGCTCGACCCAGCTCAGCGGCGGCGGCGGAGGCGGCGGAGGCATGTCGCGCAGACCGAACACCGCCACCTTGGCGCGGCCGCGGACGTTCGGGTTCGAGCGATAGACGATCTCGATGCGGTCGATCAGACGATCACGGCCGATCAGGTCGATCGGCCGCGTGCGCTCGCCCCGGCGAATGACCTGGCGGACGCGCACGTCCTGCGGCGCGCCGCGGTTGAAGAACACCTTGAGGTCGAGGATCTCGACATCGTTGTCGCGGACTTCCAGCGCGATCCTGGAGAAGAAACCTTCGCGGCGGCCGACGCGGATGACATCGCGATCGACGCCGAAGCCGACGGCCTGCTCGCCGAGCAGCTCCCACTGCTCACGTCCCGGAGGCCCGCGGTCGCGATCGAATCCCGGAGGGCCACGGTCACGATCGAATCCCGGCGGACCGCGATCGCGATCACGACCCTGCGCCGACGCCACGTCGGCAGCCAGCGGAATGACGAGCAGTGCGAGTAGAGGCGCCACGATGGATCGCCCGAGCATAGTGTTACTCCCCAAATCGATCGGCCGGCCCGCGGCCGACCCAGTGACAGCCCGCTTGTGCGGGCCTTCGACGACCGAATTGTGATAGCGCGTTCAAAATGAACGCAGGCTGCATGCCAGCCCGCGCCGCTAACTGCCGGTAATAACGAGATATTACCAGAAGCCGCCAATGGCTGCGGAACGCCTGCGCGCCTGCAATCCGGCCACCTTGAAGCTGGCGTGGATGGCCGCCGTCCATGCGGAGCATGGCTTCGCCACAACGCGGCCATGACGCTAGGTGGCGGGATAGAGCGGAGCCTTAGAACGGGATCTCGTCGTCGAGCTGCTTGTCGAAGCCGCCGCCGCCCTTCGAGCCGCCGCCGCCGCCACCGCCGCGCGAGGGAGAACGTGCCGGCGCTTCGTAGCCGCCGCTGCTGTCGCCGCCGTAGTCCGCCTGGCCGCCCTCGCTCATGCCGCTGCTGCCACCGGCGCGGCCGTCGAGCATCGTCAGGTTGCCGTTGAAGCCCTGCAGCACGACCTCGGTCGAGTAGCGGTCCTGGCCGTCCTGGCCCTGCCACTTGCGGGTCTGCAGCTGGCCCTCGATGAACACCTTGGCGCCCTTCTTTAGGTACTGCTCGGCGATCTTGCAGAGGTTCTCGTTGAAGATGACGACCGAGTGCCACTCGGTCTTCTCGCGCCGCTCGCCCGTCGACTTGTCGCGCCACGTCTCGGAGGTGGCGATGCGCAGGTTGGCGATCGGACGCCCGTCCTGGGTGCGACGGATCTCCGGGTCCTTGCCCAGGTTGCCCACCAGGATCACCTTGTTGACCGAACCAGCCATGCCATCACTCCTCGTCTTTGCAGCGCGCCACCTCGGCAGCTGCGATGAATCCATCTCTCACCCGGTCCGCCCATGAGGCCCGCCGATGAGTCGCAGTCGCAACCTACCCCATCGTGGGGATCGGCCGGCGGGCGATGGCGGGTTGTCCACGCCAAATCGGGCCGCCAGTGTTCTCTATATGTTCTATAGATAGGACGCGTCGGCGGCGTTGGCAAGGCGCCACTTCATTTGACAGGGATGGATCAGTTGCGGGCGGTTTCGGCGGCCGAGGAGAGGTCCCGCATGACCTTCGCGGGCGCTTGAGACGAGGCCACACAGGACGGCGCCTTGAGCCCGTCGTAGACGGCGACCACGTCACCGCGGAACTGGGTGCCGGTGGCGCGCCGGGCGACGCCGGTGGCGATGCCGCCGTTGCTCCAGCGGGCGCTGCACATCAGCTTCGTCAGGTAGGCGGTGAGATCGGACTTGTAGGTCAGCGCCGGCGGCGGCGGCGAGGCCCCCACCCAGCTCTGCCAGCGCTGCTGGTCGAGCGTGCCCGACCAGGTCGCGTCCTTCTCGGCAAGCTGCGCGGTGAGCTCCTGGCCCTTGCGGCGCAGCTCATCGTCGCCGCCCATACGCTGCAGGCTCGCCTGCAGGCTGGCGCGTTCGGTATCGGCGGGGGCACGCACTGAAAGCTCGCTGAGATCGGTGAGCCCCGTCGAATCCCACACCGGCGCCTGCGCCATCCAGACCACGGCGCCGCGCAGGTCGCTGCCGGCCATCTTCATCCCGCTCATGTCGGTGCCGATGAGCCGCGCCTGCTGCAGGCTCGCCGCCTCGAGATTGGCGTCGCGCAGCACGGCGCCTTCGAGCTGGGCGAAGTCGAGCAGCGCGCCCTGCATCGCGGCGCTGGAGAAATCGGCGAGTTGCAGCCGCGCGCCGGTCAGATCCGCGCCTTGCAGCGAAGCGTTGAGGAAGTTGGCGCCCTGCGCCTGCACGCCGCCGGTCAGGTCCGCCCGGTCGAGGTGCGCGCTCGACAGGCTGGCGCCCGTCAGCACGGCGTTGGCCAGATCGGCACCGTCGAGCTGCGCCTCGTCGAGCTTGGCGCCGCTGAAGTCGACGCCCCACAGGCGGGCGTTGCCAAGGCGGGCGCGCGTCAGGTCGACGCCGCGGGCGGTGGCGCAGCGTGCCGCCACCCGGTTGTCGCTCAGCATCACCGTGTCGGGCTCGGCGCAGGCGAGCGAGGCCTTCTCGAGGTTGGCGCCGACGAGGCTCGCCCCGTCGAGCGCCGCGCCGGTCAAGTCGGCGCCGGAGAAATCCGTGCGGTCGAGCTTGGCGTAGCGCAGGTCGCGGCCGCGCAAACGCAGCGTCTTCTCGCCGCTCGGCTCGCGTTCTCCCAGGAGGTCGGAGTCCGTCACCACGAGGTTGCGGCGGAAGATGCCGAACAGGGTGCCGTCCGTGCCGGCGCTGAGGAACGGCAGCGAAAAGCCGCTCTGCTGCACCTTGCCGCCGTCGGCCGGCTTCGACCACGCCATGAGCCGCTGCCCGACCTTGTCGAGCGGCTCGCCCGGCACGGTCGCGGCGAAATAGGAGAGGTAGGCGACGATGGCCAGCACCACGGCCGTAGATATCGCGCTCACCGGGTGCGCCACGGTCGAGCGCCAGAACGCCTGCAGGAACGACGTCTCCGCCCGCATCAGGAACACACCGATCAGCAGTATCCCGGCGATGTCGAGCGTCAGGAAGATGCGGTTGATCCACGTCGTCGTCACGTCGTGATAGGGCAGGAACGCGACCTGCATGTAGAGCAGCAGAACCACCGGCAGGATGACGATCGTCAGCCACGACATCAGGTTCAGGAAGGCGCTCATTACCACGGAACGCTGCGGGCCGGCGATGCCCTGCACGAAGAAGAAGTTGTGCAGCTCGAGGCGCAAGGGATGGGTGCGCTTGTCGCTCGTCTCGAGGAAACGGATCGCGTGGTCGAACTCCAGCGTCTTGCGGGCGAGCAGCACGAGCTGCGCCAGGATGCCGAGGTGGAACAGCACCAGCACGACCGGCGCGAACTGGAAGAACTGCTTGAGCTGGATCTTGACCTGGAGGATCGGCAGCTCGACCGGCGTCTCGAGCAGCAGCGCCTCGTGGGTGACGCCCGCCACCGCGATCATCAGGTAGGTCATGATGGCGAGGAAGATCAGCCAGCCGGTATGGGCGGTGTCGCTCGAGCTGTTGACGGCTTCGAGCAGGCTGTAGGGGTTGACCGGCGTCTCCGACTCCGGAGAAAGACGAGCCCTGTCCGCCATACCGATTTTACCCCAACACGCTGACGCGCGCGAACTACGCAGAGCTTATGGGAAAAAGTGTGACATGGCTCCGCGAACCGGATCCAAAACCATCATCCCCCTTGCTCTTTCCCCACGGAGCATTGCATGAGTCAAGGGCCGCTCCGCCATACTCGGGCCTGCGACCACGCTATCGACCCGAGGGTGGCCGAAACACCTCAGGAGAGCGCCGAGCTTGAGCGCCGCCCAATATAACTGCCGGAAATGCCCCGGTTACTGCTGTTCCTATCCGCTCATCCCCCTGGATAAGCGCGATGTCGAGCGGCTGGCCCGCCATCACAATCTCTCGTTCGACGAGGCCAAACGGGCGTTTACCAAGGAGGAGCATGGCCGCAAGTACGCCATGCGGCGCAAGAAGGACGAGCTGTACGGCAAGATCTGCCGCTTCTTCGACACCAAGAAGCGCTGCTGCACCATCTACACGGCGCGCCCCTCAGTGTGCCGCTCGTTCCCCGGCTCCGGCCGCTGCGGCTACTACGACTTCCTCGCCTTCGAGCGCCGCGCGCAAGAGGACGAAAAGTACGTGGCCCTCACCAACCACGCCGACTGAAGTCGCCCACTGTCATCCTCGGGCTTGTCCCGAGGACCCACCTCTCCAATTCTCCTTCGAGCAAATCGAATGCTGAGCGCTGGATCCTCGGCCCAAGGCCGAGGATGACAGATCTGGGTTGCGGCCGCGCGCCTAGCCCGTGGTGACGGCGGTCTCGACGTCGGAGGGATCGACGCGGCGCGCAAGTCCACGCGCCAGCTTCTCGCGGTCGAGCTCGCCCTCCCACGCCGAGACGACGATCGTCGCCACGCCGTTGCCGATGAAGTTGGTCAACGCCCGGCACTCGCTCATGAACTTGTCGATGCCGAGCACGATGGCCATGCCGGGCACGAGCGCCGGACTGACCACCGCCAGCGTCGCGGCGAGCGTCACGAAGCCGGCGCCGGTGACGCCGCTCGCCCCCTTCGACGTCAGCATGGCGACGCCGAGTATGACCGCCTGCTCATAGAGCGTCAGCTCGACACCCAGCGCTTGGGCGATGAACAGCGTCGCCAGCGTCAGGTAGATATTGGTGCCGTCGAGGTTGAACGAATAGCCGGTGGGAACCACGAGGCCGACCACCGACTTGGAGCACCCGAGCCGCTCCAGCTTCTCCATCAACTGCGGCAGCGCGCTTTCCGAGGACGACGTGCCGAGCACCAAGAGCAACTCGTCCTTGATGTAGGAGAGGAAGCGCAGGATCGAGAAGCCGGCCACGCGCGCAATAACGCCGAGCACGACGAAGATGAACAGCGCCGAGGTGAGATAGAACGTGGCGATCAGCCCGGCGAGGTTGCCGAGCGCCTCCGGACCGTACTTGCCGATGGTGTAGGCCATGGCGCCGAACGCGCCGACCGGCGCCGCCTTCATGATCACGGCGATGATGCCGAAGAACGCGTGGCCGAGATCGTCGACCAGCGTCCGCACGGCGCGTCCGCGCTCGCCCAGCACCATCAGCGCGAAGCCGAACAGGATGGCGATCAGCAGCACCTGCAGGATGTTGCCGTCGGCGAACGCGCCGACGAGGCTGTCGGGGATGATGTGTAGGATGAACTCGACCGTCGACTGGTGCGCGGCGCGATCGGCGTACTGCGCCACCGCCGCCGCATCGCCGGCGGCGCCCGAGAACCCCTCGCCCGGCCGCACCACGTTGCCGACGACCAGGCCGATTACCAGCGCCAGGGTCGACACGATTTCGAAATAGACGAGCGACTTGATACCGACGCGCCCGACCTTGCTCGCATCCTCGATGTGGGCGATGCCGGACACCACGGTGCAGAAGATGATGGGCGCGATGGCCATCTTGATGAGCTTGATGAAGCCGTCGCCCAGCGCCTTCATCCACGGACTCTCGGCGATGTCGGGGGCGAGCCAGCCGACCAAGAAGCCGAGCACGATGGCGAACAGCACCTGAACGTAGAGCACGCGGTAGAACGGCTTGCGGGGAGCCTTGCCGCCTGGCCTTGCAACCGCCTGTGCCACGACGTTCCCCCGGGCTCGTACTCATTGCCGCGATCTAACCAATTCGGTGAGAACGCCGCAATCGGTTCCGCGGTTCACTCAGGTCGGACGAGGCGCGGCGGGCGACTTCACATGCTCGGGGCGCACGCCCACGCCGACGATGCGCGCCGGGATACGCTGCAGGAACGGCAGCCTGTTGAACAGGCTCACCGCCCGCGGGGCCTGCAGCGGCTGGTTGGAGCTGAGCACGGGCTGCACGATGCGGTTCTGCGCCAAAACCTGCAGCCGTTGCGTTACACGCGTCGGGAACGTGCGCCGGTGTTGCACCTTCGCCAGGTCGAACGTCGACAGCGTGCCGTCCTTCAGCGGCTTCCAGAGGATGTTGGCTGCGGCTACCGCGTCCTGGATGGCGAGATTGATGCCGACGCCGCCGATGGGCGACATGGCGTGCGCCGCATCGCCGATGCACAGAAGCCCGGGGCGATACCAGGTGCGCAGCCGGTCGATGGATACGGTCAGCAGCTTCACGTCGTCCCACGTCTTTAGCTCGTCCACCCGGTCGGCGAGGAACGGCAGCGCCTTGGCGATGATCTCGCGAAACGCCGGCAGCCCCTGCTCCCTCAGCTTCTCCGCCGTGTCCTTGGGGATCACGTAGGCGAGCTGGAAGTAGTCGCCACGATCGAGCATCGCGAAAAAGCTGCCGGCATTAAGACGGCCGCCGGACGGCGGATCGTCGGGCCGCCGCGAGACGCGCATCCAGAACACGTCGATCGGCGCGCCGATGTCCTCCACCTCGAGTCCGGCCTTGGCGCGCACCGTCGACTTGCGGCCGTCGCAACCGACGGTGAGCTTGGCACGTACCTCGAGCGGGCCCTCGGGCGTCGTGGCGCGAACGCCGACGACGCGCCCGCGCTCCTCCACGAGGTCGGTAACGTTCGCCTGCATGATGAGCTTGAAGTTTGGATACTTGCGCGCCTCGTCGGCGAGGAAGTCGAGGAAGTCCCACTGCGGCATCAGCGCGATGAACGCATGGCGCGGCGGCAGCCAGGTGAAGTCGGCGAAGTTGATCGACGTGTCGCCGACCTGCACGCCGAGCCGCGACACCTTGTTGTGCGGCAGCTTCAACAGGTCGTCGAGCAGCCCCAGCTCGTCCATCACCTCGAGCGTCGAGGGATGGATGGTGTCGCCGCGGAAGTCGCGCAGGAAGTCGGCGTGCTTCTCCAGCACCACGACGTCGATGCCGGCGCGCGCCAGCAAGAGGCCGAGCACCATTCCAGCCGGACCGCCGCCGACGACGCAACAGGTGGTCGCCAACGTTCCCGATGAAGCCATCGTCATTGCTTGAGCCCGCAAGCCTGCAGCAGCGAGTCGAAGCGGCCTTCCGCCTCCTTCTCCATCGCCTGGGCCTTGTCCTCAGGAACGCCGCTGGCCATCAACCCCTTGGTGACGGCGACGATCTTGGTGGCGCTGCCCTCCAGGGTGGCGGTGAGAATCAGGCGCAGGAAGCGCGACAGCTCGGTGCCGGCCTTGTCGGCAATGCACGTGCAGCTATCGGCGCGCTTTTCGATGTTGCGGCCGTTGCAGGCGTCGAGCAGCGCCTGCTTTTCCTCCGGCGGATAGCTGCCGCCGATGGCGAGATCGGCCTCCGTCACCTGCACGGTCGGAACGTTGCTCGCCCAATAGAAGATACCGACCATAGCGGCGGCGGCGGCTAGGAACATCACGCCGAATATCACGAGCACCCACTTCAGCACCGTCATTGCAGCCTCCCAGCGGTGACGAGGAAATGACCTTAGCCGCGAACCGTTCCCGAGGCCATGCCTGACGCGGCGCAGCTTGTATCGACCGACCGCTTGAACCACAGCAACGCAAAACCGATCAGCGGTAGAAGGATGTCCGAGTAGAGCATGATGCCCGCGTTGCCCGGCGCCATGTTGCCCGTGGCGAGAATGCTCTTGATGTGCTCGGCCGCAGCGCCCCACTGGAACATCGCCGGCCCGAGGATCGACGCCAGCCGCACCATGCAGTTGCCCTTGAAGGCGAGCAGACCCACCGCCGCGAAGCCGAGACTTGCATAGCCGACCTCCGCCTGGAACGGACTGTTCGCCCAGCCGATGAAGCTCGCCGCCAGATCGCCGAAGAAGACGTGGAACACGAAGTTGTAGAAGTAGGCGATGGCGATCGTGAAGAGAATGAAATAGGCGAGCAGCCCTTCGGCGACGTTGGCGCGCGTGAGGCCGCCCGGCGCACGCGCCGCTGCGATTAACCCGGCGGCGATCCCCAGCACCAGGAACGTCAGCGTGAAATTCCCCAAGACGAATGCGATCAGCGCGCCCATCGCTAGCTCCCTCCACTGAGCGGCCGACCCTAGACGCGAGCTCCTAAAAGCCAGTGTCGTGAGAACACGAAATTCCGCGCACGCAATTCCAAAGTTTGTAACGTTATACTCTTGCTGATTGCCGCTCCGGGCACCACCTTTTCCCGCAACCGCCGAGAGAAGCGGAGAAAACGCAAAACATCCACTCAACCGGAGGAAAACGAAATGAAATTGGCTACGGCCGCCGCGGCGGCGGCTCTCACTCTCGCCATCGCCGGTCCGGCAGCGGCAGTGACCGTCAAGAACACCAGCGCGGGCGAGTTCACCGTGGGCATCGACTACGGCAACGAGGAGAAGGTCGAGACCATCGCCGCCGGCAAGGAAGTGAAGGTCGATTGCAAGGACGGCTGCGCTGTCACCGGCCCGTGGGGCTTCTCGTGGTTCGCCAAGGAAGGCGACACGATCTCGTCGAACGGTCAGGCGCTCGTGACCGTGCAGGAGCCGGGCGGCGCCAAGAAGAAGTAGCAGTCGCCTTCTTACGGGCGGCACTTGCGCCCGGAGGCCGAGGAGCTTGTCTCCCCGGCCTTTTTTTGTGCGTCCCACTAGTCGATGTGATTGCAACGCCAAAACGTGCCCGGTAAATTGCGAGCATTCATTTCTCTATTTTGTTGGGAGAACTTCATGTCAGAAGTGCGCGTTTTGCTCGTGATGCGAGCGCAGGCTGAATTGCGAGAATTTGCTGTCCTGGCGAATGCTCCCCAAAAAATCAAAATCCGTCATGCGCCCGAGACTCTGCCTGACTATGTGACCGTCGATAAGACTTTTGCGCCAGTGCCGTTGGGCCGCATCGGCCATACGCCACGTCTCGCACTCTCGACCACCGCAAGATCGCCGGAGTTTGTGATCCGCGCCACGGTTCCCCGGTCAGAGATCGCGTCGTTGACACGGCAAGAGGGCGTGGAAGTCTATTCGGACCCAAAAATTGCGCCTTTTTCAACGTGTCCCGGCGATCCCGCCGTCGGATCTGCGAAGGACGTCGCCAAGGCTATCGACGTTGCCAAACTGGCAGACATGGGATGTGAAGGAAGCAAGGTTGCGATCGCGATTATGGACACCGGCATAAACCTTGCGCATCTCAAGAAGGTGGGCGCGAAGGTGTCGTTCGACAGTAGCGTCTCCTGGTCGCCAAGCGGCGTATCTGGGAAGCCGGGCAAGCATCCCGTCCACCACGGAACGATGTGCGCCTACGACGCTCTCATTGCTGCACCGAAAGCGACGCTGCTGGATTTTCCGATTCTTTTATCGACGACGAGTGGAGCCAGCGGGATGGACGGCTTCCTGAGCGACGCCCTTCAAGCCTACTCGTATCTGATGATGACCATGCGATCGTCTGACTGGAAATACAGTGCGCTCGTCGTGAATAATAGCTGGGGCATGTATCACGAGAGTTGGGATTTCCCGAAAGGTCATTCCGGCCGCTACGCCGACAACCCCAACCATCCGTTCAACATCATCGTGGGAACCCTGGCGCGCGCCGGCGCCGATATCCTTTTCGCGGCTGGGAATTGCGGATCACCGTGCCCGGACGCCCGGTGCGAAGGCGTCACAAAAAACACAATCATGGGGGCCAACGCTCACCCGGACGTCATTACCGTAGCTGGCGCCACCGTGAAGAAACGCAGAGTGGGATATTCGTCGCAGGGTCCAGCCATTCCGGGCATGAAGCACTCAAAACCCGATCTTACGGCCTATACACACTTTGCCGGGTCACAGGCCTTTGGTGCCGATGAGCCCGACAGCGGGACCTCTGCTGCCTGCCCAGTTGCTGCAGGCTGCGTGGCCGCCATTCGAAGTCGCGTAGCCCCTTCAAAGATCGGCGCCGGCGACCTATCTCGGGAGCTGAGATCTGACGCTACGCAGCCGACCGGACCGACCGGTTGGAACAAGAATTACGGCTATGGTATTATCAACGCCGTCGGCACAGCTATGAGGCTCCTGCCGAGTGCCTGAGAGGTCAAATGCCATGGGAGGCCGCATCGTCGCTTCAGACAAGGTTCTGATGACGGTTGAACTCGCTTCACCCACGCTCGCCAACGCGGCGAAGTCGCTTGGCGTGAAAATCGGAGCGATCGACAAGGACTTCGGCATTGTCCCCATCGATCCTGATCGGCACCTCTACTCGATCAAGGTGTCTCCCGAGGCTGTACCCAGTATGGCGGCGGACGCGCAGTATAGAGGACCGTTCTCAAATCCACGGATTGGCACCTACGGGCCGCCGAAGAGTGGCATCGTCCGGAAGTAGCTGAGCGCCTGCGCAATCGCGGCCTCCTGTAACGGTTGAGCCATCACCGTGGGTGAAACCCACAAGACAACCCACGTTCGCGGGTGGAGAACTGGTTTCCTCGGCCTTTTTTCGTGCGGTTCGCGCGCTCGCTGTTGGTAAACGAAGCCAGCGCGGTACCACTATTTCCCAGCGTCGCCCGATCAAAAGGCTAACTGGCTCGGTTGCGACCTGATTGCCATTCATAAACGACCGAAGCCGACTCTTCGTACAGGGCCATCAATCGGGTTTCCCGGCGTCGGCGCAGCATGCTCTTTCCATAAGGCGCGCGCCTATGCCCCGCTACTTCTTCAACGTGCACTTTGATCATCACATTGCACGCGACCCTGTAGGCGTTGAGGTCGCTGACTTGGCTGAAGCTGTCATCCAAGCACAGAAGGCGCGCACCGAGATCATGCATGAGGACGACCTCGTCCAACTCTGGCTTGAAATCGTTGATGAGCGCGGGCTGGTCTTAGCAAGGGTCGGCCGCTGAACCTGCAAAACTTTCAGTCTACGGAATGATTAACTTTCGGGCTGATTGGACCGCGCGTCGTTAGCGGATGACACGCTCTCGATGCTGAGCTAGGTTGTGAGCTTCGACGCTTAACTTACTGTTTTGTAAGCTGCGAACCAATTCAGCGCAGACTAGATTTTTTTTGAACGTTGCGACACGGGTCAGCATGTCTGGTGAAGACGCCATCAAGCTGGAAGGCGGTGACGTCCACCTCACTGGTGGCGGGGATTCTACTATTGTGGCCAATGAGCTCGTCGACGAGACGAACCGCGCCACGAGTGAGTTGGTGGACCTCGTGACCGAGGCGACCTGGAACGAAGCTCTGAGTCAGCTTGGCGGATTACCAAGCAACCCCTTACCCCTTTGGATGTTGCTCGCCACGCGCATACTGCGCGCGGTCGCCGATGGGGAGCGCGATCCGCAACGCCTCGAGCGCTTCGCTTTGGAGGGACTCAACGACTCCGAGGGCTTCGGCAAAGGGCGCCGTCCTTGACGCCGTCTACGAGTGGCGACGCCTGCAGATCGGTTTCGAAGACGTCTTCGGTGGCATTCGACGCGTGGTTGGTCGCAGCATCATTTTCTTGGGGTGCGCTTCGCTAACGGCAGGGCTCCCAAGTCTCAGCTGATCCGGTCAGATACCCGGTTGGTCATCCGCCCGACCGTGCCTCGCGTAGGGTTAAGCTCCGCGCCTTCCACGTCGTAATTCTTCTTGGTACGGGGTTTGCACATCAGAGCCCGACGGGGTGTCACTGAGTGCGAGGTCCCAATATGGATCTGCCGACCAAGCCCTGGTTGTGCGATGATCGCGTTGTCGTCATCGCCCGGCAAACGATGACACGCGAATTTTGGGCCCGCGTTTTCAAGGAAGAGCGAGGCATATCCCCGGAGTGCTTCGCCGCCCTGGATGAATGGGTGGACGGCGGATGCCTTCCCAACCCCAGCATCGTCGTTTTGTACCAAAGCGGGATAGTGAAGACGGACGCGTTGGCCGAAGTGGAACGACTCTCGGCTCAGGCTGCCGGCAGTCCCGTCGTGGTCGTTTCCGACAACGAAGATCCAGCTGTCATTGTCCAGATGCTCGCCCAGAAGGTTCGTGGCTACGTCCCGACAAGCTTCTCGCTGTCCACGGCCATGCAGGCCATGGATCTCGTTCGTGCAGGTGGCACCTTTGTTCCGGCGAGCAGTTTGATCGCCGCTCATCACGCACCGGAGGAGGCACAGACTTGCGCGCCAAAATCCAACGGCCTGTTCACGACGCGCCAGGCCGCGGTGATCGATGCTCTGCGGCGAGGGAAACCGAATAAGATCATCGCCTACGAGCTCAAGATGCGCGAGAGCACCGTAAAGGTCCACGTCCGCAACATCATGAAGAAGCTCCACGCCACCAACCGCACGCAGGTGGCCTATCTGGCAACCCAGCTGCTCGAGGACAGTGGCGGCAAGGGACTTAATGGAGGCAACCGAGAGGTTTCGATGCCTGACACAGCGCGCGGCGGGCACCTCAAGCTCGTCTGCAACGAGGTCGAGTAGCGGCGGGGCAAACCGGCACGCAACTCGGTCAGTGGTTCGACCGACGCGGTATCTTCGCTTAGGGACGAAAGCGGACGGCGTGGTCGACTGTGGGTGACGCCCTACGGGTCAGGACCGGACGATCTTCGCTAGCCGTCAACAGGCCATGAAGCGGCGCGACAGTTGCGGCGCTTCCGGACGGCCGCTTCTCTCACTATCTATAGACGGCCCGGATCACCCCGTTCCCCCGTAGATTTGCCGCCCCAAACGGCGTCGGTTAGACACACCCATGGCCAAAGCCCCTAAGCCGCCCGCGGCGCCGTCGCTGATGAAAACCATCCACGTCCGCGGGGCGCGCGAGCACAACCTCAAGAACGTCGACCTCGAGATCCCGCGCGACGCCCTCGTCGTGTTCACGGGCCTCTCCGGCTCCGGCAAGTCCTCGCTCGCCTTCGACACCATCTATGCCGAGGGCCAGCGCCGCTACGTGGAGAGCCTGTCGGCCTACGCCCGCCAGTTCCTCGAGATGATGCAGAAGCCGGACGTCGACCATATCGACGGCCTGTCGCCCGCCATCTCCATCGAGCAGAAGACGACCTCGAAGAACCCGCGCTCCACCGTCGGCACGGTGACGGAGATCTACGACTACCTGCGCCTCCTCTTCGCGCGCGTCGGCGTCCCCTACTCGCCGGCCACCGGGCTGCCGATCGAGAGCCAGACCGTGTCGCAGATGGTCGACCGCGTGCTCGCCCTGCCGGAAGGCACGCGCCTCTACCTGCTGGCGCCCATCGCCCGGGGCCGCAAGGGCGAGTTCAAGAAGGAGCTGGCCGAGCTGCAGAAGAAGGGCTTCCAGCGCGTCAAGGTCGACGGCACCTTCTACGAGATCGACGAGGCGCCGAAGCTCGACAAGAAGTTCAAGCACGACGTCGACGTCGTGGTGGACCGCCTGGTCGTGCGCGCCGACATCGCCAAGCGCCTCGCCGACTCGTTCGAGACCGCGCTCAACTTGAGCGAGGAGCAGATCGCCGTCGCCGAGCTGGCCGACAAGCCGCTGCCCGCCTCCGAGACCAAGGGCGCCAACAAGTCGAAGAACGAGACGCACGAGCGCGTCACCTTCTCCGCACGCTTCGCCTGTCCCGTCTCCGGCTTCACCATCGACGAGATCGAGCCGCGCCTGTTCTCGTTCAACGCCCCCGCCGGCGCCTGTCCGACCTGCGACGGCCTCGGCACCGAATTGCAGTTCGAGGCCGAGCTCGTCGTGCCCAACGCCGATCTGTCGCTGTCGGAAGGCGCCATCGTGCCGTGGGCGAAGACCGGCGCCTCGTCTCCTTATTACGAGCAGACGCTGGAAAGCCTGACCAAGCACTTCAAGGTGTCGATGTCGACGCCGTGGAACAAGCTGCCCAAGCACGTGCAGCTCGCCCTCCTCTACGGCACCGGCGAGGAGGAGGTGACGCTCACCTACTGGGACGGCACCCGCAACTACAAGACCGTCAAGCCGTTCGAAGGCGTCATCGGCAACATCGAGCGGCGCTGGCGCGAGACCGACTCCGAGTGGGTGCGCGAGGAGCTGGCGCGCTACCAGGGCTCGCACCCGTGCGAAGCCTGCAACGGCTATCGCCTCAAGCCGCAAGCGCTCGCCGTCAAGGTGGGCGGCAAGCACATCGGCGAAGTCACCGACATGTCGATCAAGGCGGCCAACCAATGGTTCGCCGAGCTACCCAAGACCTTCACCAAGCAGCAGACCGAGATCGCCACGCGCATCCTCAAGGAGATCCGCGAGCGGCTGCAGTTCCTGAACGACGTCGGCCTCGAATACCTCACGCTCTCCCGCGCCGCCGGCACGCTGTCGGGCGGCGAAAGCCAGCGCATCCGCCTCGCCTCGCAAATCGGCTCCGGCCTCACCGGCGTGCTCTATGTGCTCGACGAGCCGTCAATCGGGTTGCATCAGCGCGACAACGACCGCCTGCTCGGCACGCTCAAGCACCTGCGCGACATCGGCAACACGGTGATCGTCGTCGAGCACGACGAGGACGCCATCATGCAGGCCGACTACGTCGTCGACATCGGCCCCGGCGCCGGCATTCACGGCGGCGAGGTGATCGCCAAGGGCACGCCGGCCGAGATCATGGCCAACCCGGCGAGCCTCACCGGCCAGTACCTGTCCGGCGCGCGGCAGATCCCGCTGCCCAAAAAGCGCCGCAGCCCGCAAAAGGGCAACTCGATCCGCATCGTCGGGGCGTCCGAGAACAACCTGCAGAATGTCACCGCCGACATCCCCATCGGGCTCTTCACCTGCATCACCGGCGTCTCCGGCTCCGGCAAGTCGACGCTCACCGTCGACACGCTCTACGCCGCCGCCGCCCGCAAGCTGGCCAACGCCCGTGTGCACGCCGGCGCGCACACGCGCATCGAAGGCCTCGACCAGCTCGACAAGGTCATCGACATCGACCAGTCGCCCATCGGCCGCACGCCGCGCTCCAACCCGGCGACGTACACCGGCGCCTTCACGCCGATCCGCGACTGGTTCGCCGGCCTTCCCGAGGCGAAGGCGCGCGGCTACGGCCCGGGCCGCTTCTCCTTCAACGTCAAGGGCGGCCGCTGCGAGGCCTGCCAGGGCGACGGCGTCATCAAGATCGAGATGCACTTCCTGCCCGACGTCTACGTCACCTGCGACGTCTGCAAGGGCAAGCGCTACAACCGCGAGACGCTGGAGATCACCTTCAAGGACAAGTCGATCGCCGACGTGCTCGACATGACGGTGGAGGAAGGCGCGCGCTTCTTCTCCGCCGTGCCGTCGATCCGCGACAAGCTGGAGACGCTCGCCCGCGTCGGCCTCGGCTACATCCACATCGGCCAACAGGCGACGACGCTGTCGGGCGGCGAGGCCCAGCGCATCAAGCTGTCGAAGGAGCTGTCACGCCGCGCTACAGGCCGCACGCTCTACATCCTCGACGAGCCGACCACCGGGTTGCATTTCCACGACGTGGCCAAGCTGCTCGAGGTGCTGCACGAGCTGGCCGACGCCGGCAATACCGTGGTCGTCATCGAGCACAATCTGGAAGTGATCAAGACCGCCGACTGGATCATCGACATGGGCCCGCAGGGCGGCGACGGCGGCGGACGCATCGTGGCGGCCGGCACGCCCGAGGACGTCGCCGCGACGAAGGAGAGCTATACGGGGCAGTATTTGCGCGACCTTCTTGGCCGGCGCGCGAAGGGCCGTGCCGAAGGCGCGCAGGCTAAGAACGGCAAGCGCCAAGCCGCGGAGTAAACAAACCGGAGGGACACATGACGGGGCTTGCAGCAAGGTTCTTCGGCAGCGCGGTCGTCTACGCCGTGCTCGGCATGACGCTGGGATTGGTCATGGGCATCACAAAGGACCATGCGCAGATGCCGACGCACGCGCATCTGCTGGTCATCGGCTGGGTCAGCTTCGCGCTGTTTGGATTGTTCTACCACCAGTTTCCGCTGGCGGCCGAAGGCTGGCTCGCTAGGGCGCATTTCTGGCTGGCGCAAGTGAGCTTCGCCGCGCTCATCGTCGGCCTGTTCCTGATTTTTGGCGGCCAATCCGGTGCCGACCCCATCGCAGCCGTCTCCTCCATCGGGCTGCTCGTGTCGATGATCCTGTTCGGCGCCATCGCCTGGCCGATTGTCATGGGCCAGCGATAGCGCCCGCGCTCCGGTCGTGCCGAAGGCACGCCCGAGGACGTCGCCGCGACGAAGGAGAGCTACACGGGGCAATACCTCCGCGATCTCCTCGGCCGCCGTGCCAAATCCGGCAAGCGCCAGGCGGCGGAGTAACGCCGTTCCACGCCTGATGGCATGTGCTATGGTCGCAGCATGAACCTGACCCTTGAGACCGAGCAGGAAGTCGACGGCCGCTGGATCGCCGAGGTTCCCCAGCTCCCCGGCGTCCTCGCCTATGGCGCCACGCGCGATGAGGCCATGGCCAAGGCTGAAGTGCTCGCGCTGCGCGTCCTTGCCGAGCAGCTTGAGCATGGTGAGGCTCGCCCCGTGGGGCTTTCAATCTCGGTCGCGGCAGAGTGAGCCGGTTTCCGGCCGCGAAAGCGCGCCGGGTGCTGGCGGCACTACTGCGAACCGGGTGGAATCTCAAGCGGCAGTCCGGATCGCACCGCACCCTTGGCAAGGACGGGCATCCCGATTTTGTCTTTGCCTTTCACGACGACGAAGAGCTCGGCCCTGTCATGCTGTCGCGGATTGCCAAGCGCACCGGTCTCAAGCCTGAAGATCTGTGAGGCCCCGCGGAAAGGCTTCGGGGGCAAGAGGTCGAGAGTAGCGACGATGCCCAGCGCGACCTATACGCTCATCCGCAAAGCCATCCTCGCCGAGCGACAGGTCACCTGCCATTACAACGGCCACTACCGCGAGCTGTGCCCGCACATCCTCGGCCATACGAACGGTGAGGAAAAGCTGCTCGCTTTCCAGTTCGGTGGTGAGAGCAGCAAGCCGTTGCCGCGGGGCGGAGAGTGGCGCTGCCTTCTTGTTGCCGGCATGCGCGATGTCGAGACGCGCGGAGGGCCGTGGCATGCGGGCAGCTCGCATCGCACGACGCAACGCTGCGTGGCGGACATCGATCTCGACATAAATATCCATGTCCGCCGCCTCAGGTGACGACCGTCCGAACACGTCGATCAAGACGATCACGCCCATCCTCCCCACGGCTCGCCGTGCAGGATTTCGCGCCCCATCAAGGAGTCGGCGGTGGCGGGGAAGGCGGCGCCTGCTCCGCTGCGTCACGGGCCTTTCTCTCTCGCTCGATGTCTTCGGCCGCCTTCGCGGCAGCCGCATCGGAGTCCTCTTTGGCGGATTTGAGCCGCGCCAGTTGGTCGTTCGCCGCCTTGAGGCTCCGTTCGGCGTCGTCTTTCGCAGTTGTGAGAGCGGCCAACGCGTCGCCGAGCGCCTTCAACCGATCCTCCGCGGACTTTCTGGCACTCTCCGAGGAGGCAAGCTGCTCCTTCATCTTCTCCACGGACAGCTCCGCCGCGACCTTCGCCTTCTGGGTTAGGGCCAATTGGGCGTTGATTTCGGCGAGCGAGCGAGCGCTTGCCGCTTGGCCATTACGGGCCTCCACCAATTGGGCGCGCACTTCGGCAATCGACTGCTCGACGGCGAGCTTCGCTTTCTCGGCTTGCGCCGCGCGGTCACGCGTTGTCCTGGTGTCGTCCTCGATTGCAGCCCGGACGGCGTGCGCCGACTGCAAAGCGTGTTGCAGGTTCCGGTTCGCCGTGTACGTCCAAACTGCGACGGCGAGCCCGGCCAGCGCCACGACGACAAGCAGGGGGTCGAGACGCGAGCGCTTCATTCGTGCATCCGCGCCGGCGTTCTGAATTTTCAGGGCGCGCACGACTTGCGCGCGCCAGCGCAGACGCTCGATGCCGTAGACCGGAAGGGCGTTGGAAAAGCCGATCAACCCGCTGGATGCCGAGGACGGATCGAACCCCATGCCGCGAATGGAGAGCTTGGCGATTCCGCTACGGGCGAAACCCGACATGCGCGTCCCGAGCTCGTGGAAGACGTGCTTCGCCTCCTCCAGCACGGCCGCGGTCTCGGCCTGCGCCGGGGCGACCACGGTCGCGAGATCCTGGAGCCGCGTCCGCACCTCCTCGCGCAGTTTGAGAAACCGGCGCAGGCGGCCGGCGCTCGCCAAAACCGCGATCAGCGCCAACGCGGCGATCGCAAGTCCGGTCCAAACCAAAATCACAACTATGTCCCCCTGTCCTCGCGTTCCAGTTGCTCAGCGCTTGCCGCGGCCCGGACCCCGTCCCGGGAGCCACTGCCAATGCCTCACGTTTGCGCCAAACGCGTGGCTGGCCACCCGCCCCGCCGCCGCAGAACGCCGGTCCCCGGAAACCCCGCGGTAAGAGAAGTAAAGGCGACCGTCCAAAATTCCGGATCGGCTTACGCCTGGAATTAAGCTCCGCCGGCTAGCCTGGGGGCATGGAGCACCTGGCAAACATCGATCCCTGGATCGCCCTCGGCGTCGTCGCCGCGACGGCGCTCACCGACGCCGTGTGCGTGCTGTTCACGGCTTCGATCATCCACCGCAAGGATCTCGCCGCCGCGAACTGGAGCGCCATGTCGTACATGCTCTCCGCGTTCGCGGTCATCAGCTTCACCAACAACTGGATCTACGTGGTGTTTGCCGCGCTCGGCTCATGGATCGGCGCATATGCCACGATGAAGTACCTGCACAGGCCGGTCGAACGTGCCGACCAGGGCCATGCAGCGGGAGCGATGGGCGACGCCGGCGTCGAACCGCCGAGCGATCTCGTCGCGGCGCGCAGCTGCCAGCCCTTGCCTCTCTCGACCGTCCCGTCCGGCCAGCGCCTCGCCGCGTAGATCAATCGCGGGCGGGCGCGGGTGCCAGTCCCTCCGTCAGGCGCGACAGCGCATAGATGATGGCGCCGAAGGCGATTAAAAACGCGATCAGGGCGTAGGCGATGAACCAGCCGAGCGGGATCGTCATACCCATCCACGCCTCCAAGGTTCGCGGCAGAACCACCGCGAGCACGATGGCGCCCACCAGCGCGATGAGAGCGAGGCGCCGCACGCCGGACCGCACGCTCGCCTCGCGCGCGGCCGGCACGAGATAGCCGCGGGCCCCCGCGCCATTGGGATAGAAGACCGTCTCGCCGCGCGCGTTGGTGCGGAACAGCTGGTTCACGAACAACGCGTCGAAAATGCTCGTCACGCTCATGGCTGGTCTCCCGACCTCCGTCGCCCGCCCGGCACGATAGCGGTTGCGGAGCACGCTGTCCTTTCACCCTTGCCGGAGGCGAGCCAAAAGACGACGACGCGGTGCGATCCTGTAACCTCCGAGACTGACTCGGCGCCGTTTTCGGCGGGACCGTTTCAGGCATGACGGGAGATATCGAAACCTGGCGCCGCCGCGGGGAAGCGGCCCGGCTCGCGCACGAGACGGTCAACCGCGCCTTCCGCGAGCACGTGCGCGAACGCGACCCCGATCGCTACACCGCGCTGCTGCAAGACTTCTGGACCAAGACCGCCGCTGCCCTGCCCAGCACCGACGCGGCCTTCATGCCGGGTCTTGCCAACGGCCACGTCCGCTTCGTCGAGACGGGCATCGCCTTTCTCGAAGCCGACCCCTGGTTCTTCCGCTCGGGCTACGAGAAGCAGAAGATCATCCGCCACCTCAAGCGGGCGCCGCTTACCCAGGCGCAGCGCCAGCGGCTCGCGCGCGTCGTGCTGGCGGCCATCGACGGCCATGCCGCAGGCGTGCCAGAGAACCGCGACCGCGTGGAGTTCCGCCACTTCGGCCGCCTCGCCTGCGCGATCTGGTCGGACTTCCTGGACGAGGAGGTCGCCCGGCGCATGCAAAGCCCCGATCCCGGCATCCGCCGCCGCGCCACCTGGGTCGCCGAAGCGGCAATATCGGCGGGGAAGGCTTAGCGGCGCCGCGGCCCATCCGTTCGTCGTGGCTCCGACCGACAGTGCTATTGCCTGCGGAAAGCGAAGCCGCGAATTGTCGGACCTTCCCCCAGCCCCGCGATCGGCGAAAAGTCGTCTTGGAAGTGGAATTCATCGGTGAGCGACAAGCCGCACCGACACGCCTCGTTCACCAGCTCGTCGCGGTTCCACACCCACCCGACATTGGCGCCGCCTGGCATCATCTGTTGAACGATAACTGTGCGGCCCTTCAGTACCGGCGCGCGCGAAATGAATAGGGTGTGTTCGGTGCGCTCGGCCAATAGCCGAAGCCGGCCGCGCCAATCTTCAAGGTATTGCAGCGCGCCGGAGGCGAGCACCACACCGTACGTGGGCGCCAACGCGCTGTCGCGCGACACGTACCGCACCCACGGGCGCAGCGGGCGCATCGCCTCGCATATCGCGCCGAGCTCCTGAACCGTGTAATCGACGGGGATGCTGGCGACGCCGCACGCGACGTGACGGTACGCGCCCGTGGCGCCGCCAAAGTCGAGCACGGATAGCCGGTCCCGATCGGCGGATGCGCGCTGGAATACGAGGGCCGCCGCGAGCAAGTAGGCGCGGTCCACCTCGCGTGAGTACATGGCGGTGAAGTGGGGCGCGGCTTGCCGGTCTTCGAGAGCAACGCGGGAAGCCAGTCCGTTGAGTGTGTAGGCGCCCCAGGCCTGTGGGCTCTGCGGCCATGCCTCAAGCACGCGCCACGCAGGCGACCTCAGCGCCTGCAACCGGTTCATCGCGTCCCGCATGGCTTGCCATAGCGGCCTTGCCGACGGCAGGCCCAAGGCCGCGCGTCCACCGGCTCCGACAATTAGTGCGGTCTCGCTTTCGAGCATTTGGATCCTCGGGATGCAACGAGTCGAAGCGAGTGTGGATGCCACCGCGGACAACCTGTCGGGTCAAGACCTGCCCGCGAAATAGGTGTGGAATGTCAACTGTAGCGGCCCCGCTTCCGGTCGGCCCGCACAGCGGATATAGACTGGCACCATGCAAGGTGACGGACCCATTTGCGTTGCGGCGCTCTACAAGTTCAGCGCGCTTCCCGACTGCGGAAACGCCCGCGCGCCGCTCGCGCGTCTGTGCTGCGCTGAGGGCGTGAAAGGCACGCTGCTCCTCGCGCCGGAGGGGATCAACGGCACCATCGCCGGATCGGATGCCGCGATCGGGCGCGTGCTGGATCATATCCGGCACCTGGTCGGCGCCGCCGGTCTGGAGGTGAAGTTCTCCCGCGCCGCGGCCCATCCGTTCCATCGCATGAAGGTGCGGCTCAAGCGCGAGATCGTGACGCTGGGCGAGCCGCATATCGATCCCCGCCACGGCGCCGGCCGGTATGTTGCGCCCACGGATTGGAACGCGCTGATCCGCGAGCCCGGCACCCTCGTCATCGATGCGCGTAACGACTACGAGGTGGCCGTCGGCACCTTTGCCGGCGCGATCAATCCGCAAACCCGGACATTCCGCGAGTTCCCCGCCTGGTTCCGCGCCGAGCGCCAACGCCTGCTGGCTGGCGACGCCACGCCGAAGATCGCGATGTTCTGCACGGGCGGCATCCGCTGCGAAAAGTCGACCGCGTTTTTAAGGGCCGAGGGCCTCGACGACGTCTATCACCTGCAGGGCGGCATCCTGAGATACCTGGAGGAGGTTCCGCCCGAGCAGAGCCTATGGCAGGGCGAGTGCTTCGTTTTCGACGAGCGCGTGAGCGTCGGCCATGGCCTCGAGCCGGGCAGCCACGCGCTATGCCGGGCGTGCCGCCGGCCCGTGAGCGTTGAGGATCGGGCGTCTGAACTTTACGAGGCCGGCGTCAGTTGCCCTGGCTGTCATGCGGAGCGCAGCGACGAGCAGCGCGCCGGTTATCGGGAACGGCACCGCCAGGAGAGCCTGGCCGCGGCGCGGGGCGAGAGCCACGTCGGCGTCCCTATGACCCTGAACGCGGCCCTGATCCGTTCGGATCTATGACGTCTCGACCCAGCGGAGCCAACGCGCCACGCGCCGGCTCTGCGGGAACGCGGTCGAATTCGCGATCGTGGCAAGCCAATCTTTCGTCGCTGCGTCGCAGATCCGTGCACGCTTGCGGCTGGGGGCCGATCATCAACGCCGGGGTTGGCCAGAGTTCAGACCCGACGCCCATCAGCAAGGCGATCAAAAGCAAGAGCAGGATTGCGTAGGCGGGCACTGACGTCGACAACCAGTCAGGCCGTGGCGAAGCATGCATGGTGCACCTCCGATGCCGCTGATCGGCACTTAGGCTTCCTCACGTATAAAATCCATGTCGCTTGCCGGGTCGAAATATAAAGATCGGATAGAAATTCGGCTGGAGGTCGTGCCGGAGGCGCGCGAGCGAAGCGTGCCGGAGGCGCGCAAAATATGAGTGGAGGGCAGGCGAGCGTCGGCTCGCCAGCATTCTTCCTTGCGCGCCTCCCGGCGCGACACGAAGCTTGGCCAGGACTCGAGGGGAACTCGTGGACATCGCTTGGTGCACATCTCACGTTGATCGGGCGCAGTGATGTGCGCTCTATGCGGCTTCAGGTCATTGCTAATTGGAGCCGTCGTTCATGCAAACGCGCCCATCCGGCCGGTCCGTGAAGCTGATGTTGGCCGGTATCGCAGCCGTTGTCCTGGCGGGCTTCGTTGCGGTGCATTTGGCTGGACAGCCTTCCGCGCCGCCGCAAGAGGCAGCGGAGGCGGCGCAAGCGCCGTCTGAAGAAAGCTTGCCCCCCTCGCTCGATTGCGCGTTCCACAACTTCACGCGCACGAGCGCCGTCGTATCCTTCTATTTCGACGTCGCTCTTCCAAAGGGTGAGACGCCCCGTTTTTATGAACGGGCCATTCTCTTGGCAGACGGCACGCGGTCGAACTTCGCTGGCGATGATCGCCCGGCTTGGACCTACGGTCTCGATGCCGACGGGAAACCGACGATCACATCGCCGGACGGCGCCGTGCGCATCGTGCTGTACGGGTTGAAGCTCGGCGTTGCCGGCATCTTGCCGCTTGAGGCCGGGATCAGAAGCAATGTGTACCGAAATCTGGGTGGCGAATGTCGCCAGACCAATCTCGGCGGCTAGCGGTCCTGCCGAAGGCCGGCAAGAGAGTCGTGCCGGAGGCGCGCAAGCGAAAAAGTCCTGCCGGAGGCGGGCACGAGATGAGTGCCGGAGGCGATCGACGGCCGTGCCCGTGACTAATCCGTCCGGCCCATAAGGCAATGCGCGGGCCTGCCACCGCTTCCAGCCGATACCCCCCGCATCATTTCTGCGCCGAGTGAACCGCTTGCCGTCGCGGGCTTCGCGCCAGGGCCCGATCGCTTTGCGCCGAGCGGAGTGCGACCCAGCGGCGGCAGGCCGGCAGCTTCTGATTGCACTTGATCTCAAACTTCGGAGGATCCGGGCGAGCGGCGCGCACGCTGTTCGCGGCAATGCCGGCCATGTTGCGGGGATCGACCTCGATATCTCGCGCGCACTTGGCGATGAGCGCTTCGGCGGTCATGTGCGCCATGAACGGATTGGCGGAAATGGCGGCCGAGCTGAGCAGCCTTGCAACCTTCGTTTGGGGCGGCGCACGCAACAGGCGTACGGCGCCGCTGGGGCCGGTGAGGTAGGCGAGGCGCAGGTTGGTGAAGCTCGTCGGCAGGCCTTCGCCCGCAAGGTGTGCGGCATTGTCCTTCGCGTACGCCTCTGCGGCCCGGCGGGAGAAGGCGCGGTCGGTGCGCAGTCCCAGCACCGCCACGGACGAGAGCGACGCCGTCTCTTCGGCGAAGTGGCGGCGGACGACATAGAGAAACGTATCGCGGATGAACTGGAAGGGGCCGACGGCCGTGGAACGCGAATTGCGCGCCCCGTCTCGGCCACCCGACTCCGCCATCATGAGGCGGTCGAGAAACGTTTCGAGCGTGAGCCCCGGTTGGGCGATAGCAGGATCGACGGCGACCGGCTGCGCCGAGGTTTGCGCTTGGCCGGGTTCCTCGGCGGAGGCCGAGGCTATCCCGACCGCGAGAGCGGCAATCCCGGCGCATGCCAGGGTGGTCCACCGCTGCGGCTTCGTGCGCGGATGCCGGGTGCCTTCGCGCATCCCAAGGCTCCGATCCAGTGACTAGTCGCAAGACTAGACAGGCTGTTCCAGGCTCATCCAATTCTACTACGTAATTCTATGCGCGCCATCCTGGCTACACGACCACCCGCCTTCACTTATCCGGGATGACGATCTTCTTGTCGGCCGTGTCGACCACGAAGATGGCGAGCAGCTTCGCCGGCTCCGTGTCGGACGCATTGTGGCTCACCTGATGATGATCCCCCGGCTTCTCCGTCCAGCTCTCGCCGGCCTTGTACGTCTTCTCGGGCTCGTCGTTGACCTTGCTGCGGATCGCGCCTTCCAGCACCCGCGCATAGATGAAGGCGGACTGCGGGTGACGGTGCGAAGGCGATCCGGCGCCGGGCTCGTACTCGACGAGCACGGTGCGCATGCTCTTGCCCGGGACGTTCGGCAGCTCCTGGTCAAACACGACGGTGACCTTCGCGCCCGGGGCGATCTCCTCGTGCGCGGCGGCGCTCGTCGCAAACAGAGCGGCAGCGATCGTCAGCAGCAGTGCAGCTTTGTTCATGGTGTTTCTCCTCTCTCTGCGTTCGCCCCCGCTAGGCTCGTGCCCAGGCGCAATCCTGGGGGGCCGGAGCGGCGCAATCACGCGAGCTTGGCACGCCAGGATGACTATCCGCTAACGGCCCTTGCTGCCATCGGTGTCCGATTATTCAGCTGCAGCTGCCGAACTCAAGGTAGGGACTAATACCGTGTTCTGTTTGTGCAGATGACCGTCGATCCGATAGCCAAGCGGAAAGAGGAACTCTGCGAGCCATTCCTTGGGCGGCAACGTTTCCACAATTATGAGCGGGCGATTCCGGCGAATAGTCGCCAACGCTCCTGCAAGAGCATTCGTTTCGTATCCCTCGATATCGAGGTGCAGGACACTGATCACGCTGTCTTGCGGAACAACTTCGTCGATCGAGACAACCTGTGCGGTGACTGTGTCGCCTCGATCCGGACCGGAACCCTGATCGGCCGCTACGTAACTGAGTTCTCCGAGCGCCCTGCCATCCGCGTCGCTCGTCACGAGACTGCAGGTGCCGCCTTTTTCCCCGAGGGCAGCGTTGATGAGCCTAACGTTCCGCAAATCATTGATGAGAATCGTAATGAGCGCGCAGCGATAGTTTTCGGGGTCCGGCTCGAACGCCCATATCTTGCAGGAAGGCGCACACGCGCGGGAAATCCCAGGCAGGAAGTCGCCGAAAAACGCGCCTGCGTGGATGACATCTCCATGCTTTGCATATTTCGCAATGTACTCGATCGTGTCCGGCTCATACACATACCCCCGGAGCAGCAGCTGCGAAGCCACACGATCCGCGGAAGAGTGGGGCATGCAATAGCCCCCCAGCTTGTTGTAGACGATCTGACACTGCAGCACCGGCCACTTGCCATAGCGCCATGCGCGATAGCGTGGCGTCGTTCGATGCACGGCTAGACGGATCCGCTGTGCCAAAGGATGCAAGCGGGCCGGGACAATTTTTTTGGCAAATGCGACGGCATCGGTCATGGCTTCGGCTCGCAGTCCGATGAGAAGCGGAATGAAGCTCGAGCACCGTGAGGCAGGAGCCTATCGACGGAGCGGCTGCGGGACAATTAGGAGGGCGCTTCCTCCGATAACACTTTTGGACGAAGTCGCGGCAGCACGACTACCTCATAAGGGCAATCCGGGCCGGTCAGCACGTCTCCTGCGCCCGGTCGTCAGTACACATTACATCAGCTAGCCGACACTTTGCAGAGCTAAGGAGAAAATCTTCGTTGCGCCACACCACCGTCAGTTTGCTAGCCTAGGTTTGCAACGCTCCGGGGGGAGCCGCACGCGTGGTCGCCCGACCGGGTCGAGGAGTATCTATTCAGGGGAAGTCTTACATGAAGTTCGCAGCACAGACCCTTTCCGTATTGGCGGCCGCGGGCCTGCTGATGGGTGCCATGGGCGCAGCTCCGGCGATTGCCGCCGGCAAGAAAGCCGCGACGCCCAAGGACCCCAACATCTTCCAGCTTATCGATGCGGACCTGAAGGCCATCGACAAGGCGATCTTCGGCACGCCTAAGAAGAAGTAAGCACGCAACAGCGCAATTGAGCGACCCGCCGACCTCACGGTCGGCAGGTCGCTCGCTCGAGTGCGCCTTACCGTGCTGCCGCCGCCCGTGGCCGAACCGAACTAGTTCAATGGCAACAGTTGAACTTGTAGACGACCTCGGTGGTCGCCGTCCCGACGACGGGATCGAAGTTCAGGAAGAAGGGCGGCGCGATTCCCGATTCCAAGCGCGCCTCTCGACCGTAGTCCGCATAGCGCGCCTCGCTGCGCCAAAACCATCCGCTGTGCAGGGCCACTTCAAGGCCGCCGCCGACGAACCAGCCGCTGGCTTCGTAGTCCGCCAATTGGGCATTCGGCAGCAGCGCGCCGGTGAAGCTGTTGTGCAGAGCCCCGCCCGAGAAGTGCGTCTGCGTGTAGCCGACGCTCCAATAGTTGAGGATGTCCGGCGTCATCAGCCAGCCGGCGCGGGCGCCAATGAACCAAGCCCTGTCATTGCTGGTTTCGGTGGTCGTGAAGACCGCGTCGCTGGTTCGTCCACGCATGTCGGCGAAGTCGTAGTTGAACAAAACGCCGACCACGATGCGTTCGGTGAACTGATGGTCGTACCCGAAGCCGACCTCGCCCAGCCAGCCTCTGCCGGCGTGATCCGTCGTGGCGCAGGAGACGCAGCGCCCGGGCGCATCGGTCGTCGTCTCCGCATCCCAAATGCCGTAGCCGACGCCGGCGTTGGCGTAAAAGCCCGTCCAGATGGGCGCTAGCGCGACGGGTGTTCGGGCCGGCTCCCAGCCGTCAGCGCCGGCAGTTCCAGCTGCAAAGATCAGAGACGACGCAATGACGATTGCAGAAAGTTGCCGGCGCATGAATACCTCCAAAATAAGGTTTCAAAGCGCTGGAGGGATTCGAATAGCGTGTCGAGAAATGGCGGCAGCCAAAACGCAATGGCGCACAGATCATTGATGGCGCGTTCGCGCCGGCCCACCCGAAGAGGTTAGGCGACTTCGGATGCGCGCGGCGGCGAGACGCCCGTGCAGCGCCAGATCAGGCCACCAGCGACCCCAGCGTCCCGTCGGCCACCATCTTGTCCTTCACCTTCTGCGGGATGGGATAGAGCACGCCCTCGCCCTCGAGCATGTGCTTGCCCTCCTTGTCCTCCACCCAGCAGCTGAAGACGACGTTCTTCTCGCCCTTCTCCTTCACCTGCGCGACGGCCGTGTAGGGCTGATCCAAGAACACCGGCGCCAGAAAGGTCAGCTTCTGCCCGCCCCAGATGGCGCCGAGGCCGGGCATGTCCATGCCGAAGATGCCGGAGAACTTGGCGACCGAGATCATTCCGTGGGCGATGCGCGTCTTGAAGACCGTGCCCTTCGCATAGTCCTCGTTGAAGTGCGCGGGATTGAAGTCGCCGGACAGCTCCGCGAACTTCTGCACGTCGCCGTCGCTGATGGAATACGGCAGCCGCAACGTGTCGCCGACGTTCAGGTCATTGAGGCTCTTGCAGGCGCGGGGCAGCGGATTGGCCATCGGGAGAGCTCCTTTCGAACTTGCGCCGTACACTTTTCATGGATTTGCGCGCGCGATCAACCGCGCGACGCGTGGCCGTGGTTTATCATCCCAATGCGACGCGCTTGACGTCCGCACTGAAGCCCGCCAATGCTCGCGCCGTTGTCAGAACGCAAAGCTTTCTTTCCGCATGCGCATGCGCACTCTCGTCCCATCATTCCTGATTGCTGCTCTCTTGCTGGCGTTCCTCGCCGCGGGAGACGCCGCCGTCGCCGTCTCCGAGGACGTCTGCGAGCAGCAGCGCGCCCTCTATCCAAAAGACTGGAACGACGTGCTCAAGGCCAAGCCGCTGTACCGCTGCCAGTCGCACTACGACGGCACGCTGCTGGTCTCTATCGGTCCGCCCGATGAGAAGGGCAGCAGCATCCTGAACCTCGTCCCCATCGAGCCGGAGGGCGAGATCAAGCTCAGGCTCGACGACGACCGCCAAGTGTACCGCATGTGGCTCGATGCCGACCAGGCGCGCCGCCTCGAGGAGGGCCGCTACTTCGCCACCGTCGTGCGCACGCAGGAGTCCTGCTGGATCCGCGGCGACCTGAGCGGCGATCCGGTCTTCTTCATGGACATCGCCGACCCGCCGTCGGACAGCGAGGGCGCCGGCGCGTTCTATAACAAGGCGCCGCGCATCAGCGCCTTCAAAGGGTCGAGCTATACCTGCGAGCCGGTCAAATAGCGGCGGGGAAATGGGCGGCGGAGCGCGCCACAGCGCCCCTGCGGCAACGTCGGACCTGGCACCGGAGCAGGGATTGGGCGAAGCACCGTCGTCATCCTTCCCCCAAATGGGGGGCTGCACGTTCACCATGGCGCAGAGTAGGATGTGGAACTCGCCCTCCCCCCGGAGGCTTACTTACCCATGCCAAGAGTACCCGTCAGTCTGGGTGGGGCAGTCGTCGTATATTTGCTTGCGATGGCTGGCCTTAGTCTGTTCGCCCTCAAGCTCTCGTCGGTTGTCGCCGGTAAGGCGATCGCTCTCGGTGTGCCCTATCTATTGGACAAGGACCCGCGCCGGCCCTCGCGTGTCGAGCAACGGCATATCGAGGTGGCGCTGGCAGTCCCGCCGATGCCCGTCGCCAAAGTCGCTGCCTTGCAGGAGCCGGGGGTAGCTTCCGGTGTCCTTGCCGCCCAGCTCGATTCTGCCGAAGCCGAAGGATCGCGCGTCGAGATCGCAGCTCTTGGCGAAGCGACAACCCTTCGCAGGGAAGGATCGAGAAAGCTTCGCCTCAGGCGCTTGGCGTATCGCGCTGCAACACGCCCGGCCGCGGCGGACGCATTCAATCGCAGTTTCGGGGTGCTCCCCATCGCTTCGAACTAGTTCGGCGATTTAGCTTGCCGTCCCCAGTTGCCCTCGGCCCTTTATCGGGCCGGACCACCCCGCCTTGATCGGCGACATTACGAAATCGAAACGGGATTCCGCGAGGCGCGGCTGCTAGGCAGAAAGCAGTCGCGCTTGGAGTTTGCATGACATGATATCTGGTCCCCCGCCCGGTCGCATCGCAATGCTCTTCACCGCCTGGGCCGATTGGCTGTTTGAAAAACTTTCCCCGCCGCAGCCGGCGCCGACGCAGCGGACACTGCCGCCGAAGCTCGTGAAGTCTGATCGAGACGCCGGCACCCCCAAGACTGCGGCACGGCGCTAGGAACTGCGATCCCGACGCCGGCGCAGCGGCGAGCGGCCACGCGGGCAGTCGCCGCGCGCGTATTGCCAGCGCGTGACGGCCACCTATCCCCCGACGTCGTGTCAGTGGCCGTCGTTCAGTCCTATCGGCGCGCGCGCCACCGGGGTATCGTGACTCGTTGCGTGTCGTCGTTGTAGCGCGCGCCCCAGCGCGGTCGCGCACCTAATTTGCTTCCGTAAATGGATACTCATGCCGGGCTTGCCGGCGCTGCCGTGGCTCGGCCAATTCCGCTCAGGGAGAAATGCCATGGCACAACCGACCCCCGATTCACGTCCCGGCCAGATGATCTTCGCCGCCCTCGCCAAGAAGAACGACCGTCTCTACTGGGGCGGCGTCGCCATGGCCATCGTCGGCGCGCTGGCGCTGCTGTTCCCGTTCGGCGCAACGCTGGCGATTGCCATCATGGCCGGATGGCTCCTCATCCTCGCCGGCGCCGTCACCATCGCCGACGCGTTCACGGTCGAGGGCACGGGACCGTTCTTCGGCCAGCTGCTCATCGGCCTGTTGAAGCTGGTGCTGGGCATCTACCTCGTGCGCCATCCCGATGTCAGCATGGTGTTGCTGACGCTGCTGCTGGCTGCCGTGTTCGTCATCGACGGTGCAGCGCAACTCGCCATGGCCTTCGAGTTGCGGCCGGTGGACGGATGGGGTTGGCTGCTGCTGGCGGGCATCGTCGCCATCGCCGTCGGCATCCTGCTGGCAGCCGAGCTCGATGCGATGTCGCAAATCACGCTCGGCATTCTGCTCGGCGTCAGCTTCCTGACCAGCGGCCTGGCGCGGATCGCCGTTTCGCACCGGCTGACGGCCATGGCCAAGGGCCGCTAGCCGCGCGGAATTGCCAGTTACGCAAGCAGCGCCGGCCGCCTCGTCGCGGCCGGCGTTTGCGTTCCGCGCTCCAGCGCGTCAACGCCGCTCCGGCGGAATGACGCGGATGTTCGCGGCGAACGTCGCATGTGCGGCAGCATCGACCGGCCGGTGCCTGACGTTGGTGCTGGCCGGGTCCTTGCCGAGATAATTGTCGCCTCGCCAGTTCGTCACCGGCCGGACCGGCCGCGGTGCAAAGCCGCCGCCGCAGTTGGAGCAAACGTTCTTCAGCACACCCTCGACGCACGCGGCGCAGAAGGTGCACTCGTAGGAGCAGATGCGCGCGTCTACAGCGTCGGGCGGCAGCGGCTTGTTGCAATGTTCGCACGTCGGTCTCAGCTCGAGCATCGAGGCCATCCAACGTTGAGGTTACGAGCTTGTCGACGGCGGCGGATCGCGCCCAGGTCAGGAGCGCGTCGCGGTCCAGGTGCCGGAGCACAGCCCCGACGGCCCCTTGCCGTGCCACCGGCCGCTGCCGCGCACGTGCGTGAACCTGCCCGTGCCGAGCGCAACGCGCGGGCCGGCCACCGCCTTCAGCGACACGCCGCCCGAATTGGACACGCGCCCGCCGAGGCTGATCGAGTAGAATGCGAACGACCCGCCGGTCGAATAGATGCGGCCGTTCGAAATGCCCATGCCGATCGGGATGACGCCGCAATGGCCGCGCGTCGTTACCGCGGTCATGCTCCAAATCCCGTCGTACTTGCCGGCGCTTGCAGGCGCGGCGAAAAAGGTGGTGGCAGCAGCGGCAGACAGTGCAAAAGCGCACATACGATTGGCAATCATGCGAGTCCCCATGTGTGGTGTTGTCCTGCCCGTCAATTCGAGCATCCCCGCGTCTCGCCAAGGTGCACCAAATGCGATAGCGGAGCAATCGGCCGCTTACAGAGGAACGATCACATGGACATCAAACGCGCGGGCACGCGGCAGACCGATCCGGGCTCGGCCGACTACTTCACCGGCGCGGTGCGCATCGAGCGGCTGTTGCAGGCCCCGCCCCCAGCCCGCGTCGCCGCGGCGAGCGTCACGTTTCAGCCCGGCGCCCGCACGGCGTGGCACACGCATCCGCTCGGCCAGACGCTGATCGTCACCTACGGAAAGGGATGGGCGCAGCGCGAGGGCGGCCCGAAAGAGGAGATCCGCCCCGGCGACGTCGTCTGGTTTCCTCCGGGCGAGAAGCACTGGCACGGCGCCACAACGGATAGCGCCATGACGCACCTCGCCGTGCAGGAGACGCTCGACGGCAAGGCGGTCGACTGGCTGGAGCAGGTCAGCGACGCCGACTACGGCGGCTGACGCTCGGCAAGAGAATGGCAACGACGATCGGCGCGAAATCCGACTGTCCGCAAGCGAAATTCACACGCCGCTAATATTTTCGGCGCTTCCTGCTGCGGCATATTCCGTCGCAGAGCGAGTCCATGACCCACAAACCTGCTCCATGTTGCATCGACCGCCGCGGGCTCCTTGCCGCCGGCGCCGGCTCCATTCTCGCCGCTATGACCGCCACAGGCGCCCGTGCCGTAGGTCCCGCCCCCGGCGAAGCCGCTCGCTCCCCAGAACACGCGCTCGAGGGGCTCGTCGAGGGCAACAAGCGGTTCGTCACAGAGCCGGAAGTCTGCGAGCTCGACCTCGCCGCCCAGCGCGCCCGCGTCGCGCACGGACAGGCGCCCTGGGCGACGATCCTCAGCTGCGCCGATAGCCGCGTGCCGCCGGAAATCGTCTTCGGCGGCCGCGGGCTGGGCGAGCTGTTCGTCGCCCGCAACGCCGGCAACCTCGCCGACACGGCTACCATCGGCACGCTCGAATACGGCGCCGCGGTGCTCGGCTCGCCGCTGATCGTCGTGCTCGGCCACCGGAGCTGCGGGGCGGTGAAAGGCGCGTGCGAGGTCGTCACCAGCAACGCGACGTTCCCCGGCTCTATCGGTCCGATGATCTATCCGATCATTCCCGCCGCACTCGCCGTGCGCGATAAGGCGGGCGATTTCGTCGACAACGCCACGCGCGAGAGCGCCCGGCGCACGGCCGCGCGGCTCGCCGACTCGAGCGCCACGCTCGCCGACCTCATCGAGGCGGGCAAGCTCAAGATCCTCTCGGCGATCTACGACCTCGAGACCGGCAAGGTAGAATTCCTGACGTAGTTCTCGCGGCGTCAGTACGGGCCGACGTAGATGCGTACACCCGGCCCGTAGCTGTAGCCGCCGTAATAGCCATCGTAATGCCCATCGTCGTAGGCGCGATAGGCATAGCGGCCGTAGTCGCTATTGCCGCCCCAGCGCCGCAGCTGCTCGCGATCGCGGTCGTTGAGGTATAGGCCCGACCGCTCCTTGGCTCGGGCGTTCTCGATCTCACTGACGGAATCCGCCGACGCTGCCGTCGGGGCCAGGGCGATGGCCATCGCCACGCCGGCCAGCGCGCATTTCCAATCCATGTCTGTTCTCCTTTTGCGCACGCACCTGCCGCCGCCCTGCGCGCCAGGTCTCCGTAAACGCCTCCCCCAAAGCCGCCGTTCCGGCCGCGCGGATTTGCGCGGGTGGGCCGCGGCGCCGCTTCCAATCACCGACCCTTGCGCTAGGGTCGCTGGCACCTGAGGCCTCGTCACGCCGTCCGCCACACGGCCTGCAAGCTCAAGCGCACCTGCTGGTCGGGTTCGAAACCGTACGAGCGGGGCTGGCGCAAGCCGGCCCTTTCTCCGTTGCCCGAACGGGATTTGCTATGGGGCCCCAGTGTGACTATGTTCAGCGCATCATCGGGCACGCGATTCCGCAGGCGCCTGTGACAGAGAGATGCGTGTGCTCCCGCCTGTAAGGCCCTGGGAGAGCACACAATGCAGCTACCGAGAACCTTTGATGCGGAGACCGTCGCGATGATGGGCCGCGTCTGTTACGACGCTTGGTGGGAGCTCAGATCCCTCAACTCCTATCCATCGAGCGCCGCGGCCGAGAATGTCCGCGGCCTGTTGGCACTTAGCGTAATGGAGGCTGTCGCTCGGGGCGAGCGCGATCCCGCCGCCCTTCGCATGGTCGCCCTCGCCGGCGCTGCCTCGCGGCCCGATACCGCCCGCCAGACGCCCGCCAAGACCGGCGCGATGGTGCTGTCATGAGCAACGATAACGTAGGCCGCATAGCCCCCGTCAAGCCGCGCCCGGTTTGGGTTCTGCCGCTGGTCACCGCCCTGGTCCTTGTGGCTGTGATCCTTTCGCTCCTGCCGACGACGACGCCCGGTTAGAGGAGGCTTCAATGACGGCGGTCAATATCACCGTTGTCGACGCCGGAACGCCGGAGGGTTGGCGCTGGTCCGTCACCCGCGATGGGCACGAGGTCGAGTCCGGGATGGCACCCGACGAAGACGCCGCCTACACAGCAGCCAAGCCGCATTTCGATCGGCTGCGGCTGGAAATGATTCACGGCGGCCCGAGTGCCGCTGCTAGCGAGCCGCGAGTCACCATCGGAAGCTGACGCACCGCCGCCGCACCTCGGCAAGGTTGCGGCGCCGACTTTGTTGATTTCTCAAATCTGCATGTGTTCCCTGCTCCCGGCAGACGTCGCCGCAGGAGGGAAATCGCATGGTCAACGTCGTCATGCTGCTCTTGAGCCTCACGGTTCCGCCCGTCCACCTTGCCGTCACGCACGGGCCGTGGACGCGCCGCAACGTGCTCCGCATCTTTCTCGTCTACGCGTTCGTCTTCGACGTCGGCGCCGTCGGCTTCCTGTTCGGCTTCGTCCCCCACGTCTTCTTCGCCGACCAGGCCGCCGAGATGATCGGCTGGCCGAAGGGCAGCATGTTCCAGTTCGAGGTCGGCCTGCACGACGGCGGCTGGGGGATCCTCGGCTTCCTTTGCGTGTTCTTCGGCGGCGGCTTCTGGCTGGCGACGGCCATCGGCTGGTCGTTCTTCATGTTCGGCGCCGCCTGGGGCCACGTGCAGGAGATCGTCACGCACGGCAACTACGCGCCGTACAACTTCTTCCCGGCGATCACCGACACGCTGATTCCGATTTACCTGCTAGGTCTGCTCTACGCCTACTGGCGCGCCGGCGGCCTCGACGGCAAGCTCGCCCCGGAAACTTGAAGCGCCGCGAAGCGCGAGGTTAGCGGCCTAACGCTCGCACGGCGCCTGCACGGTGCGGCCGACGCTCGGAAGGTACTTCGGGCACATTTCGCCCGTCGCTTCGGGCTCTGGCTTCGGCGCCAGGGGCTTGCTTGCCTCGGATTGCGGTTGAGGGGGCTTTGCGGCGGCCGACTTCTTCACCTCGTCCAAGCGGGCGCGGGCGAGATCACCGAAGGGCGTGTCGCCGAACCGCGAGACGAAGGCTTCGAGCACGGCGGCGCTGTTGGTGTCCTTGGTGGCACCCCAGACCGAGGCCGCCTCGTTCAAGCGAGGGTCGGGAGCGCCCCCGCCTTGCTGCGTGTCCGGCGGCTGTGGCGGTAACGGCACCTGGGCATCCTGCCCCGACGATCCGCTGTCGCAGCCGAGCTGCCGCTCCTGGGCCGTGATGGAGTTGACGCGGGCTTGCTGGGCTCCCGTTAATTGACCATACGGCGGGTGGCAGCGCGTGCCGAACACCGCGACCGCGCGCGGCGTCTTGAAGCAGTGCCCTGCCGCCGCGAAGATGCTGTTGCGCGCATGCCAGAGTTGGTCGCAGCTTTGGGCCCAGGCTGGTGCGGGCACATGCATAGCCGCGGCAGCGATCGCCGCGAGGACGTTTCGTCTCCAGCATGACGGCATGGGCACGGGTCCTTGGATAACGGCGGTTGGCCCCTTAGCGTCTCCCGGCCGTGGCGCACTCTATCAGGCGCCCCGTCGGCGGTCACGCGACCGCGCCCGCCGCAGGCGTGTCGAGCGTGCGCCAGCCGCCTAAGTCACTTGCATTGCTTGAAGACCAGCGGCTCGGGGCCGTAGACGTCCTCGCTCACGACGGCGAGGGCCCCGTCCGCCGCGGAGGTCACGGCCAGCTCGTAGGCTTCGGCCGCGCCCATCTCCTCGCAGTCCGCCTTCACCGTCCAGCCATTATCCGCCGCCGAGGAGGAGCGGAACTTGCAATGCACCTCCCGCGGGCTCGTGATCCCCTCCGGTGTCAGCACCTCTTGCGAGATTGCCCCCACCAGCTCCTTGGAAAAGGGCTTCCCCTTCCCGAGCAGCTTACAATCCTCCGGATCCAAGGCGTATTTGCCGGCGATGAAGCTGAAGTCTTCGGCCGCCACCGGCATCGATGCTGCTAAGGCAGCCGCAAGGCCCAGGGCCACACTCGATAGATAGCCACGCATGAGATCCTCCACTCGGGCAGCACCAAGCTCGAACCCCCGCGCAATTCTATCGATTTGCGGCGCACGGAACCGGGAAACCGCGCCGGATGCTTACCGGCGTGACGCTGCAGACCTGAACGTCGGGCGCGATCGTCTGGCAACCGATCTTCCGCCATGCCACTATCGCGCGTCCATCGTGCAGGAGTACGCCATGTCACGCATGCCGTCCGTGCTGATGTTGATCATCCCGGGATTGCTCGCCGCCTTCGCCGGCTCGGCCATCTCCGCGCCCGACAAGTACACCCTGCAGGTCCCTGGCGGGCTCGCCTTCGCCGAGTTCAAGGGCTACGAGGACTGGCAGACCGTCTCCGTCAGCCTGAGCGAGGAGGCGTTCGCCCTGATCCTCGCCAACCCCATCATGATCGAGGCCTACCGCGCCGGCGCGCCCGGCAACGGCAAGCCGTTCCCCGACGGCTCGAAGATGGCGAAGATCCATTGGAAGCCGGAGACGAGCGCCGAGGCACCGGCGCCGACGAAGGTGGCAGGCGCGCTGCACGACGTCGACTTCATGGTGCGCGATTCAAAGCGCTTCGCCGACAGCGGCAATTGGGGCTACGCCCAGTTCAACTTCGACGACGCCACCGACACGTTCACGCCTTTGGGCGAGGGCGCCGCCTGCGGGTTCGCCTGCCACACGATCGTGGCGGGCAAGGACTACGTGTTCACCGCCTACCCCAAGCGCTGAGGTTCAGCCGCTGCGCCGGCCAATGCGCCGGTGACCGCAAAGGCGCACGCTCCCGCGAAATATTGACCGGGCGACGTTCAGCGTTGGCGCCGGCGCGGGCGCCCGCTATCACGGACTCAACTTGAGGCTGCATCCGTCAGGGAGCCGCAGACCCCGTGTCGCTGGAAGAGCAACGCGCCGTGTTCGCCCGCGCCCATCGCGCCTGGGAGGCGGGCGACTTCGACGCCTTCCTCGCCTGCCTCACCGACGACATCACCTACATCGTCAACGTCGACGGCATCAGCGTGCCCTACGCGATGAGCGCCGTCGGCAAGACCGACGTCCAGGACCGCCTGCAGCTTCTGCTCGACACCTTCGACGTCACCACCTTCGCACTCGAGCGCATGGTGCACGGCGAGGACCACAGCCGCAGCCTCGTGCACGGCGTCTACCGCCACAAGCAGACGGGCGAGGTGCTCGACATCAAGGTGCGCTTCCACGGCTGGGTCGAGAACGGATTATTGAAGCGCATCGAGGAGATCCACGACGCGCGCTTCATCGAGGCCTACGAGCGCTTCGTCTTCCACATGATGCAGGCGGCGCAGGCGCACGGCGGCGGGTGACGGCCCCGCTCCTCCTTGCGCGTAACTTCCGTCGCGTCCTCCGGTTCAACTTGCGGTCCGAGCCTCGCGCCCAATCTGGAGATCTTGGCGGTCGAGCGCGAGAGCCAAAATACTCCCAATGATGTCGACTAACGTACTTGGCGCCGAAGGACGTTCGTCGGGGTCAAATGCGAGTCCGATGATGGCACCTGTGCCCGCCGCCGTTTCCACAGGCCAGAAGTCAAAGCGTGAGGAGAAATCCGGGTAGCTTCCGGCGCGCGCGACAGTTCTCGTTGCCAACGACGATCGGGCAGCCTCGAGTTCGGCCTCCTGCGGCTCTACGCCTCCGACTCGCTCGAGGGAAACTACTTTGCCCTCTTTAACGAGCATCACAACGACAGGAACATGGAAGAGCGTTGCAAGAGCTTGGGAAGTGATTGAGACGACCGCCTTCGTATTGTCGGCCGCGATGATGTCGCGGCTGTAGTCTTGCAACACAGTCACCTGCCTCCGTAAGACCGCCGCCTCTGCCGCCCTCCGATGGGAGGTGAAGGCAACGCCGCTCACGATAAGCCCGATGACAAAGAGCAGTCCAATCGCCCAAATGTTTGCCGCGTCGTTGACGACCAGTGTGTAGCGAGGCTCAGTCAGGAAGAAGTTAAAGGCGAGCGCACCAAGTATCCCTGAACAGAGGGACGGGCCCAAGCCGAAGTTAGTGGCGGCGATGACCACCGGTACTACAAATACGAGGGAGAGGTTCGGGATCGTTACTTGGCTGTCGACACCGACAGCCACAACCGTCGCGACGGCGGTCATTGCAAACGAAGCAAGGTAGCGCACCACGGCAGGCGCCGCCAAAAGGGCGTCGGCATCGGGCGGCGGCGCGCCGACCCGCCGCGGTTTCGGTGTAATTCCCGCCACTTGTCCAACTCCTGCCTTATGCAGTACTCGGCGACAAACTCCTTTGGCTTGAGCCAAAGGAACAGGCGAATGACCCATGGCCTAACATCACTATGGGCGCATAAAAAATCTAGATGAGGCAAGGGGCGATTGTATAAGCGAGGACTAGCGATCACTGGGGCTGGTGCGCATGTCGGACAACAGCGCGATTGAGGTTCTTCATCTATCCAAGTCCTACGGGGAAAAGCTCGCGGTTGATGATGTGACGTTCGCCGTGCGGCGGGGCGAGCTTTTCGGCTTCATGGGCCACAACGGTGCCGGCAAGACGACGACGATCCGCACGCTGCTGGGGCTGTTGCGCCCTACCGGTGGCGGCGCCCGCGTGCTCGGGCACGATGTCGTGACCGAGAGCCTCGCCATTCGCCGCGTTGCCGGATATTTGCCCGGAGAGTATGCGCTGCCCAAGGACATGTCGGCGCGCGACTTCCTGCGCTACATCGGCGCCATGTTTGGCCACAGTGGATCAGCGCTTGAAAAGCGGATCACGGCCCTTCTCGAGCAGTTCGATCTCGGGGACGTCGCGGATAGTCGGCTTGGAACGTTCTCATCCGGCATGACGCAGAAGGTTGGGCTCGCGCAGGCGCTCATAAACGAGCCGCGCGTGCTTCTGCTCGATGAACCGACGGCGGGTCTCGATCCGATCGGGCGGCATGATACGCTCGCTCTAATCCGGCGGCTGGCCATCGAGAGCGGTGTCACCGTGTTGTTCTCAACGCATATCCTGAGCGACATCGAGCGCGTGTGCGAGCGCGTCGCCATCCTGCATCATGGGCGCCTGCTCGCCTACGGCGATCTGGCCGATCTCAAGCGTGCCAACGGCGCACACCAGATGGACGATCTCTACCTCGCGCTCGTGACGGCCGCCACGTGAGCATTGCAACGCCAATATCTGAGCTTGCTCAGCGCGCTGCGCCTGGCCGACTTTGGCCGTTCCTCGTTGAGGAGTATCGCCGCATCATGCACACGCGGCTGGCGGTGCTCATTTGGGCGGCATTGCTCTACACCGTCGCCGTCGTCCCCTTCCTGATGGCGAAGCCGCCGCCGGAAGTACTGCATTCGATCGAGAGCTGGCTCGGGCCGGGGTCCGTGCACGCCAAGCTGATCATGTTCGTGTGGGTCGACGCGGCTATGAACAAGCTGGCGGTGATCCTCGGGCCGTTGCTCGCGGGTGGCATCATCGCCGAGGAGCGGGCACGCGGCACGCTCGACTTGCTTGCGGCAAAGCCCATCCGCGCCGCTGACTATTTCACGGTCAAGGTTGCGGCCGCCGCCGCCGCGCTCACGACGTTCTATGTGGTCGTCAGCGCCGGTGCGCTCCTGACGTTCCCTTGGCGCGTTACGGGGTTCGATGTCGGCGACTTCCTGGCGCTGAGTAGCGTGCATCTGTTCGCCGCGCTGTTCGGGGTTGCGTTCTCTGCGGTCATGGCGGTCAGTTTCAAGCGCAGGCTCACGGCCATGCTGGTGAGCCTCGCGGTACTCGGGAGTCTGGTCGGCCTTTCCTTCCTCGGCTTCATTGATCCTACCTATCGGACCGCAAGCCTTCTCAACCCATTCTTTCTCGGCATCCTGCCTATTGGCAGCATCGGCGACTACCATGTTGGCGACATCGCGTTTCCTGTTCTGGCGCTGCTCGGGTTCAGCCTGATCGCCGTCCTGATCGGTCGCCGGATCGCCACGCGCGCCCTCGAAGAGGGCTGAGGATGGTCGTCTCGGAGCAACCGGTAGAGGTGGGAGTTCGCCCAGCTTCGCACGCGATGTTCGCTTCAATGCTGCGCGCCGAGCTTGCGCGCGCTTTCGCTTGGCGTCACGTGGTCGTCATCGTCTGCATGGCGTTGATGGGCGTTGTGCTCGCGGTCTGGCTGCCGACGCTTCCAGAGAGCGTCTTCCGCTTCTTTCAACGTGTCTTCCTGCTTCCCGCCTGGCCGGAGATCGCCGTGGCCAATGACATGGCCGGGCTGTTCTTCTTCGTCTATTGGATCGGGGTGTTCGACATGCTGAACATCTACGTGCAGCCGTTGGAGGAGCGACGCCTCGACCTTGTCTTGTCGAAGCCGCTGACGCGCGGGGAATATCTCTGGGCTAAGCTGGTTCCCATTCTCCTAGTAGTGGTTGCTCTGTTCGTGATCGGTGCCCTTGCGCATTGGCTTGCATTGCAAGCGGCCAGTCTTGCCTACCCACTGGCTGCCTTGGCCGGCGCCAATTTTGCCTTGCTCGGCTGGACCATCCTGCTCATTTGTTTGGTCAATCTGATTGTCTTATGGACAAGCGATACGTACACAGCGCTGCTCATCGCCTTCGTGCCGATGCTCGTGACGATCCTCCCAGGCACGATCTACATGTATCGGCCGGACATCTTCGAGGCTTCATCGCACGTGCGCGACCTCGTCGTATTTCCCCTGAACCTCGTCTGGTATCCTGACTTCAGCGCAAGTTGGGGCTTCGCTCTCGGTGGATTGTTCCTCGCTCTCGCCGCGGGTCTCGTGGTGGCAGCAGGATGGATGTTCGAGATGAAAGACGTACCGTGATAATCCCCACAAATTCCGGCCTACTCTTCTTCCGTCGCTTGCCCACAGGGAGGCCGCCATGACCGTTTCACGCCGCACAGCGCTCCACCTCATCACCGCTGCCGCGAGCATCAGCTTCGCCCCACTGAGCCGTGCCGACGACTCTGACTCCGCGCGCTCCGCCACGACGCACTCCGCCGACGCGCTCCCCATGGTCACCGTCAACAAGGACCCCACCTGCAGCTGCTGCACCGGCTGGGCCGATCACCTGCGCGCTGAAGGCTTTCCGGTGACGGAGGTGGCGACGAGCGACCTTAAGGCGGTCAAGACGCGCCTCGGCGTGCCGACGGAACTCGCCGGCTGCCACACCGCCGAGGTCGGCGGCTACGTCATCGAAGGCCACGTTCCCGCCGTTGCCATCAAGCGGCTGCTCGCCGAGCGACCGGCGGCGACCGGCCTCGCGGTGCCCGGCATGCCCGCGGGATCGCCCGGCATGGGCGGCGAACCGGAGATCTACGAGGTGACGCTGTTCCACCCCGGCGGACGGACAAGCTTCGGCCGCTACCAGGGCGCCAACCAGCTTCCCTGAGCGCGCCATCGCGACAAACTAATCCCCGGGCTCTTGTCCGCGCGTACGTTCCCCCCATCCCGCCCCGCGCAAGGGGTCGGTCTCGAGGCGTTCCTGTATCGAGGGCGGGCTGCAGTGTCGGGTACACGTGGCGTCACGCGCGCCCCGACTACCTGAGGCTCGCCGCGCCCACCGGGTGAGAGTCCCGGAGGGGGAAACCCCTGAAATGCCGCGGGTATGCCCCAAATCCTGCGCGGGGCGGCGAGGTGCCGCTCAAAAAAACAAATCAGCTCGCGGCGTTTCCCCGCCCCGCGCCCCTTGCTCGCAACGAACCCCGGCGGCGCGATCCGCCCGGGGCACGCGGCGTCGGCTAAACACATCGAGGAGCAGCGAGACAACGCATGGGCGTCATGACCGACGAGCAGCACGCCAAGGCGCGGCGCAAGATGGCCAGCATCTACGCGCGCCTCATACTGCGCAACCTGCGCGACCTGCACGCGCGTTCTCCAAAGCCACGCCACTCGCGCCTGCCGAAGGAGGCGCGGGCGCTGAAATCGATCGTTGCCGAGGCGCGCGCCATGGGGCTCGTGCCGCCGGAGCCGCCCGCATCGCCACGCCGCCGCCACCGCTAGCGGCACCCGCTCTCTTCCGCCGCGCGCCCGTGAGGTTTACACAATTCTCCGTGCTTGCCCGGAACCGCACACCGCCGGAATGGCTTTCGGCGGTGCCGTAATCTCTCACCAGAGCAACGGAAGGACACGCAATGGCGAAGAACACGATCTGCCTTTGGTACGACAAGGACGCCGAGGCCGCTGCCCACTTCTACGCCGAGACCTTTCCGGACAGCGCGGTGCGTGCCGTCCACCGTGCGCCCAGCGACTATCCATCCGGCAAGGAAGGCGACGTGCTGACGGTCGACTTCACCGTCGCCGGCGTTCCCTGTCTCGGCCTCAACGGCGGTCCCGCGTTCAAGCACAGCGAAGCGTTCTCGTTCCAGATCGCCACCGACGATCAAGCCGACACCGACCGCTATTGGAACGCCATCGTCAATAATGGCGGCCAGGAAAGCGCGTGCGGCTGGTGCAAGGACAAGTGGGGCATCTCGTGGCAGATCACGCCGCGCGTGCTGACCGAAGCGATGGCTGCCGGTGGCGCGGAGGCCAAGCGCGCGTTCGAGGCGATGATGAAGATGAAGAAAATTGACGTGGCGGCGATCGAGGCGGCGCGGCGCGGCTGACGCGCCGCCGCTCAACCATTTAGTGGAAAGCAAAGCTCTGCCGGCGCGCAAAAGAAAAGGTCCCGGCCGAAGCCGGGACCAGTTCAAACGTGACGCGAACCTTAGCGGACGTGGATGTGGATGCCCTTCCGCTTGCGATAGTAGCGGTTGCGGTTGTGGTGGTGGTGACCGCGCTTCCAATGCCGGTGCTTGTAGTGGCGATGCTTGTAGCCGGCCTGCACGACGTCCGACGAAGCCTTCACGTCGGTTCCCTGACCGGGAAGGGCACTGGCGCCCTGCGGGACGGCGAACAGCAGCGCCGCGGCAATGCCTGCGGCAGCGAGCGTCTTATACATCTAAAGCTCCTTTTGCGTTTCTTGCAGGATCGCAACACATGGGGTCGACCATTCGTTCCCTCGCGGCGGTGGGGCGCGGCGCCGCGCTCTTGGCCGCACTCTTGGCAACGCGCTCACAAATCGAGAGGCCGTCCGCGGTGCCGCGGACGGCCTCGGCAGGCCCCATGCGAGGCCTAGGTTGCGCCGACACTCGTTACTTCGGCGCGATTTCCTTCTCGTCGACCGGCGGCAGCGACTTGGCCTCCGCCTCCGTCAGCTTGAGCTGGATACGGTCGTTCTTCACGCTGGCGACGGAGTCGTCGTCGAGCATGACGCGCGTTTCACCGATGCCGAGGAATCCGCCCATGTCGAAGTAGATCTTGTCGCCGGCGGTGCCCGACACCTCGCCCAGGTGCTTGTTGTCGGCGCTGTAGACGGCACGGCCGATCCACGCGTCGCTGGGGGGCGTCTTGCCGATATCGATATCGAGCTCGACGCCACCGGCCGGTGCTTTGACGTCGACGCCCGGCGTCTTGACCTGCACCTCGGCCAGCGCGGCACCCGCCGTACCGGCGGCGACAATAGCTGCGAGAATTGTGCGACTGATCATTCTGTCCTCCAGTTGATTTCTGCGGGGACAACGTCGATCGGCGGTGGCCGTTCCGCGGCCACGGACAGGCGCGCCTTTGCGTGCTCTCGCAGGCAAGCAGCGCAAGTCAGCCGGCCTGCACGCGAATGGCGCGTTCGACCGCGGCGCAGCATGCTCTTTCAACGGATTCCGAGATAACAAAGTGCCTTGTGAAGAACACCGCCGCGCCACTCTGCGGCTCACGGATTGCGCTACGCTCACAGCGTTTCAGCATCCGGGGTGGGATGATGATGGGAGTGTGCCTGGGCCTGATTTCGCCGGACCGACTCGAGCGACGCCTAGCCGACGTCCGCGCGCAGATCAGCGCCATGGAAGCCGCAAAGAGCCGCGACGGCGTCACCATCGTCGTCGACATCGCCGGCCTGCGCGATTTGAAGGAAGAAGAGGCGTTTCTCGAGATCCTCGTTTCCTGAACGCGCCGCGCTTTTTGATGGACTCTCAGCGGACCAGCAGCGCGAAGACGAAGCCGACTCCGGCGGCGATCAGCATCGACCTCGTGGGGTCGCGGCGGATGGCGCGGTTGATCGGGTCGTGGTCGTCGAAATAAGTCCGTGCCCGGGTCACGCGCTCCAGCTCATAATCATAGCTCGTGCCCGTGCGCCGCGGCGACTCCGGTTCGTTCGCAGCATGATCGAGCACCCGGCGTTCGGCCGACGGCGCGGAAAGGTGTTCCTCCACGAGGCTCTCCCTCTATTTGTCTTGTTTCTTCTCGTGCGTTTTGTCGACGTGGCGGGCGAGCTCGTTCACCAGCTCGAGATCGAGTTCCGCCGGCCGGCGGTTCAGCGGTCGATCGGGCTGCGTCGACGTCGTCTCGCCCACGGCCACCGGATCGCTCGCCGGAAACGTTGCCTTCAGAGCCTCGTTCAGCTCCTTGTCGACCTCGGGCGACTGCTTCTTCGCTTCGTCGGCTATCGATTCTTGCGACATGGGACACCTCCATTGCTCAGAACTTGAGATAAGGCGCCTTGGTTCCCCGACAAGCACGCGCGACGAGGGCCGCACATAAGATGTGATCAATCTTAAATTCTGCTCATGCGGCAACCCGCGATACCGGCCGCGACTTTGCTCCTGCAGTCTCGACCATGGATGGAGGAGCAGATGCCGACCGGATTGCTGCTGATGCTGGACGCGCCCCAGCGCTTCAAGGCCACGTACTGCAACGGCGAGATCTACGTGGCGGAAGTCGAGCCGAATGCGGTGAGCGAGACCGCGCGAGCGGAGCCGGCGCCCAAACCATTCAGCCGTCACCCTGCAGCTTCTTGATGTAGCCCTTGGGGCATGGGCTTTGGCGACGCCAATCGCTCAGGTCGGCTTACTGCGCGTAGCAGGCCTCAGCGGGGGCCGAACCCTGCGGCATCGTGCTGTCGAGGATCTGCTTGATGGTGGCGAAGCAGCCGCCGCAGCGCGGCCGGCAGCCCAAGCAGGCATGCACCTGGGTGACACGAAGCGGTTGCGAGGCCGCCGCCTGGGCGACATCAGAATCACGCAGCATATTGCAGGAACAAACGATCATAGCGCTCCGTCCTTTCTCTTGCCTCCAAGGAGAGGATGCAGCGGCCTCAGGCGCGACGCTGTTTCGCCGGGCACAGGGCTGGAGCTTTCGCGGAGCGGCCGGAGGCAGGGTTTACGTGCGCAACGTCACCTCGAGCGGCATGCCGCCCTTCGGCTGCAGGGCGATGCGCGACAGGGGCACGGGCACGTGGCCGTCCGGCACCTTGAAGCGGGCGGCACGCACGAACGAGGCAAGCAAGATCGTCGCCTCGAGCATGGCGAACGAGGCGCCGATGCACACCCGCGGGCCGGCCCCGAACGGCAGGTACTGATAGCGCACCTGCTGCGCCTCGCGCTCCGGCGAGAAACGCTCGGGGTCGAAGCGCGCGGGGTCCTCCCACAGCTTGCGATGCCGATGGATGGCGAAAATCGGCATGACGATGATGCCGTCCTTCTTCACGGGCGTGCCGTCGAGGTCGACGTCGCGGGTGGCGACACGCGCCAGCGACGAGATCGGCGGGTAGAGCCGCATCCCTTCCTTGATGAACATGGCGACGTCGGTGAGCCGGCCGGCGTGCTCGGCGCCTATGGGCTCGTCGCCGGCAACCCGGCGCACCTCGGCCAGCAGGCGCTCCTCCCACTCGGGCGACAGCGCCACGAGATAGAGCATCCAGGCGAGGGACTTGGCCGACGTCTCGTGCCCGGCGAGCAGGAAGGTGAGCAGGTTGTCGACCATCTGCTCGTCGCCCATGCTCTGGCCGCTCTCGGGATCTTTCGCGTTCAGCAAACGCGACATCAGGTCGTCGCGATCGTCCGCGCCGGCACGCCGGCGCCGCACCAGATTGCCAACCGACTGCCGCATGTCGATCTCGGCCCGCCGCCGCGCCGCCTTGCGCGGAAACGGCAACCAGCCGGGCAGCCCCAGCGCCCCGTAGACGCCCGGCCAGGAGAGCGGCAGAAGATAGTCGCGGTGGGCGCGCTCCAGCGCCTCCGTCACCGCCGGGTCGCGGCTGTGCAGCATCGTATCGGCGATGACGCCGAACGTGGCGCGCGTCGTATCCCGATCGACGTAGCGCACCGCGCCGGGCGCCAATTGGCGCCAGTCTTCGATCGCGGCCTCGGCCGCCGCCGTCATGACCGGCGCGTAGCGCTGAATTTCCGCCGGGCGGAACAGCGGCGCCGCTGCCTGCCGCTGCCACCGCCACTCGGGCCCGTGCGCCGTCAGGATGCCCCTGCCGAGCAGCTTGGAAAAAACGTAGCGCTCGATGATCGTTTTGGGGAACTCGGTGAAGTCGTCGAGCAGGATGCGCTTGATGCGCGCCGGATCGGCGACGTAGGTGATGCGATCGCGATAGGTATACGTCCACTCGCGATAGATGATCGCCGGCGTAGCGCCGAGTGGGTTGCGGACGAAGGCGAGAAAGTATCCGGGCAGGCTGAGCGGCTCGGCGGGCGGGGTGAGAAACGGCGGGTAGATCCGTTCCCCCGCGCGCGCACTCTCCTCCGCCTGCGGCATGCCAGCTCGCTCCCGCTTCAAGGCTCGCCTCTTGTGAGTGCGGGCGAACCGGTCAGTCTTTAGATTGCAGCAACGCCGCCCAGCGGTCCATGACCGTCTGTGTCCAGCCGGCCTCGCGCTTGATGGAGGCGTGCGCCTCGACGATGAGCGCCAGGCGCCCGTCACAAACGATCGCGCCGACGCCGACCGGCGAGGTCTTGGTCACCAGCGGGCACACGCACCACTGGCCGACGCCCTTCCAGGCGCCGAGATTGGAGAACGAGCCGACGAACGGGCGATTTTGAAAGCGCGCCATCTGCAGCTTGAAAACCTGACCGATACCTGAGAGCCCGATGATCTGGCTGAGATTGAGAAAGGTCCAGCTCGCCCAATGATCGCGACGGCGGAGCGCAAGCTTGATCTGCTCCTGCACGCACCCCGGCGTAGCGTCGGCGGAAATCTCGAGCTGCAGGTAGCCGCTCTGGTTCGCCGTATCACGATCGAGCTGCACGGGGCCGCGCAGGTTGACCGGCATCATCCAAATCCGCGGCCCGGCCTCGAGCTCGGGCTCGGTGGCGACAGCCAGCGTGTGCATCAACAGGCCGTTGAGCGAGACGCCCTGGGCACGCGCCTTCGCCTCCATGCGCCGCGTGGTCGCCGCACCGAAGAATTGCGTCGCGAACTCGTTGCCGGCCTTGGTGCGATAGCCGGTCCAGTTCGCGTCATAGCCACGCCACGCCGCAGCCGGCGTCGGCGTGCGCAGGCACATCTGTATCACCGCGCCCAAACGCTTGCCGAGCGACGGCATGCGGCTCTGGCGCGCCGGAACCTTGAACTCCCGCCCGACGTGCGCCTTGCGCAGCACATGTACGAAACCGCCGAGACCGTCGTATTCGGCGTGCGAAGGAAACACCCAGTCGATGCGCCCGTCCTCGGCTCGCTGGCCGCCGCGCATGCCGATGAACTCGCCTTCGCTCTCGACGATGCGAAACCACAATCCGGTCCAGTCGATGCGCCGCGTGAGTGCGCGCGGCGGCTCGGCGATGGAGGCTTCGAACTCTGGAGTGCGGGCGGCGATGGCGGTCATGGTGGGTGCTCCGTCTTTGGTGTCAGGCTTGGCCCGCGATGATGCGGACATGCCCCAGGGTGCGCCCGAGGGGAGAATTATTCTGTGTCGTAAGGTACAGGCGCTCGAGGTCCGCCGGCCCGACGTGCGATGTCGTCCGCAAGCCGCGCTGCGCCAGGAAGCGCGACGCGTTGCCCGGCACCAGTCCGAAGAGGAACGGCTCGCCGATCTTCTGCAGCCAGCGCGCCACCGCATCGCCGCCGTAGGTCGACGTATCGCCGTCGACAAAGCTCTGCAGCGCGTAGTCGAACACGATGCTGCTGCCCTTGCCGCAACCGGCAACGAAGCCGAGCACATCATTCACCGCCTGAACCGGCAGGTAGTAGGAAACGCCTTCCCACAGGAACAAGGTCTTGCCATCACGGCGGAAGCCGTGCTGCGGCAGCAGCTGGCGAAACGACTGCTTGGCGAAGTCGATGCCGATGAGGGTGACGTTCGAGGGCAGCGCCGTGTTGCTGGTCGCCAGCAGCTCGATCTTCCGCGCCTGCGTGCCGGGATGGTCCAGCTCGAACACGCGAACACCGCGCAGCTCGTCCTTGAAGCGGAAGGCGCGCGAGTCGTAGCCGGCGCCGAGGATGACCACCTGCTCGACGCCGTCGCGCAGGGCAGCAAGCAGCGCATCGTCGAAGTGGCGGGTGCGGGCGATGGCGAAGCAATAGCTGCCGGGGGCGGCGCGCTCGATCAGCTTGCTCAGGATGCGTTGCGGCGTCAGGGCCAACAGCAGCCGGCTCTTCAGGCTGAGGAACTGGCGGGCGAACCGGTCGATGCACGGGGTGGCGAGCTCCCGCTCGCCGACGGCCAGCGCGCGCAGCGCCGCGAGCGTCTCGGCCGATTGGATGGCGGTGAGCTGGGACATGGCTCAGTGCACCGTGTTCGGGTTGTAGGAGGGGCTGAAGGCCAGCGTCACGGAGCCCTTCGCCTTCACGCCTTCGCGGTCGGAGAAGGTGATGGTCGTGAAGAAGAACCAGGCGTTGCCAACCGCCGAGATCTTGTTGATCGACAGCTCGGCGGTGAAGTCGTTGCTGTCGAGCGGCTTGAAGTAGCGGCTCTCCAGGGCGACGATCATCATCGCCGGCAGCTGGTGATGCTTGAACTCGGTCATCGTCGGGATCTGGACGTCGCCGGCGCGCACCTTGTGCATGACGCCCGCGTCGATGCAGCCGGCGAAGAGCACATAAGCGAGCTGGTTGTAGCAGATGTTGAACTCGACCGCGTTGAAGTGGCCGGTGGAGTCGATGTAGCAGCTCTCGGGGATCGAGAAGCGGCCCTTGCCGACGATTAGCTTCTGTTCGGTGCCGGCGATCGCCGTCTTGTCGTTGACCTCGACGATCTCCGCCGCCTTCAGGTAGGTGGCGTTGTCGCGGTAGGGCTTCAGGATCTCGGCAGTGAACTCGTCGGCAATCGCGATCGGGAACTGCGGTTCCGTCATGGCGGGGGCCTCGATCTCGAGCATCGCCTGGGCTGCGGCAAGGCGCTTGCACGCGCCGCTGCAGGGTCCGAGGGCGCAAGCTTTCGTAGGGTTAGAAACTACCGTCGCAGTGGAACCATCGATTTGAGCGATTGAACACATGGCCGTCCCCATGGGTTTGAGCTGCAATTTTGCATTGAGCGTTAGGCAGCAACCTTCGAATTGATCTGGCTGGCGCAGAGCGGCATGCCGTCCTGCAAGGTGATGCGGTACATCATCGTCTCTTCCTCGAGGCCTTCGTTGCGGCCCGAGGTGTGTCCGAGGAAGCGATTGTCCCAGATGATGACGTCGCCCATCGACCACTGCACTTCCTTCACGAAGCGCGGCGTCTCGGCGAAGTCGAAGATCTCTTTCAGGAGGCTCGCCGATTCATCGAGCGAGGCGTCGGCGATCGACAGCGTGAAGCCGCGGTTGCCGTAGAGCACCTTCTCCTTGGTGTAGGGGTGCTCGATCACCGCCGGATGGCGCACGGCCGGGCAGAGCTTGTCGATGGTGGCGAGGATTTCGAAGATGTCGTAGCCGGCGTCCTGGGTGCGCACCTTGTAGCGCATCTTGCCGGTGTGCATGAACTCGCGGCCGGCGAGCTTCTTCTTGGTGGCGGCCGGCAGCGCCTTGTAAACGGCGGCCATGTCGATGAAGCGGGTGGAGCGCGCGAAGTTCTTCGGCAGAACCTTCGGCATCAGCATGGTGATGAACTTGGGGTCCTTCTCGAAGGACGTGTCGGAGTGCCAGTAGCCGCCGGTGCGGGCGACGCCGATCTGCTTGCCGTCCTTCTTGACGTTCGAGGAGACGAAGATCAGCGGGAATTCGGGGTGGTGGTAGTTGTCCTGCAGGTAGGGAACCGGGTTACCGACGCGTTTGGCGAAATCGCAGTACTGGGCTTCAGTGAGGTTCTGGTCCTTGAGGACGATGAGGCGGTTCTTGTAGAGGAGGTCGCGCAGCTTCTTGATTTCGGTCTTCGTGGCCTTGGCAGCGTTTACTCCCGTAACGCTGCATCCGAGATCGAGGGGTGCGGTTTTCATCAGCTTGCTCCGTCTGAAGTGTCCGCACCACCACGATGCGTCCATGTGACGGAGATTGCCGAAGCCTTAAGCGGGTCGCTGTTCCGGGGGGAACACGCCGCTCGTTTTGTGAAACTTGCGCGGAATCGCTCGATTTTTTCGGCTTGCGCGGTACTGGATCGTGTTCCAGTTCAGGCCAGACGGGCAACGCACCGTTGACCGGCCGGCGCACTTTTCCTTGACGAGATAGGCCGCGTACGGCGATTATCTGCGCGTGACGGCCGTCGCTGCCAGGCGCGCGCTACCTAGGTCCTGAGCAGTACCCCCAGCACCCCCCGGTTTCGAGGATGGTCGTCACGTCTTTCCTTCCCTCTTCGCCATTCTGCTGACAGCGGCGTCGCGCGATGCGTCCATCGGCTGACCACCCGCGTGACGCGACGCTCTGTCCTGGGGTGCGTTGAACATGCCACGCATCACTCGCCAGCTTGCAGATCGGCCGCGGCGGGACATCCCCTCAATGGCCTGTCAGAGATGCGCTTTTCGGTCACCGGGGCGTTGCTTGCGCGGGGCGGCAAACGCCCCTATAGGGATGGCCCTGCCGGTCCCTTCGTCTATCGGTTAGGACGCGAGATTTTCAATCTTGAAAGACGGGTTCGACTCCCGTAGGGACCGCCATTGCTCGCCAAACGAGCGGATTACGCGCCAGCGACTGACTTCCTTATGTCGAAAAAGCGGAGCGGACGCCGATGCCGAACGGCGTCGAGGTCAGCTAGTGACCGCGGCCGACGACCGGGATGGCCGCTGAGCGCTGCTCAGGCGAAGCGGAAGACCGCTGCAGCCACCGCGCAGGTCCAGCGACTGCTCTCATCTCCCTCGGCGTACGCCGTCACCGATGTACTGCCGATAATGAGGCTGCTCGTTTCGTAAACCCGTTTGCGCTCATTCCACGCAGCGTCAGGGTCGAACTCGATACCGAGCGTGGAAGCCAGCATGGAGGCAGCGAGATCCTCGGCATACTCGCCGCTTTGTTCTCGCGTCATACCGTACCCATGGTGCTCCGAAATGTAGCCATACATTGACGGCTCCGATGGGCGCGCCAGCCCGATGCTCGAATTAACACGGCGCCCCGGCTCGTTTGTCTCGGCGCGCGCCAGGACGGTGAAGGTGATTTCGCCCGGCAGCAGTGTGGCTGCACCTTCTTGCCGCTCCAGCTCGATGCAATTGGGCGGTAGGATCGAGGAGATGCTCACAAGATTCTGCTGTTCTATGTCCGCGTCCCGAAGCGCCAGCTCGAATGCAGTAAGTCGTTCGCGATGAACGCCGATGCCCTGTGTCAGAAAGAAGCTTTTCGGGACTAGCTGCATGACCGTTGCATCCTCGCTGGGCTCATTCATTCTATCTGATAGCGTGGGGAGATGACCCAATGCTGACGAGGTGAGCGTTCAGCGCGGACGGGCGGCGGACGAGAAGTGTCATTTTGCGCAGCGGACCGACACCGTGACGCCGGCGCCCGGCACATAGATGCGGCACTCAAGCTCCGGCGCTGCCTCCTCGGCCTTCTTCGCCGGCGGCGCCCCTTTGGCGGCTCGCTTGGCGGGCGGCGCATCCCCTGCGGGGTCTATCACTTTCGGCGCCGGCCCAGCCGGAGCGCCACCCTTCATTTCAAGCAGAGCGGCGCGGCGTTCGCGGTAAAATTTGTGCTCGGGATCGAGCGCCAGCAAGGTATCATAGTCGGCAATGGCGAGAGCGGGCTTGCCGAGCTTCTCGTACAGGAACGCGCGCAACAATATCCCGTACTGTTCTTTTGGCTTGAGCGCGATCAGGCGCGTCAGAGCCTCCTCCTCGCCCTTGGCGTCACCCAGCTTGCGGTATACCTCGGCTCTGTCTTGGAAGAACTGGGCGTGGTCGGGCTTTACGGCGATGCCCTGAGCGAGCATGGCGAGCGCCTCGGCGGTCTTGTCCTGCCGCAAGTAGATTTGCGCTTTGACCGAATAATAGGTCGGCTCTTTCGGTGCGAGCGCGATGGCCCGGTCGAGATCGGCGAGTGCACGTGCATCCTCGCCCATTCCCTTGAACGTCAAGGCGCGCACGAACAGGATGCGGTGGCTATCCGGCGCGAGCGCCAAGCCCTTCTCGAAGTCGGCCAGCGCACGGTCGTTGTCGTTCAAGAGGCTGAACTGGAAGCCGCGCTGCTGGTAGTAGTCTGCGGTATCGGGTTCGAGCGCGATCGCTTGGTCCAAGTTAGTAATGGCACCGGCCGGATTGTCAGAGAAGCGCGCGAGCATCGAGTAGGCTGCGGCGATGTACTTCTTGCCGAGCACTTCCTTGGAAACGACCCGGTGGCAGGCGGCGATGGATTCCTCGGGGGTGCCTTTCGTCATGCCCCTGCAGAGGTCAAAGTCTTGCTGGCCGCCTGGATGAGGAGGGCCGAAAACTTGCGCGATGACGATCAGGGCTGCCCACATGCGAGCCTCCAGAGAGCGGCTTGGACAGCATCCTACGGTGCCCAGTGACAATCCGGTAGCGGCGGCTCGCACGTGACCCGAAGTCGTCTCCGGTGCGAGAGCATTCAGGTGCCGCGCGGCTTGGCGCGCGCGGTTGGCAGCGCCGAGGCCGGATCGTCCGGCCAAGGGTGACGCGGATAACGCCCCTTCATCTCGGCTTTGACGGCCGCCCAGGAGCCCTTCCAGAAACCCGGCAGGTCACGCGTGATCTGGATGGGCCGGTGCGCCGGCGACAGCAGATGCAGGGTGAGCGGCAGCTTGCCGTTGGCGATGGCCGGATGCTGCGTCAGCCCAAACAGCTCCTGCACGCGGATGTGCAGAGCCGGTGCGCCCGTCGTCTCGTAGTCGATGGCGTGGCGATTGCCGGTCGGTGCCTCGAAATATGTCGGAGCCTCCTCCTCCAGCCGACGCTTCAGGTTCCATGGCAGCAGCGCATCGAGGGCAGACCCGAGATCGTCGGCGCCGATGTCCGACACCTTCGTTTTGCCGGCGAGGAACGGCGCGAGCCATGTCGTGGCGCCCTCGGCAAGCACCGCATCGCCGAGGTCCGGCCAGTCCGCCTCGCCGGCCGCGCGCAAGAAGCCAACCCGGTCGCGCAGCTGCATTTGCGCCTTGCTCCACGGCAGACGCGCGACCCCGCGCTTGGCGATGCCATCCGCTAGCAGGTGCGCGGTTTCCTCGTTAGGGACAACACCGCGCGGCTCGCTCGCGAGGACGATGGCGTCGAGCCGGCGGACGTAACGCGCCCGCAGCGCGCCGGCTGCCTGGTCAAACTCGATCTCGTCGCGCGCCTCGATGCGCTGCCCAGCCGCCGCGAGGACATCGGCCTCGTCGGCCGCGGCCGCGAGCAGGATGCGCGTTGACGACGCCGATCCGGAGAGCTCCGCCGCAATGACAAACGGCGAGCGCGCCAGCGGATGCGCCGGATCGAGGTTCGCGCCGCGTCCATTGGCGAGGAGGAATTGGCCGGGTGCGCCGCGCGCCTTGCCGATGCGGCCTGGAAACGCCAGCGCCAGAAGCCGCGCGGTCGACATCTCCGCCGACGGCTCTTTCCGTGAACCGCTGGCCGCCGTCCGCGCCCAACCGGCGGCAAGCTTGCGCATGTCGGCGGCGCGGCGCCCCCGGTCGCGGCGGAACCCTTCCAGCCGATGCGCCAGATCGACGTCGTTGCCGCCGAGGCCGCGCTCGACAATCACCGCCGCGATGTCCGCCGCATCCGCCGCGCAGCCTAGCCCCGCCGCCGCGAGCACCATGCGCGCGAGCCGTGGCGGCAATGGCAGCGAGCGCAGCCGTCGCCCGACCGCGGTGATGCGGCCGTCGGCGTCGAGCGCTTCCAGCTCGACGAGCTCCTCGCGCGCCGCGTCGATGGCCGCGGCCGACGGCGGATCGATCCACTCCAGCGCGCGCGGATCGGACGCTCCCCATTCCGCGCAGTCGAGCAGCAGCGGCGCCAGATCGGCCGAGCGGATCTCGGGCTCGGCGAACGCCGGCAGGCTTTGTGTCTGCGGCTCGTCCCATAGGCGATAGCAGACGCCGGGCTCTGTCCGTCCGGCACGGCCGCGGCGCTGATCGGCGGCGGCCCGCGACACGCGCACCGTCTCCAGCCGCGTGACGCCGACGTCCGGCTCGAAGCGCGGCACCCGCGCGAGGCCGCAATCGATGACGACGCGCACGCCCTCGATGGTGATCGACGTCTCGGCGATGGACGTCGCGAGCACGACTTTGCGCACGCCGGAAGGTGCCGGCTCGAGCGCCAAATCCTGCGCCTTCATATCCATTGCCCCGTAGAGCGGCGCCACGACGATGCTCGGATCGCCGATGCGTTCCTTCAGTCGCTCCTCGACCCGGCGGATCTCGCCCTGCCCCGGCAGAAACGCGAGGACAGACCCACGCTCCTCGCGCAAGGCCCGCATCACCGCGGCGGCCATTTGATCCTCGATGCGCGCAGCGGCGTCACGGCCGAGATAGCGCGTGTCGACCGGGAAGGCGCGCCCCTCGCTGGCGATGACCGGCGCGTCGCCCAACAGCCGCGCGACGCGCGCGCCGTCGAGCGTCGCCGACATCGGCAGGATGCGCAGGTCGTCGCGCAGGCCGCGCTGGCAATCGAGCGCCAACGCCAGCCCGAGGTCGGCATCGAGCGAGCGCTCGTGGAATTCGTCGAACAGCACCGCGCCGACGCCGGACAGCTCCGGGTCGTCGAGGATCATGCGCGTGAACACGCCTTCGGTGACGACCTCGATGCGCGTCTTCGGCCCCGATTTCGAGACCATGCGGGCGCGCAGCCCGACGCGCTCGCCTACCGCCTCCGCCAAGGTGTGCGCCATGCGCTCGGCGGCGGCCCGAGCCGCGATCCGGCGCGGCTCCAGCACCAGGATCTTGCGACCGTCGAGCCAGCCTTCGTCCATCAGCGCCAGCGGAACGCGGGTCGTCTTGCCGGCGCCGGGCGGCGCGACGAGCACGGCAGACGAGCGCGCGGCTAAGGCAGTGCGCACCTCGTCGAGGATCGCGTCGATGGGAAGCGGTTCGGCGAACTTCATGCCCGGTGTATCGAGGAACCGGCACCGTTTCGCAACCGTCGCTCGGCGATCAGCCCTGGCGGCGCGGGTCGGCCGCATCCTCGATGTGGAGCTCCAGCCGCTCGCGGCCGTTGAAGGACGAGCGCTTGATGGTGCCGGCCACGTGCAGCGGCAGCCCCCCGGCGTTCATCAGCATTTCGCCCAGCGGCTCGCCCGCGGCGCGGAAGGCGATGCCCTCGAGCTTGGTGCCGTCGGCCGATTGCAGCACGCACCGCACGTGGTTCTCGCCGACGATCTTGGCGAACTTCACGTTGGTCGCCGGAAAGGCGAAGCGCGGCGCCGGATTGCCCTGCCCGTAAGGCCCGACGCGGGCGATGAGGTCGATCAGCTCGTCGGTCACGCCCGCGGGCGTCAGGGCACCGTCGATGTCGAGCGCGTCGCGCTCGCGTGCCTGGCCGACGCCGTCCGCGAGCCTGGCGTGCAGGAACTGCTCCAGCACCGCGAGGTTCTCGCGCGCTACCGTCAGTCCGGCCGCCATCGCGTGACCGCCGCCCTTGACCAGGTGCCCCGCCGCGACCGCCGCACGTACCGCGCCGCCGATGTCGGCGCCCGCCACCGAGCGCAGTGAACCGGTGCCTTCGCCCCCGGTCTCGGCATTCCAGGCGATGACACACGACGGCAGGCGGAACCGCTCGGTCAAGCGGCTCGCGACGAGCCCGACGACGCCCTTATGCCAGGTGTGCGAGCCGAGCATCAGCAACGCCGCGTCGGGGCGCTCGGCGAGGCGCACCTCGGCCTCGGCCAGCGCCTCTTCCAGCATCTGCTTCTCGAGCGCGCGCCGCTCCTTGTTCAAGCGGTCGAGCAGCACGGCGATGCGCGCCGCCTCCACCTCGTCCTCGCCGGCGAGAAGCTTCGAGCCCAGCGCCGCGTCGCCGATGCGGCCGCCGGCGTTGATGCGCGGGCCGAGGATGAACCCGAGGTGATAGGGCGAGGGCGGCTCGTTCAGACCCGCCGCGTCGTTCAGCGCCTTAAGCCCCTTGTTGCGACGCCAGCGCATGACCTGCAGACCCTGCATGACGTAGGCGCGGTTGAGGCCGACGAGCGGCACCACGTCGGCGACGGTCGCCAGGGCCACCAAGTCGAGCTCGGCGATCAGATCGGGCTCGGCGGTCCCGTTCGCGTAGAAGCCGCGGCGGCGCAATTCCCGCGTTGTCGCCACCAGCACCAGGAAGGCGACGCCGGCGGCGCACAAGTGTCCGAGGCCGGACACGTCGTCCTGCCGGTTGGGATTGACCACGGCGACGGCGGTGGGCAGCACCTCGTCCGCCTGATGGTGATCGATGACGACGACATCGCAGCCGAGCTCGCCGGCGCGCGCCAATGGCTCGCGGCTCGTCGTGCCGCAGTCGACGGTGACGATGAGCTGCGCGCCGTCGTTGACCAGCCCTTCGATGGCGGCCGGGTTCGGCCCGTAGCCCTCGAACAGCCGGTCGGGAATGTAGATGCGCGCCTGCAGACCATGATGGGCGACGAAGCGGGCCACCAGTGCCGCCGACGACGCGCCGTCGACGTCATAGTCGCCGAAGATGGCTATCGACTGCCGCTTGACGATGGCGTCGGCGATCCGCGCCGCCGCGGCGTCCATGTCGCGGACGCTGCTCGGGTCGGGCATCAACGCCTTGAGAGTGGGATTGAGCACCACGGGCACATCGTCGATCGCGATGCCGCGCGCCGCCAGCACGCGCCCCAAAAGCTCCGGCAGTCCGTGCCGCTGGCTGATCGCACCGGCGCGCAATTGCGCCTCGCCCGTCAGTCGCTCGCGCCACGCGTAACCGTTCGCCGATGCCGATACGCCGAGAAAGGGCGGCGCGGCTGTCGCCGCATCCCGTCGCTTGCGCACCGCGACCATGCCCACCCCCTGGATCGACTCGCCTCAGGCGAAGTTCACCATCCACCCGCTGAGTTGGCGATACGAGTGGGCCGGTTATCCACAGGCCATCCAGCAATGTTGCCTAGCTGCGATAGTGCCGCCACAGCCGCAGGATCGTGCGGTGGACCTCGTCTGGCTCTTTGTTGAACGGCTCGAGATTGATGCCCACGACGTTCGTGCGTGCCATCGACCACGGCAAGCGCATCAGCGAGCGGTAGAATTTCTGCCGCCGCCAGTCGGCGACGAGCGCACTCGACAGCCGCTCCTTCAAGGCGATCTGCAGCTCGTGGATCGTGCTGGCGCGAACAGCCACCTCGACCAGTTCGATGCGCTCGATCGCGCGCCAGCGGATCAAACCTAAGCCTTGGATGAAAATGCCGTATTGGTTGGCGCCCATGGCCGGGCGCCGTTCGAGCAGCGGGACGTTGTAGTAGGTGACGCCCGCCGCGGCGACGCCCAGAACCAGCCACAGCGACTGGCCGGTGACGAGCGCCGCAGCCAGCATCGCCGCAGCGAGAAAGGCGACCACGTAGACCGGGGCCTGAATCTCTTCTCCGCCGTAGGTGACGGAGTACCCGCCGGCATCGCGCTCGTCCACGGCGCCCCCTTCGCAAGACGCGTCCTCAGCCCGCCATTCTTTCGGAACGAAGGCGCCTGTTCAAGGAGCATCACGCAGGGTCGGACGATCAGACGCCGAAGCGACCGCCCACGTCGCGGCACTTGGACTTGATGCGCCGCACGGTGCCAGTCTTGGAGCGCATGACGACGGAATCCACCTCGGCGAATTCGCCGTGGAAGCGCACGCCGTCCAACAGCGAGCCATCGGTGACACCAGCCGCGGAGAAGATCACGTCGCCGGCGGCCATGTCCTCGAGCACAAACTTCTTGTTGATGTCGGTGATGCCCATCGCCGCGGCGCGTATACGCTCCTCGTCGTTCGACGGCATGAGCCGCCCCTGGATCTGGCCGCCGATGCAGCGCAGCGCCGCGGCAGCGAGCACGCCCTCCGGCGCGCCGCCGGCGCCGAGGTAGATGTCGATGCCGGTCTCGTCTGGATCGGTCGTCCAGATAATGCCGGCGATGTCGCCGTCGGGAATGAGCTGCACGGCGGCGCCCGCGGCACGCACCGCGGCGATCAGCTCGGCGTGGCGCGGCCGGTCGAGGATGCAGGCGGTGATGTCCGACACCGGTACGCCCTTCGCCTTGGCCAGCGCGCGGATGTTGTCGCCGGCCGGCGCGTCGAGATCGACGAGACCGGGCGCGTAGCCCGGACCGATGGCGATCTTGTTCATGTACATGTCGGGGGCGTGCAGCAGTCCGCCGCGCTCGGACATGGCGAGCACGGCGAGCGCGTTCGGCATCGACTTGGCGCAGATGGTGGTGCCTTCCAGCGGATCGACGGCGATGTCGACCTCGGGGCCTTCGCCGGAGCCGACCTGCTCGCCGATATAGAGCATCGGCGCCTCGTCCATCTCGCCCTCGCCGATCACGACCGTGCCGCGGATGGCGAGCTTGGCCAGCTCGCGGCGCATGGCATCGACCGCCGCCTTGTCGGCCGCCTTCTCGGCGCCGCGCCCGCGCAGGCGCGCCGCTGCGATCGCCGCCGCCTCGGTGACGCGCGTCACCTCGAGAACCAGCACGCGGTCGAGCCCTGAATTGCCGCCGATGTCCGTCATAGCTGCACTACCTTTCGCGGCTCGGCCACTACGCGCTTTCGAGCTTCTCGATACGTATCACCTGCGGCCGCTCCGACACCTTGCCGTCCTGCTCGATGGCGTCGACGGCGCTGCGGATCGCTTCCTCCGTCGTCTCGTGCGTGATCATGATGACCATCGCCGGCGAGCCGGGCTTCTGCCGGGCGACCATGCCGGGCAGTGCCGAACGCGGACGCCGCTGCACAATGCTTTCTATCGAGACCTCGCGGTCACCCATGCGCTTGGCGATCGCTGCCATGGCGCCGGGGCGATCGTAAACGGAAAGCCGCACGTAATAGGCCCCTTGATGCCTGCCCAGCCTCGACTTCGTATAGGGTTTGAGGCCCCGCGTCGGCGTGACCAGCGGCGGCATAACCGCGCCCCGGGCGATGTCCAAGACGTCGCTGGCGACGGCCGAGGCCGTGGCGCGACCGCCAGCACCGGGGCCGACGAGCAGGAGGCTGGCGCAGAAGTCGGCGTCGATGGCGACCGCGTTGGTGGCGCCCCACACCTCGGAGATCGCCGATTCCTCCGGCACCATCGCCGGGTGCACACGCGCCTCGATGCCGCCCTCGGTGCGCGTCGCGACGCCGAGCAGCTTGATGGCGAAGCCCATGTCCTGGGCCGCTTCGATGTCGACCTCGCTGATCGACTGGATGCCCTCGACATCGACCTGATCGAAGCCGAGCTCGGTGCCGAAGGCGAGGCTCGTCAGGATGGCGAGCTTGTGCGCCGTGTCGAAGCCGCCGATGTCGTAGGTCGGATCGGCCTCGGCATAGCCGAGGTCCTGCGCCTCCCGCAGCGCGTCGGCGAACGAGCGATGCTGGTCGGTCATCGTCGAGAGGATGTAATTACAGGTGCCGTTGAGGATGCCGTAGACGCGTGTCACCTCGTTGGCGGCGAGGGATTCGCGCAGCGTCTTGATGACGGGGATGCCGCCGGCCACCGCCGCCTCGAAGTTGAGCGCGACGCCCTTCTCCTCGGCCAGCTTGGCGAGCTTGACGCCGTGCTTGGCGACCAGCGCCTTATTGGCCGTGACCACATGCTTGCCGGCATTCAGCGCCGCCTCGACAGCCGCTTTGGCGACGCCGTCGGAGCCGCCGATTAGCTCGACGAACGCGTCGATGCTTGCGTCCTTGGCCAGCGCCACCGGATCGTCGAACCACTTGATGCCGGAGGTGTCGACGCCGCGGTCCTTGCCCTTACTGCGGGCCGAGATGCCCACGATCTCGACCGGCCGGCCGGCGCGCTCGGCAACGCGCGCCTTGTGCGTATGGAGCAGCTCGAGCAGGCCAGCGCCGACAGTGCCAAGGCCGGCAATGCCCAGGGTCAGAGGCTTTTGCATTGGAAACGCTGAGGGTTAGCGGCTGGCTTTGTGCTGAATCGGGATCACGTTATGCATCGTTTCCGGGGCCTGGGCGAGGAACTTTTTCAGGTTCCTGGCGGCCTGGCGAATGCGATGCTCGTTCTCCACCAGCGCAATGCGGATAAAGCCCTCGCCGTATTCGCCAAAGCCGAGCCCCGGCGACACCGCCAGGCTCGCCTTCTCGATCAGCAGCTTGGCAAACTCCACCGAGCCAAGTTCCTTGAACGGCTCGGGAATCGGCGCCCAGGCGAACATCGTCGCCGGCGGGGGCGGGATGTTCCAGCCGGCCCGGCCGAAGCTCTCGACCAGGCAGTCGCGGCGGCTCCGGTAGACGGCACGGATCTCCTCGACGCACTCCTGCGGGCCATTCAGCGCCGCGGAGGCCGCCACCTGGATGGGCGTGAAGGCGCCATAGTCGAGATACGACTTGATGCGGGCGAGCGCCGCGATCAGCCGCTCGTTGCCGACCGCAAAGCCCATGCGCCAGCCGGGCATGTTGTAGGTCTTGGACAGCGAGGTGAACTCCACCGCGACGTCGACGGCGCCCGGTACCTGCAGCACCGAGGGCGGCGGATTGCCGTCGAAATAGATCTCCGCATAGGCGATGTCGGACAGGATGATGAGGTCGAGCTTCTTCGCCAGCGCCACCGCGTCCTTATAGAAGTCGAGGTCGGCCACCATCGCCGTCGGGTTCGACGGATAGGAGAGCACGAGCGCCAAGGGCTTCGGGATCGTGTGCTGGCAGGCGCGCTCGACCGTGCGCAGGAACTCCTCGCCCGTGCCGGCCGGCAGATGCCGCATGGCAGCGCCCGACAATAGGAAGCCGAACTCGTGGATCGGATAGGTCGGGTTCGGCACCAGGATCACGTCGCCCGGGGCGGTGATCGCCTGCGCCATATTGGCAAAGCCTTCCTTCGAGCCGAGCGTGGCGACGACCTGCGTCTCCGGATCGAGCTTCACGCCGAAGCGGCGCTCGTAATAAGCCGCCTGCGCCCGGCGCAACCCAGGTATGCCCTTGGAGGCCGAGTAGCGATGCGTGCGCGGCTTGGCGATCGTCTCGACCAGCTTGTCGACGATGTGCTGCGGCGTCGGCAGGTCCGGATTGCCCATGCCGAGGTCGATGATGTCGGCGCCACGCGCGCGTGCTGCCGCTTTCAGCCGGTTGACCTCGGCGAATACGTAGGGCGGCAGACGCTTGATGCGGTGGAAGTCCTCGTGCACGGGACGCCTCATTTCAGGGACGAGATCGGGCAGCGGCGATGAAACCGTGAACCATAGCCGGTCGCGCGCCAAGGCCCCGTGTTTACGCCCCTATGGCGGGTGCCGTCCAGACCCGCGGCATAGCCGGGCAAGTGAGCCTAGCGCGAATTCTCGATCTGACGCTCGGCATCCTGCTCGTGGGTGGCAGCCTTGCTCTTCAGCTCGTCCATCTCTTTCTGACGGTCCTGCGGCGATATGGAGGACGTGACGCTTGGCGCCGTATTCGGCAATGGCGTCGTGATCGTCGACGAACAGCCCTGCACGGCAAGGATCAGACCGAGCAGGCCGGCGGCCAAAAAAACGCGACGCGCAGCGCGCAGCGGCTCGACCGAGCCCCCGCGCAGGCCTTCCCGCGGCCGGATATCTTGCATACCGTCTCCCGAACCCGATGGGGACATGGAATTACGCGATTCGACCGCTAGCCCAGAGATTCACGTGGACGCACGTTGTCCACACGTCCAAGTGACACTAGCCACCCAATGTCGCAAAACGTTGGCATAGAATGGCCAACACGGCGGCCGATGCCTGCAAACGTTGTTAAAGGGTCCCAATGCCCGAGGCGAAACACGAGCCAGAAGCCGAGCTTCCGCCGTTCCAGACCGTGAACGCGGAGGAGCTGTCCCGCAACCTGCTGCGCTTGTTCGAGCAAGGCGGGAACGTGCTGACCGAGTTCATCGAGCGCAACGACTCGAAGATGGGACCCTACTCGGCAGCCACCGAGATCACCGAGGCAACCAACACGCTCTCCGACCTCGGCCGCCAGTGGCTCGCCGATCCGGCCCGCTTCGCCGAGGCACAGGGTACGCTGCTCCGCTCCTACGCCGAGCTGTGGAACAACACCGTGCGGCGCATGTTTGGCGAGGAAGTCGCGCCCGTCGCCGAGCCGGAGCCGGGCGACAGCCGCTTCAAGGATCCGGAGTGGTCGGCCAACCCCTACTTCGACTTCTGGAAGCAGGCTTACCTCGTCACCTCGAAGTGGGCCGAGGACATGCTGCACAACACGGAAGGACTCGACGAGCGCACCCGCCAGCGCGCCGATTTCTACCTGCGCCAAGTGGCGAGCGCCCTGTCGCCGTCGAACTTTCCGCTGACCAATCCGGAAGTCGTGCGCGAGACGCTGGCGACGAATGCCGCCAACCTCGTCGCGGGCATGTCGCTCCTCGCCGAGGACATGAGGAAGTCGGGCGATCTTCTGAAGGTGAGCCAGACCGACACCACGGCTTTCGAGGTCGGGCGCAATCTGGCGACCACGCCGGGCAAGGTCGTCTTCCAGAACGACATCTTCCAGCTGATCCAGTACGCGCCGACGACGGACCAGGTGCGCGAGATACCGCTGCTGATTATCCCGCCGTGGATCAACAAGTACTACATCCTCGATCTCACGCCGGCCAAGAGCCTCATCAAGTTCATCGTCGACCAGGGCTTCACCGTCTTCATCATCTCGTGGGTCAATCCCGATACCGCCCTCGCGCACAAGTCCTTCGAGGACTACATGCAGGAGGGCATCCTCACCGCGGCTGACGCCGTGCGGCGGGAGACGGGCGTCGATAAGATCAACGTCGTCGGCTACTGCGTCGGTGGAACGCTGCTCGCCACCACGCTCGCCTATCTCGCCGCGCGCGGCGAGGAGCTGTTCAACTCCGCGACGTTCCTCGCCACCCAAGTCGACTTTACGCACGCCGGCGACCTGCTGCTGTTCACCGACGAGGAGCAGCTCGACGGCCTCAACGAGCTGATGAGCGAGCGCGGCTATCTCGATGGCTCGCGCATGGCCAACGTGTTCAACATGTTGCGCCCGCGCGACCTCATCTGGCCGTACATCGTCAACAACTACCTGCTCGGCAAGAAGCCGTTCCCGTTCGACCTGCTCTACTGGAACCAGGACTCGACGCGCATGGCGGCCACCAACCACAATTTCTATCTGCGCGAGTTCTACAACCACAATTGCCTCGCCGCCGGCAACATGAGCATCGCCGGCACGCGCCTCGACGTGCACAAGGTGAAGCTCCCCGTCTACGAGCTCGCCACGAAAGAGGACCACATCGCCCCTGCCCGCTCGGTTTTCGCCGGCGCGCAGCTCTTTGGCGGCGATGTCGCGTTCGTGCTGTCGGGCTCGGGCCACATCGCCGGCGTCGTCAATCCGCCCGATAAAATGAAGTACCAGTACTGGGCCGACGGCAAGCGCTCGGCGAAGTCGCTCGATCAATGGCTGGCGAGCGCCAAGGAGCACCCGGGCTCGTGGTGGCCGCACTGGGCGGAATGGTTGCACGAGCATTCGGGCGAATGGACCGTGCAGCGCGACCCCGGCGAGAAGCTCGGCGTGGTCGAGGACGCTCCTGGCAGCTACGTCAAAGCCAAGAGCTGAAGCGGGCGGCATCCATGATCCGGCCGCGCCACGCTGAGCATCACATGGTCGGCCGCATCGGCTGGCTGCGCGCTGCCGTGCTCGGCGCCAACGACGGCATCCTCTCGACCGCCAGCCTCATCTCCGGCGTCGCCGCCGCCGACGCCGATCACAGCAGCGCACTGATCGCCGGCATCGCCGGGCTCGTCGCCGGCGCCATGTCGATGGCGGCCGGCGAGTACGTCTCGGTGAGTTCGCAGGCCGATACGGAGAACGCCGAGCTCGGCCGCGAGCGCCAGGAGCTGACGGAAGACGTCGAGGGCGAGCGCCGGGAGCTGGCCGACATCTACGTGAAGCGCGGCGTCGAGCCCGACCTCGCGCGCAAGATCGCGGTGCAGCTGATGGCCAAGGACGCGCTCGGGGCGCACGCCCGCGACGAGCTCGGCATCTCCGAGATCACCGTGGCGCGCCCGGTGCAGGCGGCGCTCACCTCGGCCGCCACCTTCGCCGCCGGCGCCTCCATGCCGCTGTTGGCGACGCTCGCCGCGCCGGCCGGCTGGATCATTCCCGTCGTCACGAGCGTCTCGCTTGTGACACTGGCAGCACTAGGCGCCATCGGCGCGCGGGCTGGCGGGGCCAACGAGTGGCGGGCGGCGGGGCGCGTCGCCTTCTGGGGTGCTTTCGCCATGGCGCTGACCGCCGGCATCGGCGCGCTCGTCGGCGCCAAGCTCTAGCCCGGTCGCTCCATGTCCCCACGCTTCCCTGCCGTCGACGCCCTCTTCGAGCGCTTCACCCAAGGTATGCAGCCGGGCTGTGCCGTCGGCGTCATCCGCGACGGCGCACTCGTCCATGCCGCCGGCTATGGTTTCGCCGACATCGAGCGCAGCGAAGGCATCGACGCCGACACCGCCTTCAATATCGCCTCGACCTCGAAGCAGTTCACCGCCTTTGCGCTGCTGCTGCTCGCCCGCGACGGCCGGCTCTCTCTCGACGACAGCGTCCGCAAACATGTGCCCGACCTGCCGGCCTACACGGAAGCCGTGACGCTGCGCCAGCTCATGCATCACTTGGGCGGCCTGCGGAGCTATATCGAGTTGCTGCTGCTCGGCGGCCGCACGTTCGCCGAGCGCACCACGCGCGAGGATGCGCTGCGCGTCATCGCCCGCCAGCGCGGCTTCGACGACGTGCCGGGGCACGCGTTCGCCTACAGCAACACCGGCTACTTCCTCATGTCCTTGGTTGTCGAGCGCGTCAGCGGCCGCACGCTCGCCGAGTTCTCGCAGGCGGAAATCTTTGCGCCGCTCGGCATGCGCCGTACCTCCATCGTGGACCGCTATCCGATCGATATCGCGCACAGTGCCCGCGGCTATGCGGTGAAGGAAACTGCGGTGAAACTTTCCGAATCCGCTTGGGAGCAGACGGGCGACGGCCAGGTGCACACCACCATCGGCGACCTCGCGCTGTGGGACGCCAACTTCTACGCGCCGCGCGTCGGCGACGCCCAACTCATCGCCGAGATGCTGCGCGCGGGCGTGTCCAGCGATGGCCACGACGTCGGCTACGGCGGCGGTCTCTTCCTCTCGCGGCGCCACGGCCTCGCAACCGTCAGCCACGGCGGCGGTTGGGCTGGCTACCGCAGCGAGCTCTTGCGCTTCCCCGAACTGCGCACGAGCGTCATCGTCCTCGCCAACCGCGAGGACGTCGACGCCTGCGCGCTCGCGCAGAAAGTGGCGCAGGCGGTGCTCGACCTGCCCGAGCGCAAGCAGGCCGAACCGCTGCCGTATCTTACCGGGCTGCGCGCCGGGCCGTCATGGACGGCGCCGGCGCCCGGCATGTATCGCGGCGCGGCGGGGCAATACCTGCGCGTCCTGCAAGAGAATGACGGACTGGCGATCGCCTGGGGCAGCGGCAAGTATCCGCTCAGCCTACGCGACGACGAACTTCTGCAGTTCACTGCCGGCGGCGACGCGTTCATCGCCGCGAGCTACGTCGGTGACGACGGACGCCAGCACTTCGCCGCGCAGCTCGACGACGAGGTCGCCGACCACGTGTCGGTGGGCGACTGGGCGCCGGACCTCGCTGCCTTCGCCGGCCGTTACACGAGCGAGGAATGCGACGGCCACATCGAGCTCCGCGCCGACGGCGCCGGCCTCGAGGTCGATCAGTTCGGCGCCACCCGCAACCTGCACGCCGGCGCGGAAGGCGATCTCGTCACCGACGCGGGCGTGGTCTTGCGCGTGCCGCCACGCGCCGAGGACGGCACCTTCGTCTTTGCCAGCTGGGGCCTGCGCGGCCTCACCTACCGACGACGCAACCCACGCACATGATTTGCACGCTGGCTATTCGCAACGCGCTTTGCTAGCGTGGATGCCAGTTATATTTGCCTCGCCGATTGCTATTTTTTGAGCGGCGCATATGCATTTCCGCTGGCATGTATTTGTCGCGTCTTTGTTTCTGGCTGCCGCCGTGAGCGGCATCCTTGTGCAGCAGGCCGATGCTCAATCCGTGCACGAACTGCAAGCCGCACCGACGAACCGGGTCGTCGACACCGATGGCGAGGCGCGGGAACTCGTCGCCGAGGTGCTGAAGCAGTACGGCCTGAAACTCAACGACGACGATTGGGAAATCTATATCACCGCCGACGGGTCGGACACGCCCAACGCCGCCGCGAATTTCACTGGCAAGCGGCAGATCGCGTTCAATACCGCATTCATGCGCCGGCTGGGCGAGCGTTCGGGTGACAACTGGACCTTGTACGCGATCGCCGCGCACGAGCTCGCCCACCACCTCGGCAACCATGTCTTGCGGCCCTATTTCCGCCGCCAGCTCGCCGAGCGCGAGGCCGACTACCATGCCGGCTTCGTGCTGGGGCGCATGGGCGCTCCCTACACGCGGACCATCGATGTCGTCCGCTGGCTGCCGGATATGGCGGCCGAGTATCCATCGCGCGCCCAGCGCCTGTGCGAGATCGGGCGGGGATGGCGCGATGCCAACCGGCTGGCGCCGCTGCAGTCGCCCCCGGAAACCCGCAGCGCCGTTACCACGACGCTGCAATCCTGCGAGGGGAGCCAGCCCGACGAGAGCGTCTACCGGCTCCGCAGAAACCGCGACATCTACGGCCACGACATTGCGTTCAACGGCAAGATCGGTATCCCCGGCGTCGAGCTTTCGACGTGCGCCGCCTATTGCGCCGAGCTGCCCGAATGCAAGGCGTTCAGCTTCGATAGCTGGCACGGATGGTGCTTCCCGAAGTCGGCAGTGGCGGCGTCGAACGCCGATCCTCCCTCAGTCATTGGAGTGAAGCGGCCGGCGGCGATTCCGGCCGTCGACCAGACACTGATTTCCGGCTTCGTTCTCGTGCGCAACCGGCGCTTCCGCGACGCGCCTGACCCTCCGCCCGCTGCCGTCGTCAACTTCGACGCCTGCAAGCGCCAATGCGCCGAGAGCACCCACTGTGTCGCCTTCAGTTTCGAGAAGGCGAGCAAGGTCTGTTCTATGTTCCGCGCCACCGTTGGCCACTACATCGATGAGTTGGCCGACAGCGGCTACAAGCAGCAAAGGCCCCGCACTCCCCCTCCCCAGCCATTTTAGATCGTTCGTATTTTCGAGGTGCTCCATGATCTCCTCCAATTCGCGGTCGTTCGACCGCCGGACATTCCTGGGCGGCATGGCTGCCGCCTCCGGCATGCTGCCGTTCTCGAACTGGATCGCGTTGGCGGGCGCATCCACGGTGCGCGAGCGTCCCGAGGCATCAACGGCAAGAGGCCAGCAGATGCTCGCCGTCTACCGCAAGGCAGTCGGGCTGATGAACGACAAAGCCGTGTTTCCCCAACACCATCCGCACAGCTGGCGCTTCCAGGCCAACATCCACAACTATCCGAGTGACGAGCCCGTTAGCGCCGTCTTCACCGCTGCAGCCGGCGAGAATGCGCAATTGGTCGCCGAGCGCCGCAAGCTGGCGCTTGGCCCCGACGGCAACGGCAGCGGCGGGATTTGGGCGACGTGTCCGCACCACCTGCCGGATGTGCAATTCCTTCCCTGGCACCGGCTCTACCTCGCCTACTTCGAGCAGATCATCGAGAAGGTGGCGGGTGCGCCGTTCGCGCTCCCCTACTGGGACTACCTCGACCCGAACAAGCGCCACATGCCCGACATGTTCCGCGACGCGACCATCGGCGGACAGACGAACTGGCTCTACTACAAAGATCGCAGCTCGCGCTTTGTCAGCGACGGACTGAGCGAAAACTCCATCGTCACCCTGCAGAGCACACCCAGGGCGAACCTCATGAAGACCCCCAACTTTTTCACCAACGTCCGCCGCGCCGGCTTCAGCGATGCGCTGGAGGAGGATCTGCATGACCAGATCCACGGCGCCATCGGCACCAAGATCGGCAACAAGGTAGTGGGAATGGCCACCATCCGACTTGCCGCCCGCGATCCGATCTTCTGGCTGCATCACGCCAGCATCGATCGGCTGTGGGAGAGCTGGCGCAAGCCGGGGCCGGACGGCAAGTCGCCGCGTGACCCCAATGCCGCGAACTCCTGGTACGCGTCGAAGTACGCGTTCATCGACGGGGCAGCCGCCGCGCAACGGGACAAGGGGGCCGCCTTCGTGCTGGTGGCGGCTGCCAACCTCAAATACCGCTACGACAATCTTCATCCGGCACCCGACATTGTCGTGGCGGCTGGCGCCGACACGCCGTCAGGACCGCCGACGCGCATTCAAAGCGGCGAGACGACCGGCCAGAAGATCACCAACGAGGGAGACAGTGTCAGCATCCCGCTGAAGCCCGCCGTCAACGAGGGCGTCGCCCTGGGCTTCAGCAACAATCCGGCGAGCCGCTATAGCCTGCTCATCAAGCTGCGCACGGCGCCGGAGCCCGGCGTGTACCAAGTTTACATGGATGTGCCCGGAACAGCGGGCGGGCCTGTGACCCAGGCGCTGGTCGGCTCTTTCAGCCTGTTCCGCGTCGGCGCGCATTCCGAGCACGGCGAGGCGCACGGACCGACAGACGAGACCGTCGTCATCGATGTCACGGCCAAGGTCAACGAGAAGGTCATAGACCCGCTGAAGCCCGGCAAAGTGACCGTGCGGGCGAGCTACCTCGACGCCCCAGTCGACATCACCGTCAATGCGGCGGAGATCGTCGCCAAGTAAATCTTTGCGCGGGCGGCGGCTGGCGCAGCGCAGCGCCGCCCGCCGCAGCCGTCAACGATTGAACTCCCAGTACGCCTTGTTGTCGCGCGTCGTCCGCCGCGCGTAGTGGCGCTGCTTGGCCGGGTTGAGCCACGGTCGCAGCGCGTTCTGGTCGAACACATCCGCCAGGTCGGCGAACAGATCGTCGACCTGCATGTAGGCGTTGTGGTTGAACTCGAACAGCGCCGTCTCGTTCGAGACGTCGATCGTTGCCATGTTGGGAAGCACGATGGGCCCGTTGCCGGCCGAGATGAGGCCGGCGCGTGGGCCCCCGCCGCCGAATTCCGGTGCCACCCGCAGTGCCCGGTCGTTGTCCGACACCCACAGCGTCGCCCCGCCCGCAGCCGCGACGATCCGCGGAGCGGCGCTGAGGAACTCCGCACGTTCGACGTCCGGCGAGCACAGCAATATCTGGCCGAGCTTGCGCATCCGCGGTGCGGAGGCGAGCGTGCGCATCAGCAGCCGATTGCCGAGCGAATGCGAGATGATGTGGATGCGGTCGACGGCGGGAGCGGCGTCGAGCGCCTGCAAGAGCTCCGCCAGCGCCACCTTGCTGGCATCGACGGTGGCCGCGTCGGCGCGATAGCTGGCCGGTGTCCATGAGGCGAGCGAGGGCCAGGAAAAAACGGCCACGTCACCCTTGAAGCCGATCTTGCCGGCCACGTGGTTGGCGAGATGGGTGGCACCTTCGATCGAGTTGTTGAAGCCATGCACGTAGAGCAGCACCGGCTGCTTTGCCCCCGGCTGCCGGGCGAGTGCTTCGCCGATGTTGCGCGGCTCGATCGGGCTCACCTTTATCGGCTCGGCATCGCTCGTCTCGCCTTGCGTCTGGTCGATCAGCGCATACGACAAGCGGGGCGAGCGCTCATTCGAAAACCCCGCCGTCGTCGTCAATGTGCCGTCGTCGGTGCGGGCTCGGTTCGTCGCGATCACGAACTTTCCTCCTTCGCTTAGCTGTAGCGGAGGGTTCGTGTCGGCTTTGGCGCCCACGGCGAAGCCGAGGTTCAGCACAGCGATGACAAGGTGGGACAGACGGGCAGCGCGACGCACACGGGGCATCGCCGAGGCAAGTTTGCGCATGGAAAAGTCCTCAACAAAAAAAGGCATGCAAAATGGTTTTGTAGAATGCAGCAGGTATTGTGCATCACAGACGTCGTCGCGGCCAGCGTCAAGGCGACTGGCCGGCGCGCATTCCGCAGAAAAAGAGGCGGCGCCGGACGTGAGCCCGGCGCCGCTTTGCTTCGGTAGTGCCCGGTCGCGAGTTACGCGGCCTTGGCGGCAGCGCCGGTCGCAACGCCCGAGATCGTCTTCAGGATCTGCGAAGCGATCTGGTAGGGGTCACCCTGCGAGTTCGGACGGCGATCCTCGAGGTAGCCCTTGTAGCCGTTGTTGACGAACGAGTGCGGCACGCGGATCGAGGCGCCGCGGTCGGCGACGCCGTAGCTGAACTTGTTCCACGGCGCCGTCTCGTGCTTGCCGGTCAGGCGCATGTGGTTGTCGGGGCCATAGACCGCGATGTGCTCGTTGATGTTCTTCTCGAACTCCTTCATCAGAGCCTCGAAGTAATCCTTGCCGCCCACCTCGCGCATATAGGTCGTCGAGAAGTTGGCGTGCATGCCCGAGCCGTTCCAATCGGTGTCGCCCAGCGGCTTGCAGTGGAACTCGATGTCGATGCCGTACTTCTCGCAAAGGCGCAGCATCAGGTAGCGGGCGATCCACATCTCGTCGGCGGCCTTCTTCGAACCCTTGCCGAAGATCTGGAATTCCCACTGGCCCTTGGCCACCTCGGCGTTGATGCCCTCGTGGTTGATGCCGGCGAAGAGGCAGAGGTCGAGATGCTCCTCGACGATCTTGCGGGCAACGTCGCCGACGTTCTTGTAGCCGACGCCGGTGTAGTAAGGGCCCTGCGGCGACGGGAAGCCCGAGTCGGGGAAGCCGAGCGGACGGCCGTTCTTGTAGAAGAAGTACTCCTGCTCGAAGCCGAACCAGGCGCCGGCGTCGTCGAGAATGGTGGCGCGCTTGTTGGTGGCGTGCGCGGTCTTGCCATCCGGCAACATGACTTCGCACATCACCAGCACGCCGTTGGTGCGCGCGCCGTCCGGATAGACTGCGACCGGCTTCAGCACGCAGTCGGAGCTGTGCCCCTCGGCCTGCAGCGTCGAAGAGCCGTCGAAGCCCCACAGCGGCAGCTCCTCGAGGGCGGGGAAGGAGGAGTACTCCTTGATCTGCGTCTTGCCGCGCAGGTTCGGAACCGGCGTGTAACCGTCGAGCCAAATGTACTCGAGCTTGTACTTCGTCATTGCTCAGTCTCTCCTAGTTTGACGACGTGATGCTGGGTCAATCCTGGTGCTCGCCCGGAGCTTGCGGCCACGACGACGAGCGGGTCTTGTGTTGTTGGCACGTGACGGGCGCGGGGACGGCGAGATCGTGCAACAGACCTCGAATACGTCTCCCAGCAACCCGGCCTCCCTCGTTCTTGAGGTGAGCCTCGCCCGGGGGCGGCGCGCCGAAGCGCGGAACCTGTGGCGGTTGTGCGGGTTCACCTTCGCCAGGAATGCTAGCGAAAGATGCAATTCGTTGCGTGCCCATAATATGGGCATTTGCTGGCTGTTAATTGGGCAGGGGCTCACTTTGGTATCGGCGGACCCGTCGCGACATGAGATGATCCCGACTCAGCGTTTCCACGCTGAAGAGGAGAGCAACTAAGGTCTAGAGAGAGAACTGAAATGACCACGCACCAGCAGCGGCCTACGGCCAAGATCTACTCCTTCCCGGCGGGCGGCCGTGCGCCCCCGAACCGCTACCGCACGACCACGATGCCTAACCCCCGACTCACATCCCTCCGCGCTGCCGCCGAACCGGCGCCGCATATCGTCTATGGCTCGAGCTGGTATCACCAGGAAGCCGTCGACGAGGCCGAGGACTCCTGGAGCCGCTAGGCATCTAGGATTGTCCACGCGTGGCGCCGCCCCGGGCGTCACGCGCCGAAGATGGACCATTCCATCCGTTTAGAGAGCCGCTCGAGCGCCAACTGGCCGAGCTGCGAATTCCCCGAAGCATCCAGCCCCGGCGACCACACCGCGATCGACGCCTTCCCCGGCACGATGGCCATGATCCCGCCGCCGACGCCGCTCTTGCCCGGCAGACCCACGCGGTAGGCGAACTCACCCGACCCGTCGTAGTGCCCGCAGGTCAGCATCAGCGCATTGATGCGCCGGGCGCGCTCGGGCGTTACCACCGGCAGAACCGTCGTCGGGTCGTTGCCGAAGTGCGCGAGGTAGCGCGCCGCCATGGCGAGCTGCCGGCACGACATGGCAATGGCGCAGTGGTGAAAATAGACGCCCAGCGTGTAGTCGACCGGTCCTTCGATGACGCCGAACGACTTCATGTAGTTGGCGAGGGCGATATTGCCGAAACCGGTGCGCTGCTCGGAGGCGGCAACCTTGTCGTCGATATAGATCGTGTCGTCGGCGGCGACGTACTGCATGAAGCGCAGGATCTCGCCCAGCGCCTCGCGCGGCTGGTGGCCGCCGAGGATGGCGTCGGTGACGGCGATGGCGCCGGCGTTGATGAACGGGTTGCGCGGGATGCCCTTCTCGTACTCGAGCTGCACGATCGAGTTGAAGCGGCTACCCGATGGCTCGCGGCCGACGCGCTGCCATAGCCGGTCGCCGAACTTGCCCAGCGCCAAGGTGAGCGTGAACACCTTGGAGATGCTCTGGATCGAGAACGGCGTATCGGCGTCGCCGGCGGCAGCGACCTTCCCCTCCGCATCGATCACGACGAGGCCGAACGCCTTCGGGTCGACGCGGGCGAGTTCGGGAATGTAACTCGCTACCTCGCCCCGCTGCGGCATGTCCCGCATCTCGGCGACGATCTCATTGACGACGGTTTCGAGTTTCGACACGTGCGCTGCCTTCGTTGATGGCGGCGCACACAATGCGCGAGGGGCGTCCCGCTTGGAAGGACGCCCCTAGCCGCAGGCGAGTGTCACGGCGTGACGATGTTGAACCAGAACGGATAGGTGTCGAGCAATCCCAGGAAATCGCTGAACGACTGCTTGTTGCCCTCGACCTTCAGGTCACCAGCGGCTATGGCGTCATCGATCGTTGTCGTCTTCAGTTGAATGCTATCGAGCGTGTTCTTGGTCAGCGTCAGCATTGCGTCGGGCGTCTCGACGAATTTGGGGCTGTAGTTCAACGTGCCGTTCTCGACGAAGAGCGCGTACTTCTTATTGAGATCGGTGAAGTTGATGTTGAGCCCGATCTTCTTACCTTCCGCCTTTGGACCGTTGAGCCGCACGCCGAGGTAGTCGAACAGCAGTTCGGGCGACATCGCCTTTATCGTGTCAGGGCTTGCGGTATCGATCCCGCCGGAGTTCGGCACGCCGTGGCGCAGCTCATAGGCGCCCTGCAGATAGACCGACCGCCACGGACCGGATTCGGCCTGATAGCCCATCTGTTCGTAGGCATCGGCCAGAAGCTCCTTGGCCTCTTTGTTCGATGGATCGGCGAACACGACGTTCTTCAGTGCCATCGCCACCCATCGATATTGTCCCTTGTCGAAATCGCCCTTGGCCTTCGCGATGATTGCCGGCGCACCGCCCATGTACTCGACATATTTCACAGCCGCCTCCTCAGGCGGGAGCTCGTCGAGCGTGGTTGGGTTGGCGTCATAGAAGCCCATGTACCGCTGATAGACGGCGCGGCTATTGTGCTTGACGGTGCCGTAGTAGCCGCGATTGAACCACGATTGGTCGAGCTCCTTCGGCAGCTTGATCATGTTGGACAGCTCGACGCCGGTGTAGCCTTCGTTCATGAGGCGCACCGATTGATCGTGGATGTACTTGTAAAGGTCGCGCTGCTTCTTCAAGTAGTCGATGATGCGCTCGTGCCCCCACATTGGCCAGTGATGGCTCGCGAACTCGACGTCGATGTTTGGGCCGAACATATCGATGGTCTGCTGCAGGAAGCGTGCCCAGGCCGCAGCGTCGCGCACCTTGGCGCCGCGCAACGTGAGTAGGTTGTGCAGCGTGTGCGTCGTGTTCTCCGCCATCCACATCGCCTTGAACTGTGAAAAGAAGGTATTCATCTCCGACGGCGCTTCCGTGCCGGGCGTCATCTGAAATTCCACGTCGATGCCGTCGATCGTCAGCTTCGTGCCCGTCTTGGAAATCGTCTCCGATGGCACGATCAGCGTCGCGGTTCCGGTCGATGTGGTTGGCCCGAGACCGCCGCTCACGCCGCCGACCGGCGAGCGCGGCAGCAGTGCGCCGTACATGTAGATGGCGCGACGGCTCATGGCGTTGCCCGCAATGACGTTCTCGCTCACCGCTTCCTCGGTGAAGCCTTCCGGCGCGATGATGCGCACCTTGCCGGACTTCACATCGTTCTCGTCGACGATGCCGCGTACGCCACCGTAGTGGTCGACGTGGGAATGGCTGTAGATGACGGCAACGACCGGCTTCTTGCCGAGGTTCTCGCTGACGAGATCGTAGGCCGCCTTGGCGGTTTCCGTGGAGATGAGTGGATCGCCGACGATCCAGCCGGTGTCGCCTTGAATGAACGTCATCACCGACAGGTCATAACCGCGGACCTGGTAGATGCGGTCGGTCACCTTGAACAGCCCGTAGTGGAGCCCGAGCTGCGCGTTGCGCCAGAGGCTGGGATTTACCGAATCCGGCGCCGGCTTATCATCGCCGATATAGGTTTTGTACTGCTCCAAATCCCAGACGACGTTCCCCTTGGCGTCTTTGATGGTGAGCTTCTCTGGCCGCGCAACGAAGCCGCGCTGAGCGTCCTCGAAGTCCTGTTTGTCGCTGAAGGGCAGCGAATTCAACACGGCGGCGTTGGCCGCCTTGGTCGCTTCGCTCGCCGGCTTGGACTGTGTCTGCGCGAGGGAAGCTATGGGAATAAGCGCGCAAATGAGGGCTGTTGCGGCGCCAGCGATCAGAGCTGATTGACGAGCCATTCGCTCCTCCCAGAAAGCGTTGATTGGTGTGGACGCGGGCGCATAGGAATTATGCCGATCACGGAAGGTATTCGTTTGTAAACGGAGGGTATTGCCAACTGTTCCGATCTGCAGCACGCCATTTTGGTGTAAGGTAAAATCTCAATTTCAATTGCGAGGCACCGCTGCTGGGCTGCTCGCATAGGGCACGCGGACCACGTGCGCGTGGACGCACTCGCCGCTACGGCGGAGAATGAAGTCAAACCAAAATGGAGGAGCGGGCCGCGTTAGCGCGTGGGGCGTCCGTCCTACTTATCTAGGGGGACACTCATGGCGCACACCACGCCGCCCGGAGCGTACTCTAATCGTACGTTCTCAAGGACGAGCTCGATCAGCGTGGAGCCGAACCCCTTGCGCTCCGGTGGCGGCACTGCTGGACCCCCGCTCTCCCGCCAGGTGAGACGCACGTGCGATTGTCCCTCGGGGAGCCAGTCGATATGGACCCGACCTTCCGCATTGGACAGCGCACCGTACTTGACCGCATTGGTCGCAAGCTCATGCAGCGCCAGCGTGAGATGTGAAGCGTTGGCCGCGTTGACGGCGCAGTCGGGTCCCTCGACGACAATACGCTGTACCGGGAACGGCTCGAGCGCTTGCTCGACGACCCGGCGCATCTGTGCCCGGTTCCAGGTCTCGCTGGTCAAGAGCTCATAGGCTCCCGCCAACGCGCGCAGGCGCCCACCGAACGTCTCGCGCTCCTCCTTCGGGACGCTGCGCAGCGTCTGGTTCGCAAACGCTTGGACCATGGCGAGCGTGTTCTTTACCCGATGCTTCATCTCCCCGAGCAGCATTTCGCGGTGCGCCTCGGCCCGCTTTCGGTCGGTAATGTCGCGCGCAATCTTCGAGGCGCCGACCACGCGGCCGGCGGCGTTCCTGAGCGGCGACACGGTGATGGAGATGTCGATGAGCTCGCCGTTCTTGCGCTGGCGAACGGTTTCGTAGTGGTCGATACGCTCTCCGCGCATTATGCGCTGCAGGATCTCCGGCTCTTCATCCAGGCGATCCGTAGGGATCAGCATGGTGACCGGCTGGCCGATCGCCTCCTCGGCCGTGTAACCGAACACGCGCTCCGCCCCGGTGTTCCAGGTCCTGATGATGCCGCTGGTGTCCTTGCTGATGATCGCGTCGTCCGACGACTCGACGATCGACGCCAACCGCTGCGATGCACGCTCGCTCACGTCGAGCAGCATGTTGACCGCGCCGATCAAGAGGCCGGCGTCGTCGAAAAGCGGCGTCGGATGCGCCAAGAACAGAACACGCGTGCCGTCGGGGCGCTCTGCCACCACTTCCATGCCCGTGATCGGCCGCTGTTGCTTGAGCGCCATCGCCATCGGGCACTCGTCGTGCGGCAACGGCGTGCCATCCGGCCAAAAGAGCTTCCAGGAACCGCAGAACTCGCTCGAGCCGAGCTTCGGAGTGCAGCCCCACAGCTCGACGGCTGCCGCATTGAAGAAGGTGATACGTCCGGCGGTATCGGTCGTGTAGATCGCCGTCGGCAAGGCATGCATAACCTGCCGCAAACTTGCGACGGAAACCCAATCCCCGAAACCGGTTGCTGGATGCAGGGCCGCTACGAGCTGAGTGGTCGCTGCCGCGATGGTATCCTTTGCCTCAACGGCCGGCATATCGCCGCGCATTCATTGCTCCGATTATCCCACCGGGCTCTCACCATGGACGAGCGGTCCCCGGTTGGCAATTGTCCTAAGATGTAGGACTGACGAGGCCCATTATATCCAAATTGCCATAACCGCTCCCAACCAATTGGGAGGAGGAACTGGCGCCTTTTCCAGCCCGTTAGGATTTGCGATTGGAGGCGCCCGTGGCCACGAACCTTGCGCAGCGTCGCCGGTCACTGCCCGTCGCGGACACCTCGCCCCCCGAGACGATCGTCGACAACTGGTGCGTCTCGGCAGAGGCCGCTGGAGGAAATCGCTCCGCCGCTCGCGGCTGCCGATCGATAAACCGCGCCGCCAGCGCGTCGCCCGAAACCCGGAAGTTGCCCGCCGGGTTTCGAGGTAGCTATAGGCTCGAAATCTGTACTGCTTCGGACAGAAGTCCGAGGAGCAGTTCGTCGATAGCCGTTACTGGCACTCAGGCTTGTCGGGGTTACCCTGGCACGGGCACCAGGAACTATCGGCCGACTTGCATGACTTGCCGTAGGCCGATGCAATCTTGTCCGCCGCAGACCATTCCTTCTCACTAATGCTGTTGTTGTTGTTCTTGTCCAAGGCCGAGAATTCCGGCGTGGCGGCTCCAAGACTCAGCTTTGGAGAGTTCGTGTTCCACTCGTTGCGGCTCACGGTGCCGCTGCCATCGGTATCGACGGTCTTCATCTTGCCAGCCCAGTCGTCGGCGACGGCGACGGTTCCGGAAAGCAGCAGAACCGAAACAATGGCGACCCACTTGTTGGTCATTGCGTCTTCTCCCTAATACGTAGTTCTATTGTCATGACAATTTGTCGCCCTTCGCGGGCAACGACCCTCCCCCCAGTTTCGGCGGCGGGTCGCCACGAGTAGACGGCCGCGAATTGCGCCCGACCAGGGGGAAGCGTGGCATGGGCGATGGGCAATGGTGGCAGATCGGTTAGGCACCTTTGCATCCGCGTATGGTTCGTTGCCCCCGGCCATCACTCGCGCACGCCCGCCTCGACGTTGTTGCCGTCCGGGTCGAGGACGAAAGCGGCGTAATAGCTCATCGCCTCAGGCCCGCGCGGCCCTGGCGCACCGTTGTCGATGCCGCCGGCATCCAGCGCCGCGGCGTAGAACCTGTCGACCGCCGTGCGGTCCTTGGCGGCGAAGGCCACGTGGATCGGCGCCGCCGACGTCCTATGCGCCGCCGTCCAGAACGCCGGCAGCGCCGTGCCGACCCAGATGAAAGGAAGCGGCTCCTCGGCGCTGCGACCGACGAGGAAGGACTCATCCGTATTGTCGATGGTCGCCAGGCCCAGCGCATTGGCGCAGGCGTCATAAAAGCGGCGCGCCGCCTTAAGGTCCTTCACGCGAAAGCCCATGTGGTCGAGCATGGTTAGTCTCCTCTATTTCCATGCCCATGAACGCCTGAGCGTCCCCCAAGGTTGTAGCGGCGCGTCGGCCGGATGCGGCGCAGTGACCACGGGACGGCCGGAGCGTCCGACACATTCGGGCCACCATCGAAACGGCTTGATGCGTCGGCGCCCGCGATAATCTATGATGCCAGCCTGCAGATATTCGGCATCGCTGCGCCGCCGTCTTGCTTCTCCACGTCCCCGTATCCCGCTTGCGTAAAGGTAACCGCATGGCCGACGCCCGCTTCTTCCATCGCGCCGGCCCATTTGTGCTGGCCGACATCGCCGCCGTCGTTGGCGCCGAGGCCCTCCTTCCCGACGATGCGACGGTCTCCATCAGCGATATCGCCGCCCTCGATTCCGCCGGCCCCGACGACATCAGCGTCTTCCACGACCTCCGCTACCTGAATGCGCTGGCCCCGAGCCGCGCCGGTGCCATCATCATCAGCCGCAAGCTGGCGCATCACGCCCCGGCCGAGAGCCGCCTCGTCTATGTCCCCGATCCGCGCCGCGCGTATGCGCAGGTCGGCCGCCTTTTCTATCCGCCGCAGACGCTGGTCCCCGTCGTGCATGCCTCCGCGACCGTGCACCCCAGCGCCCATATCGGACAGGGCACGCAAATCGATCCGGGTGCCGTCATCGGCCGCGATGCCGATATCGGTGAGCGCTGCCACATCGGTCCCAATGTCGTCATCGGCGACGGCGTGCTGATCGGCAACGATTGCCGCATCGGCGCCAACTGCTGCATCAGCCACGCGCTCATCGGCCATCGCGTCGAGATCGAGACGTGCGTCACCATCGGCTCGCAGGGCTTCGGCTTCGTGCCGGGACCGGCGGGGCTCGAGCGCATGCTGCAGCTCGGCCGCGTCGTTATAGAGGAAGGCGTGAAGATCGGCGCCAACTGCGCCATCGACCGCGGCGCCACCGAGGACACGGTGATCGGTGCCGGCTCCGTGCTCGATAACCTCGTGCACATCGGCCACAACGTGCGGCTAGGCCGCCACTGCGTGATCTGCGGACAGGTCGGCATCGCCGGCAGCACTGTCGTCGGCGATGGCGTGATGATGGGCGGCCAGACCGGCGTCGCCGATCACCTCAATATCGGTTCGCGCGCGCAGATAGCGGCTAAGAGCGGCGTCATGCGCGACGTTGCCGCCGGTTCCGTCGTCGGCGGATTTCCGGCGGTCGGCATCAAGGATTGGCATCGCCAGACCACTTCGATCGCCCGCCTGTCCAAGAAGGTCGTGTAGCGCCGACGCGATAAATTCCGCACTAGCGAAGCCGCTCGGGGGCCACGCCGCTCATCAATGACGGAAGCGTGGGACCCGTGCCGCCTTTGCTCGTGGCGGCCGAGGCCGTACGGCTGCGCCCAACCTCCTTCTGCGCCAAGGTCACGAAACGCCGCGCCGCATCTTCGGCAACGCAGCACATGCGGCGTCGAGCCTCCTCGTCGGCGCCACCGAAGGCGCCGGCTATCTGGTGCGCCAGTATTACCTGGTCGAGTATGTCGGGGCGCCGGCCTTGGAACGCCTCCGGCTTGTCGATCCCATGATCCCCAGCGCGCTCGTTCTTGAAGAACAATCGTCCCTGCTCGGCGAGCACCGACGTCGCGAAATAGATATCGTGCAGCTTCGCTGCCTCAATCTCCGGCGGTAACGGCACGCTGCGCCGCTGGCAGATCAGGACGAGGCTCTGCATATTGTGGATGACGTCGTTCGACCACGCGAGGACCTCGCCTTTCCGCAGCGCGGCTTCACGGGCCCTTCGCCAAGCGACGAGCAGGCCGCCAAGAGCGACGAACGCCGAAACAACGGCGGCCAGGAATTCCCCCATCTAACGTCCCCCCTACCAACCTACGTCGCTAGCCGCCGAATGCGTCAAACGTGCGCCAGCGCCTGCTCGAGGTCGGCGAGGGACGTTGCCGGCGCTCTACCTCCCCGCCACGTCCGTCCAGTTGATGACCTGCACGCGACGGTTCACGGCGGCGAGCGGCTCGTCGGCAGCCTTGAGCTGCTCCTCGCCGTAGCCGACCGCCATCAGCTTCGCCGGATCGATCGGAAAATTGGTGACGAGAAAATCGCGAACGGCTTGCGCGCGCCGCTGCGAGAGGCGCTGATTGTAATCAGCCTCTCCCTTGGCGTCCGTGTGTCCGCCGACGATGAAGGTGCCGCCCGCAAGCCGCTTGTCCGCCAGCGCCTGCCCCAACGTTTTCAGCGCAGAAAGCGCCGAGGGCGCGATGACAGCCGAATTGAAATCGAAATAGACCTCGAGGTCGGCGGTAGGAAGATCGTCGCGCCGCACGGTCTCCGCCACGTCTTTGCGTTCTTTGGTGGTCAGCTTGCGGCCGCCTTTGACGCTCGGCGGGCGTTCCTTATTTGTCGCGACCCCAGCGCCCGGCTTCCGTGGCTTCACCTGCAGCTTGTCGATCAGATCGTCGACCGTGGGCGCGTCGGCGGCCTGTCCAACCAACACGGACAGAAGCAGGAAAGCCACGCCGCCAAGCAAGGTAAACCGCGTCTTGAACATGACTGCGTCCTCGACCCGCCACCGCAATTGTAGCACACCTCGTGTGCAATGGAGCGCACGGCCTCGACCGATGGTCAATCGAGCTGCGCCAGCGCCTGCTCGAGGTCGGCGATGATGTCGTCCTTGTCCTCGATACCGATCGACAGGCGCACCACGTCCGGCCCCGCGCCAGCCGCCGTGCGCTGCTCGTCGGTCAATTGCCGGTGCGTCGTCGACGCCGGATGGATGACCAGCGAGCGCGTGTCGCCGATGTTGGCCAGGTGGCTGAACAATTTCAGCGCGCCGACGAACGTCACGCCCGCCTCGTAGCCGCCCTTGAGCCCGAAGGTGAACACCGCGCCGGCGCCCTTGGGGCAGATCTTCTTTGCCAGGGCGTGGAACTTGCTCGACGGCAGGCCCGCATAGCTCACCCACGCCACCTTTGGATGCTTCTCGAGCCATGACGCGACGGCGAGGGTGTTGTCGCAGTGACGCTGGATACGCAGCGGCAGCGTCTCGCTGCCGGTCAGAATGAGGAAGGCGTTGAGCGGCGCGATCGCCGGCCCGAGGTCGCGCAGACCCATGACGCGCGCGGCGATGGCGAAGGCGAAGTTGCCGAACGTCTCGGCGAGCTTCATGCCGTTGTAGGACGCGTTCGGCTCGACGAGCGTCTTGTACTTGTGCTTGGCACCGAGCCAATCGAAGGTACCGCAATCGACGATGACGCCGCCCACTGAGTTGCCATGGCCGCCGATGAACTTGGTCAGCGAGTGCACGACGATGTCGGCGCCGAACTCCTTCGGCTGGCAGAGGTAGGGCGTTGCCAGCGTGTTGTCGACGATGAAGGGGACGCCCGCCTTCTTGGCGATCGCCGCAATCGCGGGAAGATCGACGACGACACCGCCGGGATTGGCAATGGATTCGACGAATATCGCGCGCGTCTTCGGCGTGATCGCCTTCTCGAAGCTCGCCGGGTCGGTCGCGTCCGCCCACTTCACGTGCCAATCGAACTTCTTGAACGAGTGATTGAACTGGTTGACCGAGCCGCCATAGAGCTGCCGCCCGGCAACGAACTCATCGCCCGGCTCCAGCAGCGTATGGAAGACGAGAAACTGGGCCGCGTGCCCAGAGGCGACGGCGAGCGCCGCCGTGCCGCCTTCCAGGGCCGCGATGCGCCCTTCGAGCGCCGCCTGCGTCGGGTTTCCGATGCGGGAGTAGATGTTGCCGAACACCTCCAGCCCGAACAGCGCCGCGGCGTGGTCGGCATCGTTGAACACGTAGGAGGTGGTTTGATAGATCGGCGTCGCGCGGGCGCCGGTGGAAGCGTCGGGGGCAGTGCCCGCATGCACGGCGAGGGTCGCAAACTTCGGCGCTGATGAAGGGGTGTCCGACATCGTCTACTCCGCATGGCCGCATGGATGATGGCGGTCTAGGGAGGCGATGGCGGGGGACAAGTCAACGCCCAAGGCGCAGAGTTGCCGCTGCCGGGCAGAAATTGGATCGCAATCTTATCTGGCTCGTCCGCTCTCGTTACCCCGGCGAGACCGGTTGGAGCCAAGACTCAAGGCGGTTCCGCCGGGCGTGGCGCGGCCGCCTCAATCCGTCATCTGGCCGGCTAAGCCTTTGCGAAACGGCCCGAACGGCCGCAGCTGAACTTGCGGATCGTCCAGTTCGGATTGCCTTCCGTCCACTTCGCCAGCTCCATCTGGCCGTACATCATGCACTGCTGCGGCGTGACGGATTCCGCGGCAAATGACAGGTGCACGTCCTTGCACTTGTTTGGATCGCTGATGAAGCAGACCATTGCGACGACTTCAATCATGGGTCACCCCCAAGGTTCCTGCCGAAATCACCCTCGTGAGAGGGCCGGATCCGCCTTGGTGTGTCCTCGTCGCTTCTTGTTGTTGTTATTTAGCAGCGTAGGGCCGAATCGACATCTGCTCAAGTTTCAATCATAGGCATTCGCTGCCTAAGGGACGAACACGTCAAATAACTCGGGATAGTGTGCTTGGAACACATCTAAGTATGGATGATTCCAGTATTTTCCTCTGGAGGCCGGCGAGTGGACTTAGCCAATGGTTTACCTTGACGGGCTCTCGACTGACGGCTTTTTGGGCAAATCATGCTGCGCCGCACAATGCTCCGCCGACCCCATTTGCTGCGCTAGCGAGATCGAACATCGATTGCGCGCTTCCCCCCACCGGCTACAACGAGAAAGAGCCGTCACAGACCGGCCCCCAGACCGGCCATAAGCGCAAATAATCCTATTTCGATGACCCAAACATTCGATCCCGCTCGCGCGCGCACCACCCTCTTTTCCGGCTTCGTCGAAGCCGCGGGCCGAAACGGCGTCAACACGGTCATCCTCGAGGACGCCGACGGCAATTCCCTCACCTATGGGCGGCTGATCCTCGCCAGCCTCGTGCTGGGGCGCCGGCTCGCCAAGATCACGCGGCGCGGCGACAATGTCGGCGTGTTCCTGCCCAACGCCGTCGGCCTGCCCGTCACGCTCCTCGGCCTCAACGCCTACGACCGTGTCGCCGCGGTGCTCAACTTCTCCGCCGGCAAACGCGCGCTCGCCTCCGCCATCCGCACGGCGCAGCTGCGCATCGTCTTGACCTCGAAGCGCTTCGTCGAGGCCGGCAACTTCGAGGAGCTCATCGCCGCGCTCGCCGAGACCGAATACGCGCCCGGCGCCAAGACCCGCATTGTCTATTTGGAAGACGTGCGCGCCGGCATCGGCATTGTCGACAAGCTTGCCGGCGCGGCACGCACGACTCTCGCCAAGTTCCTTTACGGGCCCACGCCAGAGAAGGCCGACAAGCCCGCCGTCGTCCTCTTCACGTCGGGCACCGAGGGCGTGCCCAAGGGCGTCGTGCTTACCAACGCCAACATCCTCGCCAACGTCGATCAGGCGCGCGTCCACCTGCAGCACGTACTCGTGCCCGGCGAGACGCTTCTCAACCCGCTGCCGATCTTCCACTCGTTCGGACTGACGGCCGGCACCTTCACGCCGCTGTTCGCCGGCGTGAAGTGCGTGCTCTACCCGAGCCCGCTGCACTACCGGCAGATCCCGAAGTTCATCGACAAGGTGAAGGCGACGCTCATGGTCGCCACCGACACCTTTCTCGGCGGCTACGCCCGTGCCGCCGAGCCGGGTCAGCTCAAGAGCTTGAAGTACGTCGTCTGCGGCGCCGAGAAGGTGAAGGAGCCGACGCGGCAATTGGTGAAAGCCAACGGCACCGAGATCCTCGAAGGCTACGGCGTGACCGAGACCTCTCCCGTGCTCGCCTGCAACCTGCCCGACACGAACCGCTACGGCACTGTCGGCCGCCTCCTGCCCGGCATCGAGGCGCGGCTCGAAGAGGTCCCCGGCCTCAGCGACGGCAAGCGTCTGTTCGTGCGCGGCCCCAACGTGATGGCCGGTTACATCCTCGCCGACAATCCGGGCGTGCTCGTCCCGCCCGCGGACGGCTGGCACGACACCGGCGACATCGTCAGCATCGACGACGGCTTCGTCGCCATCCGCGGCCGCGCCAAGCGCTTCGCCAAGCTCGGCGGCGAGATGGTGTCGCTGGCGGCGGTCGAGACGCTGGCCTGCGGCCTCTGGACGGACTCGCAGCACGTGTGCCTGAGCTTCCCCGACCCCCGCAAAGGCGAGCAGCTCCTGCTCGTCACCGACAAGCCGCAGGCGAGCAAGGATGAACTCCTCGCCCACGCCCGCCGCGAAGGTTTCCCCGAGCTGTGGGTGCCGAAGTCCATCCTCATCGTCCAGGCGGTCCCGGTGCTCGCCTCCGGCAAGGTCGACCTGCAGGCGACCGTCGAGCTGGCGCGCCAGTCCAGCGCCGTCGCCTAGGTCGAAATCGCCCCCAGCGCCTCCGGAAGTGGCCGCTTCGCGCGGCAGGCGTGGCGCCGCCACAACGAGCGTCTGCGAGAACGCGACGCACCCCGCGACAGCCCTTGACCAGGGCGCCGACCTCTTACATGGATGGTGCATAAGGCAGGTCGCACCGCGGCCTGCCACGAGGGGACGCCAAGACCTTTTTCCACATCTAGCGAGAGTGCGAAAAGCCATGTCGACGACCACGGCGCCGGCGCGCGTTGAGGGTACGAACGTTGTGGTTATGCAGACGCCGACCCTTCAATGGGCACTGAAGCGTGCGCTGCTCGGCGTCGTGATCCTATTCGTTACCATCGCTGCGGCGGCAACCCTGCTGTATGCGTCGATCGAGCCCGAGGACGAGGGTGCCCCGTCCCTGAGCGCACCAGCGGGCGCCGCTCCGGCGCGCTTCTCGGCACCACCCGTGGATATGCCCCGCCGCGCCTAAGCTAGCGGCCAATTGAGCGCAGCCCGAGAGCCCTACTTTCCTCGCAATTGCCGATGATGCAGCGCGGGTTGCCCTGCGCTGCTATTCATGGCTCGTTAGGGTAGCCCGCTCTAGGGGTGCTCGATGCGCTTCGTGATGCTCGCCCGCAATCCGCAGCTCTACTCCCACGTACGGCTGTGCGAGGCGGCCCGGGCGCGCGGCCATTCGATCGACGTGGTCAACACTCTCCACGTCCACATGAACATCACGTCCAACCAGCCGCTGCTTCGCTACAACGGACGCCGCCTGCCGATCTACGACGCGGTCATTCCGCGGATTGGCGCGTCCATCACCCACTACGGCCTCGCCGTGCTTCGTCAGTTCGAGATGCAGGGCGTCTATCCCTTGAACGAGAGCGTCGCCATCGGCCGCTCGCGCGACAAGCTGCGCGCGCTGCAGCTGCTTGCCCGCGAGGGCATCGGCCTGCCGGTGACGGCATTTGCGCACGGGCCACGCCACGCCGAGGACGTCATCAAGGAGGTCGGCGGCGTTCCCGTCGTCATCAAGCTCCTCGAAGGCACACAAGGCATGGGCGTGATCCTCGCCGAGACGGAAGGCTCGGCCAAGTCGATCATCGAGGCGTTCAGCGCCGCCAACGTCAACATCATGGTGCAGGAGTTCATCCGCGAGGCGAACGGCTCCGATATCCGCGCCCTCGTCATCGGCGGCAAGGTTGTGGCGGCCACCAAGCGTATCGGGCGCCCGGGCGAGTTCCGCTCCAACCTGCACCGCGGCGGCACCGCAGTGCAGATCGAGCTGACCAACGAGGAGCGCTCCATCGCATCCCGCGCCGCAACCGCGCTCGGCCTCAATGTCTCGGGCGTGGACATGGTGCGCTCGAGCCATGGCCCTCTGGTCATGGAGGTCAATTCCTCGCCCGGCCTGGAAGGCATCGAGGGCGCCACGGGCATCGACATTGCGAGCCAGATCATCGATTTTCTGGAGCAGAATGCCTCATACGGCAAAACCGAGACCAAGGGCGTGGGTTAGACCGGCTCTAAAGTTGCCGCGCCCTCTATTTCATTGCCGGAACGCATTGTTAGGGCTTTGCAGTCTCAACCGGGGTAAAGTCGAGAGGCGCCTTGATCGCGCCCTAACGGCTCACTTATCATCAGCTTGCGGTGAGTGGTGCAGAGGGCGCCGCAGCACCAGGGCGAGGACAGTCGGCGAATGACGGAGCAGCAAAAGCACTTTCCGGAATTCTACGTCACCGCTCCCCAGCCTTGCCCCTATCTACCCGGCCGCCAGGAGCGCAAGCTTTTTACGCACCTCACGCAGGAAAAGCCGGCCGGCCTCATCGACAATCTTCTGCGCGGCGGTTTCCGTCGCAGCCAGAACATCGCCTACATGCCCTACTGCGAGGGCTGCCAGGCGTGCGTGTCGGTGCGCGTCGTCATCGACGAGTTCGTCATCGGCCGCTCGATGCGCCGCGTCTTGGACAAGACGCGCCACCTCGAAGCGCGGCGCGTGCCGCCCGAGCCGACGTCCGAGCAGTTCGGCCTCTTCCGCCGCTACATCGACGCCCGCCACTCCGACGGCGGCATGGCCGACATGACCGTGCTCGACTACGCGATGATGGTCGAGGACAGCGTCATCAACACCTTCGTCACCGAGTACCGCGAGAAGCCGGAGAACCCGCTCGACAGCGATCCCGACAGCTGGCCGCTCAAGGCCGTGGCCTTGTGCGATCTGCTCTCCGACGGCATCTCGATGGTCTACAGCTTCTACGACCCCAACATCGAGCAGCTGTCGCTCGGCACCTACATGATCCTCGAGCACGTCGAATACGCGCGCACGCTCGGCCTGCCGTATCTCTATCTCGGCTACTGGATCAACGGCTCGCGCAAGATGAACTACAAGATGCGCTTCCAGCCGCAAGAGCAGCTCGGCCCCAACGGCTGGGTCCGCACGTAGGCGTGCGAGGCTCGCGCGGCTCGCCTATTCCGCGGCGTTGGGCATGATCCGCTGGGAAGGATCGCAGGCCGCGGCAAATGAATGAGCACTTGCCATGCGCCAGGCAGTGCCGAAGTGCGCATTCTGCGTTCCGCGCAACAGCTCGCCCGGTTCCATGAATTGGTATTGCTCGGCGAAGGTGACGACGCGGTCGGGGGCGGCGCGACGCATGAAGTGGTGGGGGCGCAGCTCGCCGGGATGGTCGAGGCCTGCGGCCGCCACCAGCTCGGCCAGCGCCTTCACCGTCTGCTTATGAAAGCTCGCCACCCGCACCGACTTGTCGGTCACGACGATGGCCCGCTGACGCGTCAGGTCCTGGGTGGCGACGCCGGTCGGGCAATGGCCCGTATGGCAGGTCTGCGCCTGAATGCACCCCACCGCAAACATGAAACCGCGGGCGGAGTTGCACCAGTCGGCGCCCAGCGCCATGACGCGCGCCATGTCGAAGGCTGAGGTGATCTTGCCCGAAGCGCCGAGCTTTATGCGCTCACGCAACCCGGCGCCCACCAGCGCCGAGTGCACGAAGGCCAAACCGTCGCGCAGCGGCATTCCCATATGATCGATGAACTCCAGCGGCGCCGCACCGGTGCCGCCTTCGGTGCCGTCGACCACGATGAAATCCGGCGTGATGCCGGTTTCCAACATCGCCTTGACGAGCGCCAGGAACTCCCACGGGTGTCCAACGCACAGCTTGAAGCCCGTTGGCTTGCCGCCCGACAGCCTCCGCAGCTCGGCGATAAAGCGCATCATCTCGACGGGCGCCGAGAAGGCGGAATGGCGCGCCGGCGAGACGCAGTCCTTGCCGGCCTCGACAAGCCGGATGCGGGCGATCTCGCGCGTCACCTTGGCGGCTGGCAGGATGCCGCCGAGCCCCGGCTTGGCACCTTGGCTCAGTTTGATCTCGATCATCTTGACCTGATCGATGGCGGCCGTTTCCGCGAAGCGCTCGGGCGCGAACGTGCCGTCCTTGTTGCGGCAGCCGAAATACCCGGTGCCGATCTCCCAGATGATGTCGCCGCCGTGCGCGCGGTGATACGGGCTGAACCCGCCCTCGCCGGTGTCGTGGGCAAAGCCACCCAGCTTGGCTCCCTTGTTCAGAGAGCGGATGGCATTGGCCGAGATGGAGCCGAAGCTCATGGCCGAGATGTTGAACACGGACGCCGAATAGGGATGCCGGCAGTCGCGCCCGCCGATGAGAATGCGAAACGGCTCCTTGGCGACGGGTTTCGGCGCCATGGAGTGATGCAGCCACTCGTATTCGGTGCGGTAGACATCGTAGTGCGTCCCGAACGGGCGCTTGTCGAGCTCGTGCTTGGCGCGCTGATAGACGATGGCGCGTTTGTCGCGCGGAAACGGCATGCCCTCCTTGTCGGACTCGAAAAAGTACTGGCGCAGCTCGGGGCGGATATTCTCGAGAATGAAGCGCAGATGGGCGGCGATCGGATAGTTGCGCAGGATCGCGTGCCGGCGCTGCGTCAGGTCGCGCAGCCCGAGGAAGGCGAAGGCACCGAAAAAGGCGAGCGGCAGAAGGTAGTAGGGAAGGCTGGCGGGTTCGCGCCACGCGGCCACGCCAAAGGCGCCAGTTCCGGCGAGCGCGATCGACAACAGGATATAGCGTGGGCTGAAGGGGAGCAGCAGCGCGCGCATGGCACAGTATCCCCGCGTTCGGCGATGATGTGCTGTTGTAAGACGTGCGACTGTAGGTTTTGCGACACGCGGAACTAAACGTGTAGCAGTGGCTACTGCGCGAGCGCGGTGTCCAGCTTCTGGAACATGTAGGTCCACTTCGCCGTCTGCGTGTCGACGAGTGTCTGCATGCGCGTCTTGAGGCCCCCGAGCAGCGTGCAGTCGGGCGTCGGCGCCTCGGCGCCCTCCTGCCCGAGCGTCGAGATGTCGGCGAGCAGCCGCTCCGATTCCTGATCGTAGACGGCGATCTTGTCGTCGCGCACGAACGGCGCCGCCTCCTTCAAAAAGGCGTCGTGGCTCCAGCCGCGCTTGTCCTTCAATTGGCGCAGCTTCTCCTGGAAGGCCGGTTTGTTCTGCAGGTTGAGGTCGCGCAGCGCGCCGGCCGCGTCGTCGACGACCGCCTCGAAATCGGCCTTGCCGCACACCTGCCCCGCCGCGCCGTCCGGCGCCGCCTTCGGGGCGACGAGATCGGGCGCCGCAAACCCCTTCACCCCGTCCGGAGCCTGCTCCTTGGGAAGCTGCTGGTTAGGCTTGGCAGGTGCGGCGGGGGCCGCGGGCGTCTCGACGGGAGCCCAGGAACCGGGTTTGTCGGGGGTCGCTTGCGCCCATGCCCGGGCGCCGGCCAGCCCGCCAGCCGCGACGAGCGCCAGCAGTACCACCCTCATTGATTTCCTGATCCCCGTCCCGTTCATCCGACCAGTCCTAGCGGTCGCCCGTTTCCCCGGCAAGCCGCGGGGGCTCGCCGTTGTGTCAGCCACACATCCTGCGCGGGAATATAGCGCTACGATCTCGTGGGGCTGGCCCGCCGCCCACGCTCAGGGGCCCTCAAATGCCCCTCCCGGATAGCCTTTGCGCAATGCGCGAGGAACAAGTACCCGATGGCGAAGAATTCGTGGACCGCCTCGCTGAGCCGCGGCAGCAACACGATCCCATTGCCGCTCGAGCGATCCACGAGCCCGTCGGCGGCCGCGTCGTTCAACAGCTTGATCACGTGCGTGCGCGAGGAGCCGATACGGCGGGCGAGCTCGGAAATTGAGATGTTCACCGGCGCGCCGTTCACCAAGGCATCGTCATCCGCGGCGCCGATCAACGCCAGGACGACGAACATGCCGCCCGCGCGCTCGCCGAAGATGCGCAGCGCTGGCGCCAAATCCAGCACCCGCAGGCCGGCGTCGTAGTAGGCGCATTGCAGTTGCGCCATCGCCGGCACGAAGTGCGGCTCCTCGACGGCCGCGAGCGCATGCGCCGCTTCCGTCAGCAACGGCGCGGAAGCCTCGAACTGGCACTTCCAGCGGTTCTGGTGCGCACTGATCAACCGCTCGGTCGGCACCAACTCGCGCCGGCGGCGGTCTTGCACCGATGGCCCCGAGCCCACGAAGTCGCCGAGCCGCATCAGCGTCAGCAGGGCGCTGGCCCGCGCGGGGCTGCAGGTGCCTGTCTCAGCGCAACGCCGGCGCAAGCGCCCCGGCGTCAGACCGACGCCTGCAGCATCGCGATTGAAGTGCAGATCGACGGCCATCAGCCCGACCATGTAGCGGCCGCGGTCGTTGATGATGAGATTGAGCAGCCGGTTGCCCTGATGTAGCGCGAGCGTGCCTCGCGCCGTCGTGCGCACCGCTGCCGCAAACCCGGGCCGCGCCCGCAGCGCCGAGCGCGCCTCCAAGGCGAGAGGTCCGTGGGCCGAGGTCAGCTCCGCGACCGTGAAGGGCGTCGCCAGGGGGGCCGGCTGACCCGCGCGCGCCGGTATCCACGTCCGCCCGATATGCGACTGAATTTCTACAGTTGAACTCACGCAAGATCCCGCGGCACGATCGACCCCGTCACAACGACGACCGGCCCACTCATGCCGAGCAATTCGGCTCGATTGGGGCGCCGTCGTGCCGGCCGGAACTTATAAGTCATTCCAAGGGGGAACCCATGAGCGAGCCACGCGACGTCGACCGGCGCACGGCCCTGAAACTCGGCCTCGCCGGCGCCGCCGGTATGGCCGGCCTCAACGGCTCCTCGCCCGGCGAAGCTTGCGCGCAAACCGCCGGCGCAAGCTCCCAGCGCCGTCCCAACATCCTGTTCCTGCTCGTCGACGAGCAGCGCTACCCGACCGTCTACGAGAGCGAGGCGCTGAAGGAATTCCGCCGCTCCTATCTGCCGACGCAGACCGCGCTGGCCCAGAAGGGCATCACCTTCAACCGGCACTACGTCGCCTCCGTCGCCTGCGTGCCGAGCCGTACCTCCCTCTACACCGGCCACTATCCCTCGCTGCACGGCGTGGCCAATACCGACGGCGCCGCCAAGGCCGCCGAGGACCCGGACATGCACTGGCTGACGCCCGGCTCGGTGCCGACCATCGGCCACTATCTGCGCGCCGCCGGCTATCGCACCTACTGGAAGGGCAAGTGGCACGTAACCGAAGCCGACCTCAAGGTGCCCGGCACCAGCCAGGTCGTCACCAGCTACGACGCCAACGGCTTTACCGACCCCGCCAAAGAGAAGGTCTACCTCGAAGCCGACACGCTGGACCCGTTCGGGTTCTCCGGCTGGGTCGGCCCGGAGCCGCACGGCTCGGACCCGCTGCGCTCTGGCTCGTCAGCGCCGCAAGGCAAGCAGGGGCGCGACCCGGCGATCTCGGCGCAGGTCGTCAAGCTGCTGCAGGATCTCGAGGCGAGCGAAGACCGCACCCCGTGGTTCGTCATGGCCTCGTTCACCAACCCGCACGACATCGCGCTGTGGGGTTTCTTCTCCAACATGATGACGCGCGCCCAGAGCAGGTACGACTTCAGCGTACCGGACTACGTCCCGCAGGAGCCGTTCGACCAAGATCGGTTCGCCCGCACGCGACTAGAGAAGCTCGACGGCAAGCCTGCATGCCAGAAGTCCTACAAGGACGCCTACAGCGCGTTCATGCAGCCGAGCTTCGCCAACGCGCAGTACTACCGCCTCTATTACAAGTTGCACGCCGACGTCGACCGGCACCTCGCCGAGGTGATGCACGCACTCGATGCCTCGTCATTCCGTGACGACACCATCGTCATCTTCACCTCCGACCACGGCGACCTGCTCGGCTCGCACGGCGGCATGCACCAGAAGTGGTACATGGCCTACGAGGAGGCGCTGCACGTGCCGCTCGTCATCGTGCCTCCGGGTACTGCGCAGGCGCGCGCCGTGTCGATGCCGACCAGTCACATCGATCTGGCACCGACGATTCTCGGCATCGCCGGCGTCGACGCCGAGGCGGTGCGCAGCGAGATCGCCTCCGGGTTCACCGACCCGCTGCCGCTTGTCGGCCGCGATCTGTCGGCCATCGTCCGCGGCGAGGCCGGCGCGGCGAAGGCCGAGCCGATCTACTTCATGACCGACGACGACCCCAGCCGCGGGCTGGACCAGAAGAACTTCATCGGCATCGCCTACGATTCCGTTGTGCAGCCGAACCATGTCGAAACCGTCATCGCCGAGATCGATGGCGCCGTCTGGAAGTATTCGCGCTACTTCGACCACCCGCGCTACTGGAGCGATCCGGGAACCCCGGGCGACGACGGCGTGCAGGACCTCGTCGTGAAGCCGCTGCGGCGCGAGGCCTCCGACGAAGGCACCGACAAACGGCTCTACCAGCAGCGCATCAAGACCACGCCCGCGGCCGAGGAAGTCGAGATGTACAACGTCACGGCCGACCCGATGGAGCTCGACAATCTCGCCGGCAATGCGGAGTGGAAGGAGCGCGAGGCGGCACTGCGCCAGCTCCTGGCCGAGCAATGCGCCAAGAAGCGCCTCACCCCGAGCTCGGGCGCAGTGCCCGGCGAAACCGCTTGCCGCGATGCTTGATGTCGGCTCCCATTTTCGCCGTTGAAGCCGTTCAATTCACGCAAATGCCATATGCTTTATTTGCCGCCCCGGCTTTAAGTCAGGCCCAATAATTTTCCACCTACGATTTTTGCCCGGTGCGCTAGAGCCGCGCCATCGGACGACCGCAGTGCTACATTCGGCCGGTCGAAATTCGACAGCGGCAGGGAAGGTTCTCCGATGGATGTCACCTCACTTATTATCCAAGTCATCAGCGGCGCACTCGGCGGCAATGCCGCCAGCTCCGTCACGAAGGACACGGGCCTCGGCACGCTCGGCAACACCATCGCAGGCGCCCTCGGCGGCGGCGTTGGCGGCCAAATCCTCGGCTCCCTGCTTGGTCTCGGCGGCACCGCCGCGGCGTCCGGCCTCGACATCGGCACCATCGTGTCGGCGTTCCTGACCGGTGGCGTCTCCGGCGGCCTCACCGCGCTGGTGGTCGGCTTAATCAAGTCGAAGCTCAGCGCCTGACCTGGGTAAGCCGTCGGTTGCCTGCTCTTTGCAAGACACGCGCGGCACCCTGGCTGTAAGGTGCCGCGCTGAAAGTCGTGCAGGGGCACCGAACGGCTCATGAACCCGATCAGGATGATCAAGCGCGCCGTCAATCGGCTGCGCAGCGAAGCGCGCGTCAACGGCATCGTGCTGCCCATCGACCGCAGCGTGCTGTCGCCGCGCATGGAGTTGACGCTCGCCGCCGGACGCTACGAGCGGCGCGAGCGGGCACTGTCGGCGCGCATCATCCGCCCGGGCGACGTCGTGCTCGAGCTCGGCGCCGGCCTCGGCTTCCTTAGCTCCTACCTGCGCAAGTTCACGGGTGCCGGAAAGATCGTCTGCGTCGAGGCCAATCCGAACCTCATTCCCTACATCAGCCGCGTGCATGCCCTGAACGGCATCGACGGCATCGAGCTGCTCAACGGCGTGGTCGTGCCGCGTGCCGACGGCGCGGCGTCTATTCCGTTTTATTGCCGGCGCGACTTCTGGGCGAGCTCGCTCGACCCTTCGTCGCCGTTCGAATCCGTCGTCAGCGTCGGCGTGTTGAGCTTCCCCGACATTCTCGATCGCCACCGGCCCGACGTGCTGGTCATGGATATCGAGGGTGGCGAGCTCGAGTTGCTCACCGCGGCGAGCGCCGGTTCGATCCGCGCCGCCGTGATCGAGACGCATCCCGGCCACTACGGTCCGGACGGCCTGCGCGCCATCGAGGCCAATTTCGCGCGGCTCGGCTTCGTCGAGGACGCGGCCGGCAGGGACCGCGACGTCCGCACTTTTGTGCGCCCCCGCTGAGGGCTAGCCGGCCGCCCGTTAACCGTGTGCCGGATAATTCGCGGCGCGCTACAGCCAAAACGGGCGTAGCATAGGGTGCCCCTCGGTCCTGCCCGTCCCGATCGATGGGGCATGAGGGCGTCTGCTACAGGGCTCGGGACGTCCTCGCAATTCGCTCGCACTGCATCTTAGTTAGAACCGCCCGCGCACCGTCACGCCGACGAGACGCTCATCGCCGACGGTTGCTTCATCGGCGTTGAAGCCGAGGGCCGTTACGTACTGCGCGTCGAACACGTTTTTGGCGAACACCGTCAGCGTGTAGTGCTCCCACTCCCAGCCGGTGCGCACGTCGACCGTCGTGTAGCCATCGACGAACCGCAGCGGCGAGTTTTGCAGGTCGCCGCCGCTGTAGTAGCCGTCTGTGTGGCGCATGTTGGCGCCGGCGAACCAGCCGGAGCGGTCTTGGTACATACCGCCCGCCGCGACGGTGTAGGCCGGAGCATCGGGAAACTCATTGCCGCTGTAATTTTCCGTCGGCCCGACGAAGTTGTCGAACTCCGTACGCATCAGGCCCAGCGAGGCGTAGAGCTGCAGCGGCGCGACGGGGCGCCAGCGTGTCTCGATCTCGGCGCCGTAGGCGTGCGAGTTCTCGGCATTGAGGATGTAGCTCAGGGGGAAGCCCAGGCCGGTACCAGCGCCGGTGAAGTCGAGCTCCTCGTCGAACGCCACCTGTTGATCCTTATAGTCGTAGTAGAATGCATTGCCATTGAGTGACAGCGTCTTGTTGAGCCAGGTAGACCGGTAGGACACCTCGTAGGCGTCGAGGTACTCGGGTTTCACAGTATTGAACTGGTCGGTCAGAAGTCGGTGCTCGGTGAACCCGTTGCGATAACCCTTATTGTACGTGGCGCCGATCGTCTGATCGTCCGTCAGGTCGTATGTCAACCCGAGCCTCGGCAGCGCCTCGGTGAACTCATTCGAGAAACTTCCGTCTAGAGGCCGATAGTCGGGGCCTAGGAATATACTTGGAGCAAATGCATTGAAGAGAACCTGACCAGTCGTCGTGCTTGAGACCTCGTCGCGCAGCAGTCGGCCGCCGCCGATGACAACGAATTTATCCCAGAACCGGTAATGCAGATCGGCGTAGGCCGCCATGCTCTCGGTCTTGGCGTCGAGTATAAGATCCTGAACCGGTAGAGCTGGCAGAAAGCCACCCGAGACGGCGGCATAGTCAAAGCTGTCTAGGGTGTCGTTCTTGGACTTGAACGATCCGTAGAACAGGCCAACCACGCCGGACAGGCCGTTGCCGCGGCTCTCGATCTCGAGCCGCAGATCTTGGGTAAAATCGCCTCCGACGCGCGTCACGTCGCGCGCATAGAGCGATCCCGCCGCCGAGCCGATGTCCGTTTCCGTGTCGGCGTACGCGGTGACGGAACGCAGCGTCATTCCCGGGGCGAAGCTATACCCGATGTCGGAAATGAAATTGTTGGTAAGCGTCGAGCGGAAGTCCACGAAGTCGGTCAGGCCGCTGACGTCCAGGACGCGATCGAAGAACGGCGGGGATACTGAGGTCACTGCCGGCGTGTCATCGACGCGTGAGATCGTGAATAGCGCGCTCAGCCCCGGGATTGCGTCCGGCTCCAGCAAAAGCTTGCCGCGTATGGTGCGCAGCACGTCGTCGTCGAGCTTGTCATTCTCTGGATTGGTGTAAGTGATGCCGTGGTCGCGCTGGTAGGACTGGCCGGAAATGCGCAGCGCAGACTGCCCGACAACGATGGGCGCATTGAACACGAAGCCGCCGCTCTTCAGATCGAAATCGCCGGCCGTGCCCTCGACGATCGCCTCCCACTTGTAGGTCGGATCGTGGGTCTTGATGAACACCGCGCCGGCCAGCGAATTGCGCGCCTGCAGCGCCGACTGCGGCCCGCGCAGCACCTCGACCTGCTCGACGTCCCACAGCCCGCGGGCACCGCGCCGCGTTGCCTCGGGGTTCTGCGTCGCGCCGTCGATCACCACCGAAATTAGCGGGGCGGCCGAAGGATTCTGGTTCTGCGTCAGGCCCTCCGAGTTGAGACCGCGGATGACGATGCCCGAATTGCCGCGCGAGCCTTCCGGCGCGCTGACGTTCGCCTGCGTGTTGAGCGCTTCCTGCAGATCCTGGATCTGCTCCTCGCGGATCTGCTGCCCGGTCACGATCCCGATGCTTGTCGTCGTCGCCTGGAAGGAGCGGACCAGCTTCTCGCCTTCGACGGCGATGCCGGGCAGCGCCGTCTCGACTGGCGCCGGCGAGGCCGCTGCGGCCTGCGTCGCATTGGACTTGATCGCCTGCTTCTGCTTGTTGCGCTTGGCCGGTGCGGCCTCGGTCTCGACGTCGAGCTGCGGCAGCGCGACGGTATCGGTAGCCGGCGTTTCCGCGGGGGGTGCGGCCTGCTGCGCGGCCGACGGCGGCGGGTCCTGGGCGTAGCTAGGCACGGCGGCAAGGATGAAAGCCATCGCCGGCGCAGCCGCCAGCGCGAAACGCACGCAACGCATACAGTACTCCAACGCAAGCACACTTGCAGCGGAGAGGTGTCAGTGCTGGAGCGCTTCGGACGAACTCATCGGCATGCGGATTCCGCACGCCGCCGACGTCGGGCGTACCAGCTCGCTTGGCGCCTCCGAGCTGTCTTTTGAATTGTTTACTACCCGCGTAATGAATCCTAGTGCGGCGAGGCCACACCCCATCGAGGATCGACCGGTTCGGTCATTGACGGGGCGAAGCGCCTGCGCATCGAGATCGCCTGGCGGCGGTCCCCCGGCGTGATGGTCGCACCTGGCGCACAATCGCGTGAGGCAAACGTGTGCGTTGACGCCGGCTTCGTGATTGGCATGTGAGCGCGCCGACGCCCACCTTGATAGGCAGCGACGGCACTGCGCCGTCCAACTTTGCCAATCAACGCACCCTCAATCCCAAGCGACGGTGCCCTAGGGAGAAATACAGACATGCTTCGTACGCTCATCATCACCGCAGCCCTTGCCGCCCCGCTGGCGTTGCCCGCCACGGCCGAGGCGCCGCAGAACCCCGCCGCCGCCACCGAGCACAAGCTGAAAGGGAACCTGTTCAACGAGCAGCAGGCCCGCGAGCATCTTTCGCGCCTCGGCTACACCGGCATCTCGGATCTCAGCAAGGACGAGAACGGCACGTGGCGCGGCACCGCGCACAAGGACGGCAAGCTGCTGCAGGTTGCCGTGGGTGTGAAGGGCGGCCCGACCCAATAGCCCTCGCATCCGCGCTTGCAGCGGCGCCCGTGGCGACACGGGCGCCGTCTGCGTTTTTCGGGCTAAACTATGCGCGAACCCGCAACCCGATGCCGCGGATCAGCGGCCGCCTTGGAAGTAATGTTCGAGCTGCTCGATGGTGAATTTCTGATCGTCGATAATGCATTTGACCATATCGCCGATCGAGACGATGCCGACGACTTTCTTGTGTTCGAGAACCGGCAAATGGCGCACGGTTCTCTCGGTCATGACGGCCATGCACTCCTCGACCGTCTGGTCGAGACGTGCGCAGATCACTCTCGTCGACATGATCTCGCAGACCGTCGTCGACGGCGATGTCCGCCCTTTCAAGACGATCTTTCGGGCGTAGTCCCGCTCGGTGATGATGCCGACGAGATTCTCACCATCCAGCACGACCAGTGCCCCGACGTCGTGTTCGGCCATCATCGCGAGCGCATCGCGGACGGAAGCGTCCGGCCGAATGTGGTGAACGCCGTGGCCCTTTTCATTCAGTACATGTCGAACCGTGGGCATTGGAAAATCAGCCCATCCGACCAACTTTCAATGTGCATGCGGCACGAAGGCAACGTGGCTTATTCTGCTTTCGACGCGCCTGACACCGGCGACGCCATGCAGCAGACGAACGGCGTCAACGATCAACTTCTCATCTGTCGTCGCCCCCGTCAGAGTCACCGTGCCGGCGGATACATGCGCCTCGAAACCAAGATGGAGTGAGTCGGACCCGAACCGATCGTCGATGGCGTCATGGACCCTCGCCAGTATCAATTCGTCCTTCAGTGCGCCGCGGGATTGCTCGGTCTCCTCGAACGCAGGGCTCTCTGCCAGGCGGACGATCTGCGCGACACAGTCTTCGACCGGGACGCGAGCGGTATTGAGGACGATGGAGTAGAGATGGGAATCTTCCCAGTCTATCCCGAACAGCCTCTGTATCGTGCCGTTGTGGGCGGCATCGCTGCACTCGATCGCGTGACGCGCCGAGGCGGCCTCTTTGAGCCCGCGCCGCTGCATCAAGAGCTTTTCGCGAAAGGGCATCGGCGCGCAGATCCGCACGCATAGAACCTGCGGAATGGACTTCAAAATATGGGTCGCGCCCCAGCCCCTGATCACCACGTTCCCTCTGGCGGCGAGCTCCAGGATTTCTTGCGCCGTGCACCGCGACATCCTCTGGCGGTCCAGCTTCCACCGCTCCAGAAGCGACGCCTCACCCTCCAGTATCCGGTGAACCGCCCCTTCGCTCATGCCGGGGCGTTCGGCGATTTCGTGCTCGACAATCTCATGATGGATGATGGAAAGGCCCAGTCGCTCAGCCACGCCCGTGGCGACTTCACTTCCGCGGGTGGCCATCTCGCGCGTCATTGCAATGACGGTCATGGCGTACTCCTATGCGCGGCAACGACGGCACGACCAAACCCGAGCCCCACGATCCGCGCCAACCCAACCCACGCCCGGCGACGATCCCCGTTGCCTCAATGGCTGGGGTTGGCGACAGCGGCGTGCGGAACGTTGGCCGTCAGACGGTGAAAATCGCGGCCGGTCACATGCACCAGCGTACGATGGTCGCCGCCCTCGAAATAGATATCGGCGAGGCCCTCGAGGCGATCGTCCATCACCGCCGGCAGCCCATAGGCGCCGGCGACGGGAGGCACGCATCCAGACTCGCAGTCGGCAAATGTCGCAGCCACTTCCTCTTCCGTCGCCAATCCGACGGGCTGCTTCAGCCATCGCCCAACTTCGTTCAGTTGCACCTCGCATGAGGCGGGCACGATGGCGAGAAGGTAGCCGTCCTTGCGGCTGATCAGAACGCCTTTGGCGAGGTTGGCCTCGGGGATTGAGTTGATGTGGGCCGTTGCCAACGAGGTTTTGGTTGGATCGTGGGTTATGACGTCATAGCCCACGGCCCGGCTGTGGAGATATCGCTGGAGCGAAGTCGCGAGACCCATGGCATGCCTCTCTTCCAGCCGGCGCACGGCCGGCCGCTATCACTGGCGGAAAGAGACTGCGGCATCGCTTGCCGGCAAGGTGGGCGGTCAACCCAAAGGCAGGGAAGAAGCGACCTTGCCCGCCGAGGCGAAGGGACGATCTCAATCACCGCCCAACGCTGCGTAATACTCTAATCTAAGTCCTCGCGAAGCGCCTCGCAATGACTTACCGAGGATGAGATTCTGTCGGAGGTCGGAGACCACCAAAACGCAGGAGCTGGAGCCCCCGACGCCCGAACACCTTTGCCAGGGCGCCAGACTGGCGCGCGCCTGCCGTCTGGGCCGATCATTGAGGACACCGCGAACGATGTTGCCGTCGAACGGATAATTCGAGATCAAGCCCAACGCCTGCGCCGCCCCGGATGGCGCGGAGCAAGGACTGGCCTTTCGACTGGTGCGGGCTCGCATGCAGCACCCGATTTGCACCGACCGCTTTTTAGGGATCGATACACTTTAATATAGAATTCACGGGCGGAGATACGTCGCTTGTAAAAATATAGGCTGTACACAAACTGGATGGTGGGTTCCCGGACGCACAAATGCCGCTCATAAAACTCTTCCGGCGCTACGAAATCGAGGTGGCTTTCGTATTCGCCATCCTCGTGCTGCTAGGAGCCGGGTTGAGCTCTTACCGGGCGCTCGAATCCGCCAAGGGCAGCGTCGGATGGGTGCGTCACACCTACCAGGTGATCGGCAGCATCGACGACCTTTCGGAATCTCTGGCGCTCATGCATTCGAGCGGTCGCAGCTATGTCCTCACCGGCGACGACCGCTATAGAAGGCTCAACCGCGACGCCGTCACGGACTTCACGCGAGCCAATCTGCAGCTTATCGACCTGACGCGGGACAATCCTGAACAAGCCGCGCAAATGCCTGAGATAAAGCGGTTGATCGACCTCATCTCGCAGCGGTCCGAGACCGTCATCACAGCGCGCGCCAACTACGGCGCCGACCGCGCGATCGACCTTCTCCGGGCAGGCGAAGGCGCCCGCGCGCTCGAGGCTTTCCGCCAGCTCGCGACGACTATGAAGGACGCCGAACTTCGCCTTCTCGAGCAGCGCGAGGAGCAGGCCAGCCAGGACTTCCTGACGACGCAAAACGCTCTCGCCGCGGCCACCATTCTCGCCCTCATCCTCACCGCCTCCGCTGGGCTCGGCACGGTGCGCGACATTCGCCGGCGCAAGACGGCGGAAGCTGAGCTGTTCCTCGAGAAGGAGCGCGCGCAGGTCACCCTCGCGTCGATCGGCGATGGCGTCATGCGCGCCGACGCTACCGGCAACGTCACCTTTCTCAATCGCGCGGGGACACTGCTCACCGGCTGGCCGGAGGACGAGGCGGTGGGCAAACCTCTCGGCGACGTGTTCACGGTTATCGACGCGACGACGCGCACGCCGATCTCGCAACGCATGCAGGTTGCCATCACCCAGGGGGCGGTGGCGCCGCTACCCGAGACGGCGCTGCTTGTCCGCCGTGACGGCAGAGAGGTTCCGATCGAGGATACCGTCGCTCCGATCCGCGACAGAGAGGGTAAGTTCACCGGCGCCGTGAACGTCTTCCGCGACGTCAGCGAAGCGCGCGAGGCGTCCCGCCGGCTCCGTCACGTCGCCCACCACGATCCGCTGACCGGCCTGCCCAATCGCGTGCTGCTCGACGACCGGATGGGCCGCGCCGTCGCCGTCGCCGACCGTCACTCGAGTAAGGTGGCGCTGCTCTATCTCGACCTCGACGGCTTCAAGCTCATCAACGACACGCGCGGACACGCCGTGGGCGACGAGCTTCTGAAGTCCGTCACCACCCGCTTGCTCGCCTGCGTGCGCGAATGCGATACGGTCAGCCGCATGGGCGGCGACGAGTTCGTCATCCTGTTGACCGCGGTGAACCAGCCGGAAGACGCGGCAATCACCGCCAACCGCGTGCTGCGCAGCCTATCCATGCCACATGCCATCGACGGCGCCGAGCTAGCCGTCACCGCCAGCATCGGCATCAGCGTCTTCCCCGACGATGCACGCACTCCGGCCGAGCTGTTGAGCAATGCCGACGCCGCCATGTACGAGGCGAAGACGAGCGGCCCGGCAAAATACGTCTTCTATCCGGCCCCGGCGGTCGATCCCGAGCAGCGCCGCGCCTAGACGGTGAGGCTCAGGCGAGCCCCTCGTGCGTAAGCGCCAGCTTGACGGCCGGGCGCTCGCGCATGCGCGCACTGAAGGCGGCGAGGTTGTCAGGTACGGCGAGCTGCATCTTCGCCGCCCACATCAGCATCACGAACAGGTAGTCATCCGCCACCGTCGGCTGCGCTCCGAACAGGTACGGACCCTCGAACTTCGCAGCGACGTGCTTCAGCTTTTTCTCGACCGTCGCGCCGGCCTGCTTCTTCTCCGCGTCGGTCGATTGCGGGACGAACAGCGGGTGAAACGGCTTGTGCACCTCGCTGCCGATGAACGCCAGCATCTCGATGAGCCGGTGGCGACCGAGGGGCCCCCTGGGTACCGGCGCCGGGTTCTGGTCGGCGATGTAGGTCAGGATCGCGACATTCTCGGTCAGCACCTCGCCGTCGTCGAACTGCAGCGCCGGCACCGAGCCCTTCGGGTTGATCTCGGTGTACGAACGGCCGTCCTCCAGCTTGTGGGTCTTGAGGTCTACCTGCGCCAGATCGAACGTCATCCCGGCTTCGTGCAGGGCGATATGGTCGGCGAGGCTGCAGGCACCGGGGGAATAGTAGAGTTTCATGCGCGGGCACTCCTCGGCTCGGGCGAGCTAAACGCGCCATGCCCCACAACGTATCCCGCGACTGCAAATTAGGGCTGCTGGTCACTTAAAGTGGCGTTTCAACCGCTCGGCTCGATGGCCGTGTCGTGCGTGCCGGCCCGACCGCCGAACGTCTCGGAGGTGATCGACTTCGGGCCGAAGGAGATGAGCGCGAGCGTGGTGAGCACAATGATCGTCACCATCATCTTGGAGAACAGGGTGCCTGCGGGAACTTGCGGCGACTGGCCGGGGTAAGTCATGGCTTCCTCCACAAACCAACTGCCCGCCAAGCTTATGGGCTGACGGCGACCCTGCCAAGATCGCGCCGATCACGCAGCGGCCGCGCGAGAGCGAAAAGCGCTGCAGCCGGCGCGCCCACGGGAGATGCCCCCAAACGGCGCCAATCTTGCCCAGACGAGCGCACATTCAGCAGCAAGATGATTTGCTGCCAACGAAGCGATTCGAGGGAACGGAATAGTGAGACGTGCCGCGGGCCACGCCCAGCGAACCGGCTTGATCTGGCGCCGTGTTGCCCGTGCCTTCGGGCTACTGGGCTTGGCCATGCTGCCGCCGCTCGCCGCGCTCGCCCAGGAGCGCACCAGCGCCTGGCAGACACAAACGATCCCCGAGGCGACCGTGCCGGCGCCGACGCCGGCCGCGGCCCCCGCCGTTCACGTCCCACCCGCCGCGCCGCCGAAGCAACTGACCGCACTCGAACGGCAGGCCGTGCAGACAATCGAGATCACCAACGCCTTCCGCCGCCGCAACGGCCTGCCGGAATTCAAGGAGGACCCGGTCTGCTCGGCGGCGGCCGTCGACCACGCGCAGGACATGGCGCGGCGCAGCTATTTCGATCACTTCGGCCCCGGCGGCACGTCGCCCACCAGCCGCTACAACCGCCGCAACACCGCGGGGCAGCGCGTAATCCGCGTGACCGAGAACATCGCCCGCGGTAACGGCACCACGCCCGAAAGCGCGCTGCGGATGTGGCTCGACTCCTCTGGGCACCGCAAGCATCTGGTCGGCAGGGAGATGAACCACATCGGCGTCGGCGTCGCCAACGGCTCGTGCTTCTTCGGCCCCTGCACCTACTTCGTCCAGTGCTTCTCGCGCTGGCCGTGACCCCTTAAAGATCGCTATATCTACACGCAGTGGGCGCCGCGTAGTACGCAACGTCGGCGGTCGGCCCGTTACGACATCGCGATCTGCCGCTCACGCAGGGCGCGCTCGATGGCGACGTGAAGATCGTTGATGACGGTCGAGCGGTGGGTGAGTTGCAGAACGAACGCGCGGACCTCGAACTCGAGCCCGGATGCGCCGAAGCCGACGAAGAACACGCTGGGGGCGGGCGCGTCGAGAACCTGAGGCGTTGCTTTTACGGCTTCCAGGATCGACATCTGTGCGCGCACCGTGTCCGTACCGTACGCAATGCCGATCTTCAGGGTCACGCGCGTGATGCTGTCCGTCAGCGTCCAGTTGATGACCTTCTCGGTGATGAGAGACTTGTTGGGGATGATGATCTCGCGGTTCTCGCCGTCGGTCATGCTGGTGGCGCGGATATGAATGCGCGAGACCGTGCCGGTGAGATCGCCGATCGTCACCGTGTCGCCGACGCGAACCGGACGCTCGAAGAGGATGATGAGGCCGGAGATAAAGTTGGCGACGATTTCCTGCAGGCCGAAGCCGACGCCGACGCCGAGCGCCGCCACGATCCACTGCACCTGGCTCCAGTCGAAACCGATGCTCTGGAAGGCGATGACCAAGCCGGCGATGGCGATCAGGTAGCGGCTGACGGCACTGATCGCATAGCGCGTGCCAGCCTCGATGCGCAGGCGGTGAAGCGCGGTGATCTCCAGCAGGCCTGGCAGGTTGCGCGCGGCAATAAAGGTGATGACGATGGTCGCCAGCGCCACCATGACGTTGGAAACCGTGACCGGGACGGTACGCGTCGCGCCGTCGGCCATAATCACCTGCTGCCAGAGCTGGACGTCGAGCAGCGCCAGCGACGGAAGTGCCTCGCGCCAGAAGAAATAGAGCGCGGTGGCGAGAAGCAGGAACACCGAGAGCCGCACCAGCTGGCGTGACTGATCGCTGATCGATGCGATGTCGACCTCGGGCTCCTCGACCGCTGGAGGCGGCGGCTCGCCCGTCGCGGCCTTTGCTTCGGCAATTGCCTGAGCCCGCGCCTTCTCGCGCCGCTCGACCGCTCGCTTGGTCTCGAGCCGCCGGCGCGCCACCAGAACCTCGCGCATGGCGACGCTGTAGACGAGAAACGCGCCGACGATAATGGCCACCGAAAGCAGCAGCCCGTCGCGGAGCTGCGAGGCGCCGTCGTAGTAGCCCCACAGCGCGAGGCCGGCGATGGCGAGCGGCAGTAGCGAGAGAAGCGCGTGCCAGATCACGCGTGTCATCCACAACGGATGCGTCGGCGTCAGGCGGTCGGCGATGATGCCGCGCCGTGGGTCGATCACCCGGGCGATGTAGAGCGATACCGCGATACCGCCGGCGAGAAACGCGAAGCGCCCGAGGCCGTCGCGCAGGCTCTGCAGGCTGCTGGCGTTGATCATGCCGAGGATGAAGGCGATCGGCGTGATGACGTACTTCAGCCAGATGGTGTTCTGGTACAGCGTGGCACGCGCCCGCTCGCTCCAGCCGAAGTGCGTCGAGAACAACCCGTTCTGCATAGAGATGAACTGGATCAGCCGCAGAAACATCAGGAGGGAGGCGACGGCCAGTAGTCCGACGCCGACGCCGACCGCGAAGTCGGCCGCGAGCGGCGGTTGCACGAGCAGCCAGCCAGCATAGCCGAACAGAAGGGGCGTCTTGATCGCCAGCAGCGCCGAGATGAGCAGCGCCTCTGGCGTGCGCAGGTAATTGTCGGTCGAGTAGCGGCCGACGGCCTCCGCTATCCGCGCAAGGCGTGCGGTGAGGCGGCGGGAGAATACGACCAGCGCGCCGAAGGCGAACAGCACGATCGCGGTTGGTATGGGCCGATCGACGGCGCGCGCGAAAAGCGTCTGCCCCGTGACCTTCCAGGCTTCGAGATCGGCGATCCAGCCGAAGCTGGCGCGCACCTGGTCGAGCCAGCCGATACCGATCGATCCCGAGCTCGGCAGCCACAGCAGGCGGCTGTTAAGCAGCGCCCGCAGCTGCGTCGTCTGATTGAGGAGGTCGCGCTCGGCGCCGTTCTGCTCGGCGAGCTGGGCTATTCGCGTCACCAGCGCATCGTGCAGTTGCACGTAGAGATCGCGGCGCGCGGCGACGAGCTTCTCCAGCGCCGGACGCACATGGTCTGGCACGGCCTTCTGCTCGGCGCGCTTGACGTGCGCCGCCAGCACGCGGTCGGCCATGCCGCCGGTGTCGGACATAGCGCGGCGCGCGTCCTCGGCCTGGAGACGCTGCAGACGAGCATCGACGATGGCCTGGTCGCGGTCGGCGATGCGCCGCTGCAGCCGCGCCGTGTCGGGGAGCTGCGCGCGCATCGCCCTCAGCAGCTCGCTGAACTCGCCGCCGATGCTGCCGATCTCGAGAACCTGTTGTGCGGAGACCTTGCTGTCGCGTACGCGCGCCAAATCCGCCTGGATCTCGGCGAGCCGCGACTTGCCTTCATCGAGCGCCCGCGTTGCATCGGCGCCCCGCTCGCGAATGACGTCGGTGTCCTTCACGTAGGCTTCGAGCAACGGGTGCTGCGCGGAAAGGCGCTTTGCCTCGCGGTCGGCGTCGGCCTGGCGCTTTGCCGCCTCCGCCTCCTTCAGCCTGTTGACGTGCGCCGCCACGATCGGGATGCGCTTTGAAAGCTTGTCGAACTTGGCGGCCGCAAGGTCACGCCGCGCCGTGGTCGACGCCTGCCGGGCCGGCAGCGCGATCAGCTCCTGCTCGAGCAGGTTGAGCTTGGCCGCGCGTGCGCGCCGCTCCGCCGTCACCGCAGCGCGCCGCGCGTCGACGACTACGGGATTGCTATCGCCCGCCTGGGCCTCGTCGGGATTTTCCAGCGCATCGAGCGCCTGCTTCTCGACCGTCTGCTCCTCGCGCGCCGCAGTCGCCCGCGTCGCCATCTCGCGCAGGCGCCCCTCGAGCTGGTCGAGATCCGCTTTAGTCGTCGCCGCCGCGCTGTTCGAGGCATCGAGCGCCTGCTGGGCCTCGCCGAGCGGCAGCTTGTCGACGCGCTTGGCGAATTCTTCCTCGCCCGGCTCCTTACGCAGTGCCTCGAGCTGCTGCTTGGCCTCGGTGATACGTTCCGGCGACTTCTGAGCGGATTCCTGGAAGCGCTTGGCGGATGCGGCGCTCGCCGACGCCGCCTCGAGATGCCCAAGCGCGGTGCGCAGGAGTGCAAGCGCCTGATCGCGGATGTCCGGCGCGACGTCGGTTCGCGCCTCGAACTCCTTGATGCGGGACTTCATGCGCTCGATGGAGCGGTCGGCGGCTTCGGCCGGTTCGTCGCCACCCGGGGCCGGTGCGGCGCCAGGCGCCGGAACGGCCGCCTTCGCCGCCGGATCTGTCTGGGCCGGTCCCGGTGCCTGCGCGGGCGGCGCCGCTTTTTCCTCCGGCGTCGCGGCCTTTGCTGCGGGAGCCACGGTCTTCGGCGCTGCCGGTGCCTGCGCGTAACCCGCCACGGGCATCGCCAACAGAGCAAGCAGGAACGCGGTGCGTCCCAGTTTCAAACGGGGGAATGTCATCATGGCGCCCGAGGTAGCCGCATAGCTGGAGGCAATTAAGGCGCCGCAGCCTACTTCTGGCGAAGCACCCTGTTATCACTACCTTTTTCTACTTTTGGGCTTTTATGCGGCATACGATCGGCGGCGGATCTCCTACCTCCCCGCGGATCGCCCGCGCGGCTCGCCTAAATTGCTGGCCCGAAGCTGTACGACCGCGGGATCGACTTCGGCGCTAGCCCCGCTGAAGCACAGAGATCGGGACGGCGGAGCAGTACAGAGCGGAAGTGCAATCAGGCGCGTTTGCCGCATCGGCCGCAGGAGTACCAGTGCGGTGTGCCGCCAATCTCGACGTTGCCGTTATAGAAATGCCAAAGGTGACCTTTCAGCCAACAGATCCATTTGCCAAAACGCATGACACGCATCCCCCAGGATGTGATCGCTCGCTCATCGCGCGAACGCATGAATTCTAGCGCCGGACCCGTCGCCACCGTTGTCATAGAGCGCTCGATGAATTGGCCAGGCGTGCTGCCAATGTGCGCCGCACCAATTACCCATCGAAGGAAAAAGGTGTTGCTTGCACGCCGAAAGCAGCAGCAGCTTTGTTGGTAAAGGCCGGGCGACCAACTGGACGAAAAACCTTAGGTGGGTCGCAATCTCGAACAACGAGTTTGGAGAAGAGATCGAAGCCAGCCTCATCCGAGCGTGAGCCAGCGTGCCCGGCGATAGCAGCACAGGCCGACAATCCGATATGCCTGCTGATCCCTTCGCAGTCCCGCGCGGAAGCGACCGCCAGCCGGTTCTGGTGGACTTCGCCTTGCAAGGCGGTGGCGCGCACGGCGCCTTCACCTGGGGCGTGCTCGATAGGCTGCTGCAGGAACCGTGGCTGCACATCGACGCGATATCCGGCACGTCCGCCGGCGCCATGAACGCTGTCGTGCTCGCCCATGGTCTCCGCGAAGGCGGCGTGGCCGGTGCGCGCCGCGCCCTGGAGCAATTCTGGCAACGGATTTCGCGCGCCGCGCAGTTCAGCCCGGTGCAGCGCGGCCCCTTCGACATCCTGATGGGCAACTGGAGCCTCGATAACTCGCTGTCTTACCTGGCTACGGATCTGATGGCTCGGGTCTTGTCGCCTTACGACCTCTATCCGACCGCGGCCAACCCACTGCGGGACATCCTGCTCGAGCAAGTGGACTTTGGGCGCTTGGCGCAGGCGCCCGTCAGGCTGTTCATCACCGCGACCAACGTGCGTACCGGCCAGGGTCGTGTCTTTCGCAACGACGCGATCACCGCCGATGTTCTGCTCGCCTCCGCCTGCCTCCCCCAGATGTTTCGCGCCGTCGAGATCGACGGCGAGCCCTATTGGGACGGCGGCTTTGCCGGCAATCCGACCATCACCCCGCTGGTGCGTGAAAGCCAGTCGCACGACACGATCCTCGTGCAAATCAATCCTGTAGAACGCCCCGACGCGCCGCGTTCGGCGCGCGAGATCGCCAACCGCGTCAACGAGGTCTCGTTCAACGCGGTTCTCCTGAAAGAGCTGCGGATGATCGCGATGTTGCGCCAAGTCGCCGATCCGGGAACATCCGAAGGGGCGCGGTGGGCGCAGATGCGCATCCACCGCATCGCCTGTTCCGAAATGGCCGACTTCGGCTCGTCCTCGAAGATGAATGCCGAGTGGGCTTTTCTCGTCGTGCTGCGCGACCTTGGAAATCGATCGGCCGAAGCCTTCCTCGATGCGCACGGCGCCGATGTCGGACAGCGCTCCTCCTATGACGTCGACGGCCTGCTGCTGGGCGTGTGACACCCGTGCCGCGCCGCCGAGCGGCGATATGCACATCACCGTCAACGTCGTTATGGACGCTCGTCGTGAACGGCCATTGACATCCCCTTGGCGTGCAATATCGCTAGCCGCGTTGAACGTCGAAATGGGGGAGACGGGAAATGACACGTGTGACAGCCGCGATTGCGGCAGCGATATTCGGAACGGTGTTGGCAATCGGCATGTCCGGCGTAGGCGGCGCCAGCGCGGAAGAGGACAAGCACTGGTACTTCGACGTCGTGAACGAATCGAACGACACCGTGCTCGAATTCCGCACGCAGGAAGACGGCGAGTGGAGCGAGAACTGGATCGAAAAGCGCATCGAGCCGGGCGACACGATCAAGCTCGACTTCGAGACGGACGAAGGCAAGTGCGAGGTGCGCACGCAGATCCATCTGGCCGACGGCGGCTACTTCGATGCGCCGGTCGACTACTGCAAGGCCAAGACGCTCGTCATTCAGCCGGGCACCTTGCTCTGGAAGTAGCGGTCTCGCACCGCTAAGCGAAAAGCGCTGCGCGACAAACCGGCGGGCCGCCAGCGATGGCGGCCCATGCTCGGCTGCTCGAGCGCCTGGCGGGGCAGAGCGAAATCACTGGAAGCGGCTCGAGCCGACTTTGCCCTGGCGGAAGGCCTGCAGCCATTCGTGGATGTCGGTCGTTCCCGGCTGGCGGGCGTGCATGGTGTCGACGCGGCGACCGTCGATCGACACCTCGACCACCGACGCCGTGATGCCGAGTGGCGCAGAAATGAAGCTCACCGCCTGCTGCGTGCGCTGCAGAAGCCGGCGCCGCTCGTATTCACGCGCGTAGTCGAGATCGGGCAGCGGCGAATTGCCGGCAGGCGCTGCTTGCCGGCGCTCATACGGCGGCTCCTTGAACAGCTTTGCGGCGCGGTGGGCGGCGTAGGATTCGGCCAGGAAGCGGTCGAACCCGTAGTGCGTCTCATCGACGTCCCAAATCGCCTTCGCCGTGATCAGCAGCGCGATGTCGAAGATGATCGAGCCTTGCCGGCGCCCGACATCGAGGATCTTGAACCCTTCCCCGCGGTCGTCGACGCGCTCGGGCACCTTGCCGCCGGTGAAGTAGTGCGCGTGCGCGCCGAGCAATATCTGCGCGCCACCGATGACCTGCTTGGAGCCTGCGGTGCCGATGCCGTGGTGGCTGGCGGCGTCGAGCCCGTCGTAGCGGAGCGAGAGGATGTGTTTTGTCATGCCCCTCAGATCGCTTGATTCTTTCTTGTGGCTCAAGCGTACTTTTCGCTTGCGTGCTTTCACGCGAATTAGATTCGCCGCCGCTTGTCGCTCCCTCGCCACTCTGGCGCAGGCGCATCGCAATAGATGCAAGTGCCTCTACGAACACCACGAGCAACCTCTCCGGGACGGCTGTAAGTGACCGCTGAGCATGTCGGCGGAAGCGACGGATTGGTTCAATCGCCCGCAATGAGCGACTTCAGCAGGGCTGTGCTGTCGGCAAAGTCCTTCAGCCCGCCGCGCCTTGCTTCCTCGATGGCTTCGACGGTGGTGATGGCGGGCACCAGCGGCTTGAACGGCACGGCCTTCTCCGTGGCAAAGCGCGCCAACATCAAGCGGAAGACATCGTGCACGAGGCGTATGAGTTCCAACGTATGCGCGTCGGGCTTCCGGTAGATCAGCACCAGCTCCGGGCCGACGTGGCAATCCCGGCAGTCTTCGAAGATGCCGCTGAGCGGGTGATCGTGACAGTGGGCCGGAAGGGGTAGATCCGCCGCGAGCCTGTCGATGACGCCGAGGAGCGGCGTATCGAGGCGATGATCGCCTGCCTCCTTCTTTACGCGTTCGAAATCACTACGGAATTGAAGGGTCGGCTTGATTGTCCGAAATTCCAAGGGTTGGGCCATAGGTACCGACTGACGCGCTCTGTGGGTGACGGCTTAATCCCCGCAACCGGCTGGTTTTGGCCCCGCGTTCGGCCCTAGAGAGATGCAAATGCGCCATTGCAGGAAATGTCTGCAACGGGTCACAAGCGGCAATCAGGTTCAGAGCGCGTCGTGAGCTCTAGCCGTCTCCCGCTCAATTGCGCCTAAAACGCCGGGCCGAAGCTGTTCGAGCGCGCATACCCACCGTGACACTATTCGTCGCAAGGAGGCCGTCGCAAATGCGACCCCGGAACGCTACATACTTCCTGCCAATATGAAGCGCTTGTTTCATTACGCTCAAGCACAAACTTCGCATCTCCGGATGACGCTAAGTCTGTAATAATTTGAAGGGCCTCCCACATTAGAGCAAAACGATCGGAGCGGGCTCTAACTTCCAAGTGCGCCGGCGATTTGTCTTCGACCGTCATCCTCTTGAGCAGCCGATACTTAGCGTACTTAATGTCCCGCTCGGATATGCCGAGACGCTCTAAAGATTGCTTTTGGCCGTCCTTTATCGCGAGCTCGATAGCCTCCCGCGTTTTGATGTCGCGAGCCGCATTCACAACCTCTTCTCCGATTAGCGCATTTATGGCGATCTCGGCTCTCGCAGAGGCCAAATCGCGTTGCTGAACTGCTTCTTGGCGTTGCCCCCACACCCAAAATGCAAATGCGAGCAACGGGGCGAGATAGAATGTCAACTTCACGGGTTCTGCGTTATTGCCCATCCAAAACATTAGGCCGCGCAGCGGGCTCTCGTCTGGCGACATATTAAAGTGGTGAATGGGCTTGCTGGCGGTCAAAAGTTCCACCCAATTGTCCTGCATGTATTTATCATCGGGACTACCCTGCATATTTACGAAATAACCGCTATGGCCAAAGGGGGAAAACCGATTGCGAAAATTCTCGCTCGTCATCCCCGAAAATCCTACGCGGCCTGCCATTCCGGTGAACAGGACGAAGAACTGGCTAAGAAGCAGCACGGCATCTTGAGTGCCACAATCGTTGATTACACGCGAAACGCGCGAGCCGATCAAGCGCGCCCAATTGAACCCACTGCGCAATACGCTCCCGGACAGGATTACCGTATGTGTAGGTATTCTTTCATGTTCACTCAACCCCCAAAGGGCCCAGCCAATGACGTGCGTTCCGAAACTGTGGCCAACAAGATCGATTCTTAGCCATTCACGGGAGCGGCACAGAGCTCGAATCTCTTCTCTGAACCTTCGGACAACTAACCACCGCGTCGGGGGGACTAGAAATGCCAAAATTGAAAAATACCCCAACTTGTAGTGACAAAATGCTATGTGATCCACGTCTCCGCTCGACCTTACGAGTCCTTCCAGGCGCTCCTGCCACTTTCCAAAGGTGCGAATTCCGTGCACGGTGATAATGAGATGTGATTTATTGGAGCTCATTCGAGCGTCCTTTTGCCCGTACGAATGAAAAGCCAATATTTGCGTCAAATCCAATTTCGTGGGAGCCGTAGAACGGCACTTCTTTCGATAAGCATCGGAAATCTGCTTGTTAGCAATAACTACGCAATCGTTTGGTTCGCGAAGCGTACAACTAAAACGCCGGCCCGAACGAGTTGCTCCGCGGAAATCCCTTCGGCACCAGGCGCCCTGACTGCGCCCGCGCGCCCACCCACTCCTTGAGCTCGCTCCAGCTCAGCGTGAACGTGCGCCCGGCGCTGTCGGTCCACGTCAGGCCGTCGGCCTTCTTGAACACGCGCGCATCGGCCAGCGCGCCCTCTTTCGACTTCTGCAGGATGACGCCCTTGCCGCGCGTCATCTCGTTGATCTCCTCGAGCTTGAAGATCAGCATCTTGCGATTGTCGCCCAGGATCGCCACGTGGTCGGCGCCCACCGGCACCGGCACGATGAGCTTGGCCTCCTCCGGCTCCGTCACGTTCAACACCTGCTTGCCCTTGCGCGTCGAGGCGACGACCTCGTCCTCCGGCACGATGAAGCCGTAGCCGCCGGTCGAGGCGATCAGCAGCTTGCGTCCCGGCTGGTAGGGGAAGGCGTCGGAAATGTCGTGGTTCTCCTCCAGGTCGATCATCAGCCGCACCGGCTCGCCGTGGCCGCGGCCGCCCGGGAGCAGCGAGGCTTCGAGCGTGAACACCTTGCCGTTGGTGGCGAGCAGCAGCAGCTTGTCGGTGGTCGAGGCCTTGATGGCCCGCTTGAGCTTGTCGCCCTGCTTGAACTCGAGCTTCGTCAGGTCGTCGACGTGGCCCTTCAGCGCCCGCACCCAGCCCTTGTCGGACAGGACGATGGTGATCGGCTCCTTCTCGATCAGCGCCGCGTCGAGATCGACGTCGATCGTCGGCGCGTCGGCGAACGAGGTGCGGCGCCGGCCGAGCGGCGTCGACTTGGAATAGGTCTCGCGCACCTGCTTCACTTCCGACGCGATGCGCTCCCACTGCAGCTCGTCCGACTTCAGGAGCTGCTGCAGCTCGCGCCGTTCCTTCGAAAGCTTGTCGTGCTCGGCGCGGATCTCGACCTCTTCGAGCTTCGACAGGCTCTTCAAGCGCAGGTTCAGGATGGCGTCGGCCTGCACCTCGGTGAGCTTGAAGCGGGTGATCAGCTTCGCCTTCGGGTCGTCCTCGAAGCGGACGATGCGGATCACCTCGTCGATGTTGAGGTAGGCGACGAGGTAGCCGTCGAGCACTTCCAGGCGGTGCTCGATCTTCCGCAGCCGGAACTGCGAACGCTTCACCAGCACGTCGACGCGGTGCTCCAGCCACTGGCGCAGCACGTCGCGCAGGCCGAGCACGTTGGGGACCTGCCCCGCCGACAGCACGTTCATGTTGAGGCCGAAGCGCAGCTCCAGCTCGGTCGAACGGAACATGCTCTCCATCAGCAGCAGCGGATCGACCGTGCGGCTCTTCGGCTCGAGGATGAGGCGGATCTCCTCGGCGCTCTCGTCGCGCACGTCGCCGAGCAGCGGCAGCTTCTTCTCCGTCATCAGCTCGGCGATGCGCTCGACGAGCTTCGCCTTCTGCACCTGGTAGGGCACCTCGGTGACGACGATCTGGTAGGTGCCGCGCCCCGTCTCCTCCTTCTCCCACTTGGCGCGCAGGCGGAAGCCGCCGCGGCCGGTCTTGTAGGCTTCGAGGATGCTGTCACGCGGCTCGACCAGCACGCCGCCAGTCGGGAAGTCGGGGCCGGGGATCATCTCGACCAGCTTCTCGACCGTCGCGTTCGGATGCTTGATGAGATGCAAGAGCCCGGCGCACAGCTCGTCGGCGTTGTGCGGGGGAATGTTCGTCGCCATGCCGACGGCGATGCCGGACGAGCCGTTGGCGAGCAGGTTGGGAAACGCCGCCGGCAGCACCGCCGGCTCCTGCACGCGCCCGTCGTAGTTGGGGCGGAAGTCGACGCACTCCTCGTCGATGCCTTCCAAGAGCGCCGCCGCCACCGCGGTCATGCGCGCTTCGGTGTAGCGCTCGGCGGCCGGGTTATCGCCGTCGATGTTGCCGAAGTTGCCCTGGCCGTCGACCAGCGGGTAGCGGACGGCGAAATCCTGGGCGAGGCGGGCCAGCGCGTCGTAGATCGCCTGGTTCCCGTGCGGGTGGTAGTCGCCCATCACCTCGCCGACGATCTTGGCGCACTTCAAAAACCCGCCGTTCGGGTCGAGGCGCAATTCGCGCATGGCGTAGACGATGCGCCGGTGCACCGGCTTCAGGCCGTCGCGCACGTCGGGCAGCGCCCGGTGCATGATGGTGGTCAGCGCGTACGCGAGGTAGCGCTCCTCCAGGGCATCCCTGAGGTTGATTGGCTCGATGCCGTCGGGGCCGGGCAGAATCGGTTTGTCGCTCATAGGGCATGGGCTAGCGCGCGGCCGCTCGGGCGGCAAGCCTTAGGTTGCCGATGCAGCTCCCTTTCGCAGTGTTCCCCACGGAATTGCACAACCCCTTGTTTGGGCGTCCTTAACATACGGATCTTTCAATAGGCCCGAGGCGTGTGCACCTGCCGGTTCGTACGCTTCCGGTCGCAACGACCGAGTATGCGTATGCGAGGCGCGCCGCACATGGGCGATGATGCGTTTCCCACCTATACCGAGGCGGAGGAGTTCGCCGACACCCTCGTGCACGCCATCGGCGTGACGGTCGGCTTCATCGCCGCCATCACGCTCGTCATCATGGCGCTTAAGCAGCTCCCCACCGACGCCGCCACCGCCGTCGTCATCTACGCGCTCGGCATGCTCGCCATGTTCTGCTTCTCCGCCGCCTACAATCTGTCGCGCGGGCCCAAGCGCTGGCTTTTGCGGCGCTGCGACCATGCCGCCATCTTCATCAAGATCGCCGCGACGTACACGCCGTTCGCCGTTGCCAAGATGGGCGGCACAACGGGCTTGGTCCTGCTCGCGGCCGTGTGGGGCATCGCGCTCGCCGGCGCCGCGGCGAAGCTCATCGCTCCGCACCGCGTCGCCGGCATGTCGACGCTTCTCTATCTGGCGCAGGGATGGTTGTGCGTGCTGACGATGCAGCCGCTGCTCTCGGCCCTATCGCCGACGTCGATGGTCCTGCTGCTCGTCGGCGGCGTGCTCTACACGGTAGGCGTCATCTTCCACCGCTGGGAGCGGCTCAGCTACCACAACGCCATTTGGCATGTCTTCGTGCTGGTGGCCTCCGCCTGCCACTTCGGAGCTGTGCTCGACGCGGTGGTATTGGGTTAGCGGAAGGCAGTGCGCCAGCCAATGAACTGCAGGCACACTGCGCCCGCGTTCAGAGAGACGACAAAACACGCCTGCATCAGGAACCGCCCTCCCCTCCACCGGTTATAGGCCATACCGGCAATGGAGGGCCCTATGACACAATCTGACCAGCGCGGCCCAATGAGCACGCAGGCATTGTTGCGCCAGCCAATTCTAGCAATGCAGCGGCCGACGCTCGAGGCCGTGGCCGAAATGAACGGCAAGCTCTACGAAGGCATCGCGGCGATGAACAAGGAGTGGACCTCCTTCGTCAATCGGCGACTCAAGGAAGATTTTGGGATTGCGGAGCAGCTCGCTGCTTGCACCACGACTGAGGACATGTTGCGCACCTGTACCGGATACGTCCGCACGGCGTGGACGGACTATCAATCCGGTCTCGAACAGATGACCCGACTAAACAGCGCTCTCGCGCAGCAGACACTCTCGGCGCTGCAATCGCATATGGATCGCGCCGTCAAGCAGAGCTCTGAGACTGGCCCGCAGGCGGGTGACACCGCCTAATCAAGCTTTGCAGCAAATCACGCGGGTAGCTGCATGTTGGCCTGGGAAAGGAGGAGTCGTTGCATGACGCGGATGCTTGCCTGCATCATCAGCATGGCAACCTCCTCTTGCTCCGTGTCGAGGGCAAGCGCCCGTATGGCGTTCGCGTAGGCAGCGGCAGTCGAAGTGCCGAATGGGTTGTCAGGATGTTCGCTGTCGAACGCCAGCGCCTTGACTTGCATCAGGGCCGCAAGCTCGATGGTTTCGGCTGTGATCCTCGCCGCTTGAGGGTTCAACTTAGGCATGTCCATCCCCGCTCGTTTTGTCGTGGTAATGCGCAATTCTAGCGCTTCCTCCCGCGGCGTGGACGTTCGGCAAGCGTAACGCTTGTGGATAGGGCACGTCGTCGGACGTGGCACTGGCTGAGCGGCGAGACAAATGCTCAAGCATGGCAGTTGGGGGAACGGAGGTCGGCTTAGGGGTAGAGGCCGCGCTCCTGCCGCGCCTTCAGGATGCGCTCGCAGGCGACCACGAAGGCCGCGGTGCGCAGCGAGATCGCGTGACGGTCGGCCTCGCTCCAAATCTTGCGCAGCGCGTCCGTGAGGATCGTGTCGAGCCGCGCGTCGATCTCGGCGTCCGTCCAGAAGAAGCTCGAGAAGTCCTGCACCCACTCGAAATAGCTGACCGTGACGCCGCCGGCATTGCAGATGACATCCGGGACGACGAGAATTCCCCGGTCCGCAAGAATGTCGTCGGCACCCGCGAGCGTCGGCCCGTTCGCGCCTTCGAGCACGAGCTTGGCGCGTGTCCGCTTGGCGCGCTCCGGCGTGATCTGCGCTTCGAGCGCCGCGGGAATGAGGATGTCGCAGGCGACGTCCCAGAATTGTTCCTTGTCGAGGCACTCGCCGTCCGCGCAGGTGTGGACGCCGCGGCTGTCGTGCGCCGCCTTGACCTTGGCGACGTCGAGGCCGCTCTCCTTGAAGAGCGTCCCCTTGCTGTCCTGCACCGCCACGATCTTCGCGCCGGCATCGGCAAACAGCTTGGCGGCCGTCGACCCGACGTTGCCGAAGCCCTGGACGGCGACGCGCGCCCCCTCGAGCTTAAGACCGATGCGTCCCGCCGCTTCCCGGCCGGTGACGAACACGCCGCGCCCCGTCGCCGTGACGCGCCCCAACGAGCCACCGAGCTCGACCGGCTTGCCCGTGACGACGCCCGTCGCGGTGGCCCCGACGTTCATCGAGTAGGTGTCCATCATCCACGCCATGATCTGGGCGTTGGTGTTGACGTCGGGCGCCGGGATGTCCTGCTGCGGGCCGATGATGATGCCGATCTCGCTGGTGTAGCGGCGGGTGATCTTCTCCAGCTCGCTTCGCGACAGCAGCGCCGGGTCGACGCGAATGCCGCCCTTGGCGCCGCCGAAGGGCAGGTTCACGGCCGCCGTCTTCACCGTCATCCAGGCGGCGAGCGCCATCACCTCCTCCAGGCACACGGCGGGGTGATAGCGCACGCCGCCCTTGCCCGGACCGCGCGACAGGTTGTGCTGGACGCGAAACCCCTCGAAGTGGCGCACGCTGCCGTCGTCCATCTCGACCGGGATGTCGACGATCAAGGTGCGCTTGGGACGCTTCAGCGTCTCGGTCCAGCGGCCGAGCTTGCCGAGGTACGGCGCGACGCGATCGACTTGCGACAGGTAGGTGCCCCAGGCGCTGTCGGCGGCGCGCGACGCGTAGGAAAGCGAATACGAATGCTCGGTGCTCTCTGTCATGGGGGAATCCCGTCTCGTTGAACCAGCAGACCGTCACGGCACGGCCGGACATCAATTGAGGCGTGCACGGACCCACGCATAACGCTCACCCGCCGCTAGGCGGGCCATATTTCACGTCCGGTGACACTAAAGTGACGTTTCAGCCCGCGCCCGCGCGCATTTGCAGCTTGCTTTGTCGGGCCTAAGCGCGCATTTTCCCGGCTCGAACTGGCCGGCAGACCGAGCCGCGGCGCTTAGGGCATAGCCCTCCGCCACGAGTTCTTTGAACCAACCATCATTCGAAACACCGAAGGGGCGGTGCGGACACGATCAACGTGCACGCGCCCGCCCATTGTCTTTTTATAGCCTCTAGGAAACTGACCTCATGACCAACGGCACCGTGAAATTCTACAACGCCAGCAAGGGCTACGGCTTCATCGCTCCCGACAACGGCGAGCGTGACGTGTTCGTCCACGCCACCGCCCTGGAGCGTGCCGGCATCCACAGCCTCAACGAAGGCCAGAAGGTCTCGTTCGAAGCTGGCGAGGACCGCAAGAGCGGCAAGGTCTCCGTGCAGACCATCGAGCTCCTCTAAGAATACGAGCGGCCGGCGCGCGGGAAATCGCTGCGCCGGCCGCTTTTTTTGTATATGACCGAAGCGTTCCCATTCTACTCGCGGTCCGAGCTCGTCGCCGACGGCGTCGTGCACGTCCTCGGCATCGCCTTCGGCCTCGCCGGCCTCGCGGTGCTGCTCGCCCTGAGCCTCACCCACCTCGACGCCGCATCCGCCACCGCCGTCCTCGTCTACGGCGCCGGGATGCTCGCCGTCTTCTGCTTCTCCGCCGCCTACAATCTGTCGCTGCGCAGCCGCTGGCGCTGGCTGCTGCGCCGGCTCGACCACGCCGCCATCTACGTGAAGATCGCCGCCACCTACACGCCCTTCGCCGCCTTGAAGCTCGGCGGCACGCCGGGCCTCTTGCTGCTCGCCGCCGTGTGGGGCATCGCCGCCTTCGGCGCCTCCGCGAAGCTGATCGCCCCGGCGCAGCTCGTGCGCACCAGCTACGTCCTCTATCTCGCGCAGGGCTGGGCCGGCGTGTTCGCCTTCGGCCCGATGGTCGAGGCGCTGTCGAGCACCGCGCTGTGGCTGCTGATCGCCGGCGGCGTGCTCTACACCGTCGGCGTGATCTTCCACCTGTGGCAGAAGCTGCCCTACAACAATGCCATCTGGCACGGCTGCGTGCTCACGGCATCAGGGCTGCACTTCGCTGCCGTGCTCGACGCCGTGCTCATTTAAGACCAAGCCCGCCCCCCCGCATTCCGTCGGCACAGCAAACCCACTACATTGGCAGCGCCCAGCCGATTATCAGAGCCAGCGACGAATTAGCCGCTGCAAGTCCAACTAACAATTCATTTGCACAAAGCGATTCATGGGGGTCCTCATGCCAGAGAAAACGAATTCATACCTATTTTCAAACGACAGCCCCAATATTGGCTCCCACCTAGATAGACTTGGCTTTGGAGCAATAGCCGAGCGGCTCGCGGCAGCCATTGTGAATCAGGCAACCGATGGCGGCTTAGTGTTCGGGATAGAGGGTCCTTGGGGCAGCGGAAAGTCGAGTCTCATCGCCCGACTGGAACAAACTCTGAAATCGCGTGACGACCCTCCCGAAATTGTCAATTTTTCTCCGTGGCTCATAAAGTCTCGCGACGCCCTACTCGACGCCCTCTTCGAGGACCTAAGCACAGCAATCCGACGAATTGCTACTGCAGCGGAGGAGAAAAATAACGCCAAAAAGAGCAAGTCCAAGAAAGCTGCCAAAGAGATCGCTGAGAAAGCTGATGCGTTGCTGGGCAGCTACGCTTCGAGCGTCGGTCGACTGGCAAAATTAGCGAGGATCGCTGAACTTGTGGTACCTGGAGCTGCTTTGGCGGGCGCAACTTTGGAGGCGGGGTCCAGTTTCATGGAATCCTTCGGCAAGCCGAAGGAGATTGTTGCCCAGAAGGAGCGCACAGCGACTGCACTGCGAGAGCTCAACAAGCGCATAGTTGTTTTTATAGATGATCTCGACCGATTGGAGCCGCAGGAAGCCGTCGAAGTGCTTCGACTTGTTCGCGCCGTGGCCGATTTTCCTAACGTCATTTACGTCATGTCGTACGATCGACAATCCGTAACTCATACCCTCGAATCCACCCTGGATATCGAGAATGGCGATGAGTTCATGGAGAAGTTTGTTCAAGTCGATTTTAGGCTTCCGATCCCGGAGGCGTTTGCACTGCGTCGTTGGTTTCGTGACGAGGTGACCGAACTGTTTTCTTCGCAGTTGCTCGATGCGGAAAATTCCGATCAACGGGATGTTGCACGGCGGCTCAACGAATATATCGATAGCGCGGGCGGGCGGTACCTTCAAACACCACGTGATGTTGTTAGGACGTTAAACGCGCTAAGGCTGTATGGTCCGTCCATAGTCGAACAGGTCTACCTGCCTGACTTGGTGTGGCTTCAGTTGGTTCGCTCAAATGACCCGGAACTGCACAAGTGGGTTGAGGCGCATGTGACTGTCGTGGCTGCAATAGCCGGGGGCGCATCCGTAAGCAGCGACGCAGAGCAGAGGGCCCTGGACCAACTCAAGAAGGCCCTCGCGTCCCAAGACCGGAAACTTGAAGAGGTCGTTTGGGAACTGCACGGGATACTGCCGGGAGTCGACTGGGATACGGACAAAATCAAACACCCGGACGGATGGAAACTGCTCAACGGATTGTCGGACACTCGTCTAAGGAAATGGGTAACGTTGCGGCGCCTCGGGAGTCCTCACCACTTCCGGTACTATTTCTCACTTACTAAGCCAGAGGGTGTCCTCACCGACGCTCGGCTGCTCTCCGTTGTCGAGGCTTCGACCGACGCGCAGAATGCCACGGAATCCCTCCGGAAAATCCTCGCACGTCCGGGGGAACCGACAGGCGCTACGCTCGATCGGTTTCTAGATCGACTGCTTGCCCTATCCTCCGACGAGTTGCCCGCAAGCGCGATTCCCGCACTTCTGGCCGGTCTAGCGAACGTCGTCGACGAAGCCTCAAGCAAGGGAGGCCGGCACGGGTTGGGGGTCGACTGGCTCGCAGTCGAGGCAGAGCGAGCATTTCGGGAATTGTTTAAGAGGCTGAGCCCCAACGACAGAATGTTGGTAGTGAAGCAGATGTTCGGCCACGGAAAAGCGATTGGCTGGCTGGTAGGTCTGCTTGCAGACGATGTCTATGCGCGAGGGTTAGCGGGTGAGGATAGCAAGGGGTCCCACGAGACCTTCTTTGATACAGAAGAGTTCGAGATTGCGCGGTCGGTCTTGGTAGTGCGCTTGAAGAACGCGGGCTCTGCGCTGCTTGATGTCCCACGTTTGCTGCCCACGCTGTATGGGTGGAATTACTTGGGGGATCCGTCCGACGTCGCATCCTGGTGCAAGAACCAAATTGAATCTGATGCTGGCTTGCTAGCTTTCTTGGGAAAGTCCAGGGGCTGGGCGAATGCGACCGGAATTGGTGTTTACTATCCGCTAAACAGGAAGAACCTTTCGGAGTTCATCGACTACGATTTGGCAAAAGAGAGAGTGGAAAGGCTCTTCCGCCACGCAGAAGAGCGGGACGTAAGGACTCGCGCCAAGGAGCTATTGGAAGCGTTCAAGCAGGGTGAGGAGTCCTAGAGTTCAACTCCGAGGCGGTGTGCTCTACTCCCCCCAACCCCACGATCGCCTTGGCGAGCGCCAGCGCCTCGACGTGGCGCAGCGAGTTCGGGCTTGCATCTTGAGCTTGCACGCCTCCGGCATGACGCGCTTGCACGCTCCCCTGCTTGCGCGGCTCCGCCACGCCGCCACACCTTTCCTTGCACGCCTCCGGCATGACGGACGGTGGATAGCGCTCGCGGAAGCTTGTCTGTCCCATCCTCTCGAACTACAGTGAAGAGAACGAAAGGGGAACCTATCTCTTTTCCGACCGATGTAAGTCTTGGTGACAGACTGCCGACACACGACTCGGGGCTAAGAGGGTCGGCGGGACCAACGGGGCAGGCGTAAGGGGGCAAGCGACATGTGCAAGCTGCACACCAGCCGGCTGATGCGCGGCGGCGAGTACGCGCTGTGGCGCGGCGGGCGGATCATCCGCTCGGGCAACGTCGGCGAGCGCATCGACGACATCGCCTTCGACGCCCTGTCGCTCTCCATCGACGACGGCGTGCGCCTCCTGGAGCGCACCGGCGGCGTGCTCACCACGGACATGGCGCGCGCGACGCTCAGCGCCTGGTGGGAATGAAGTCGGGCAACGGGCACTAGGCATTGGGCATTGGACCCTCACAGCCTGCCCTACCCTTCCCCACTGCCTATTGCCTATTGCCTACTGCCCACTCCGCAAACTTATCCTCCCGCGGAAAGCCTCCCGCATACTCGCTCCACCTTGCCCGACAGAGGGACGCAGCAGCTGAGCGTCTGACGCGGGGCAGGGACGGTGACCCGGACGAGGCCGCGTGAATGTTTCCGTTCGCACGCGTGTCGCGAGGACCAGCTCGTCCTCTCAAATCCGGGGTCGCAGATCGAGGCTGTGCAGGCGTGGCAACACACTGCACGGACGCCCTTCGGCAGCGGCGCTCGCCATCCCAGAGCGCAGTCGCCTTACGATCCCGAACGTACAGCCCGGCGTTGAACGCCATAGGGTGGGATCGGACGGTCGCTGACGATGTGCTTGCACCCTCGGCACGGCAGCACACCGACGCGGGCGCCGAACGGGCGCCGGACTTGTAACTAGGATGGCGGCCGCTCGGCGCCCGCGCTCCCTCTTTTGTTGCGCCCACCGACTCGCACTCCGGCGAGCCGGCCGGTTGGCGCGTGGAGAAGGCTTGTCCGCACCATGACTGACGACGACGAACCAAGAAGCAGGCGCGAGGCGGAGGCACGCGGACTGCGGCAGCTATGGGCCGTGTTCGCGGGCGACGACAGCGACGACGCGCAGCTCATGCGGGCGCGCTTCGTCGCCACGGCGGCGGGTATGGCGCGAGTCTGCACGCGCAAGCCCTGCCGCCGCCGCAAGCGCTGCCTCGGCGACCCGCCGCTGTGCATGACAGAGCACCTCGGGCTCATGTATGCGCGGCTGCCGACAGCGTACCGCGCGCTCGGCTTGTACGATCCGGGCGGCAAACACGGGCGCAGCCAACTGCGGGGTTACGAGCGCGCGTGGCGGCGGCGCGTCAACGATGAATGATGAGATCCGCTATCCGGCGGCGCGCGTCCGCGCTCCCGCGAGTTGCGGTGCCTCTGTCGGCGCCTTGGCGCCGCGCACCGCGTCCTCCAGATGCGCGATCAGCTGGTCGTCCAGCGCCAGCGTCGCGGCGAGATATTTGAGATACGCGCGCTCGGCCTCGGTGTCGGCGTCGATCGCCAGGGCGCTCGCCAGGTACACCTCGGCGCGCTGCTCGGGCGTCGTCGCACTCGTCGCCAACTCGCGCGGCGACAGCGGCCGCGTCAGCTCGGCTTCGAGGAAGCGCTGCTCGTCGGCGTTGATGCCGGCGGCGGTGAGGCGTCCGAGAATGGCGGCGCGCTCGGTCTCGTCAAGTGTGCCGTCGGACAGCGCCGCGGCGATCATGGCGCGCACCAGGAGCAGAGCGTGGTCGCTGGCCGGCGTCGCGGCGGGCAGCGGGCTCGGCCGCACCGACGGCACGGAGGCGCTCGAGGTATCGGCGCCGACCGGCTGGCCGCTCTTGTAGTTGGAATAGGCGCGGTAGGCGAGGCCGCCCAGCGCCGCCGCGGCGCCGAGCTTCAGGGCTTCGCCGGCGAACTCGCGGCCGCCCTTGGAGCCGAGCAGCAGCGACGTGATGGCGCCGGCCGCGACACCGCCGGCGACACCGCCGAGACCCGATGGGAGATTCCCCGCAGCGCCGCCGAGCATGCCGCGGGCGCGCTCGAGCAGGTCGTTCGCGCCGCCGCTCGTGGACGACTGCTGTGGCGCCTGCGGCTGTCCGTACGGAGCCGGTGCGCCGCCGTGCGAGCCGTTGCCGCCGACCAGCATGTCGAGAATGCGCGTTGCGTCGATCATCTTGTGTTCCCTCGCGATTTCTTATCCTCGCTAGGTAGGGCGCGAGGGTCGCGGGGCAAGTGTGGCGGCAAAGATTGGAAGTGGTCTAAGGCGGTGCGCGGCGGTCACCCTTGCGACGTGTACGCCGCGTGCTGCGGCGCAGCGTCAGCGGCGCGAGGCGCGGTGTCAGCGCTTGCCGAGGCTGAGGCTCTGCACGCCCAGCGGCGCCAGCTTGGGGCGCAGGCTCGAGATCTGCCCCGAGTTGACGCCGGCCCAGGCAATCTCGCCCGACAGCCGCCCGTATTCGATTTTGGGGCAACGGTTCATCACGACCTGCAGACCGGCGGCCTCGGCCGCTTCCGCGGCCACGTCGTTCTTCACGCCGAGCTGCATCCACACGACCTTGAGGCCGAGCTTGTCCTTGAGGCGGATCGCCTCGCGCGTCACTTCCAGCGCGGCGTCGGAGTTGCGGAAGATGTCGATGACGTCGACCGGCGCCGGCACGTCGGCGAGCGTCGCGTAAACGGTCTGGCCGAGGAGCTGCTGCCCCGCGAAGCCGGGATTGATCGGATGCACCGTGTAGCCTTTGCCGAGCAGGTACTTCATGGCGAAGTAGCTCGGCCGCGAGGAGTTGGCCGAGGCGCCCACGAACGCGAACGCGCGCGCGGCCCGGAGGATGCCGGCGATGTAGTCGTCGCTGTAGCGGTCGTGGTTCATGCGCGAAGTTATACGCGGGGCATGTGACGGTGCGATAGTTGGATGCGGCGGGTTGGCTCAGCGGCCCTTCCACTCAGGGGGGCGCTTGCCGAGGAAGGCGCCGATGCCCTCCTCCGCGTCGCGCGTCATCATGTTGTCGACCATCACCTGCGCCGCGTACGCATAGGCCTCGCTGAGCGGCATTTCGGCCTGGGCGTAGAAGGCACGCTTGCCGATGGCGACGGTGAGCGGCGATTTGGCGGCGATCGTCTCGGCGAGCGCGATCGCCTGGGGAAGCACTTCGGCGGCGGGGACGGCGCGGTTGATCAGGCCGTATTCGACGGCATCGGCGGCGGACAGCATATCGCCCGTCAGCAGCATCTCCATCGCCCGCTTGCGGCCGACGTTGCGCGACAGCGCCACCATCGGCGTCGAGCAGAAGAGGCCGATGTTGACGCCGGGGGTGCAGAACTGCGCGCTGTCGGCGGCGATGGCGAGGTCGCAGGTGGCGACGAGCTGGCAGCCGGCGGCGGTGGCGGTGCCCTGCACGGCGGCGATGACCGGTTTCGGGCAGGCGACGATCGCCTGCATCATCGCCGAGCAGCGCGTCATCGCCTCGCTGTAGAAGGCGAGGCCTTTGTCGGCGTCGGCGCGGTGGGCGGTGAGCTCCTTCAAGTCGTGGCCGGAGGAGAACACGGGGCCATTGGCGGCGAGCACGATGGCCGCGACCGTGGTGTCGGCGCCGAGCGCGGCGAAAGCCTTATGCAGCGCGTCGAGCATGGCGACCGACAGCGCGTTGCGTGCCGCCGGGCGGTTGAGCGTCAGAACCGCCACGCCGGGACGCGGCCGCTCGAGATTAAGCAGCGGCTCCTCGGCGGAGGTTGCCTTCGCAGCGGTCATCGTGCGCTCGGACATGGTCGGCCTCGTCCTTCCAAGCGCTGCATCGCTACTGCAGCGCCTTCTCGATCTCGGCGCGGTGCGCCTTCACCAATTCGACGTTCTCGACGTGCTCCAGCCGCGGCGTGGTGCTGATCGCCTCGGTGAGCTCCTGCATGAGCTGCTTCTTGTCGGCGTCGGGGATCGAGGCGTCGGCCGTCACGTCGCTGAGCTCTTTCTTCAGGGCCTCGACTGGCTCGGTGAACTCGCCCGACTTGGAATCGAGCCCGGCCATGACGATCGAGATATTGGCCGCGACGCTGTCCAGCTCCTCGAAGCTCGCAAAGCCGTGCTTCTTGGCGATCTCGTCGAGCTCGGTCTGCAGCGCCGGGGCAATGTTGTCGCCCGCCTCCTGCAGCTTCGGCGCCACGGTGGCGAGATCCGGCTGGGCGGAGATGAAGCTCTTGACCTGGGCATCGGTCAGCTTGAGCTGCTTGATCGGATCTTCCTTCGGCTCCTGTGCGAACGCGCCGAGTGCCAGCGTCGCCGCCGCCAGGAAGGGGATCAAACGTATCAAACCCTGCCGCATGCCATCTCCTCCTTGAGATTTATGTACCGCCAGTGCGGATTTGCAGCGCGACTGCCATCAAGATTCTGCGGCGATTTCACGCCCGGAGGACGGCAGTGCAGGGCCCGTTCTACTCATATTCGCCCATTGGCCCAAGTGTGTACTGATACCACGCGTGCATACCGACATGAGCTTGGCGGTATTCTGATACCACATTGCATAAGTTATTGATGTTGCTTGCGTTTCAAATTTTCATTGGCAATTCAATTGACAGCCTGCGGGCGATCTGGTTCAAGGCGCGCTTCGCACCGCAAAACACCGGAGCCCCGACACATGTCGACGTTCGTCGCCAAGCCCGGCGAGGTGGAGAAGAAGTGGATCCTGATCGACGCCGAAGGTCTCGTCGTCGGTCGCCTGGCCGCTCTTATCGCCACGCGCCTCAAGGGCAAGCACAAGCCGATCTATACCCCGCACGTCGACTGTGGGGACAACATCGTGGTGATCAACGCCGACAAGGTGGTCTTCACCGGCGATAAGCACACCGACAAGATCTACTACCGCCACACCGGCCACCCCGGCGGCATCAAGGAAACGACGCCGCGCAAGATCCTCGAGGGCAAGTTCCCCGAGCGTGTGGTCGAACTGGCGGTGGAGCGCATGCTCAAGCGCGGCCCCCTGCAGCGCAAGTTGATGCGCAATCTGAAGATCTACAAAGGCAGCGAGCACCCGCACGCGGCGCAGAGCCCGGAGAAGCTCGACGTGGCGAAGCTCAACCGCAAGAACGCGAGGGTCTAAGGGCGATGGCGCAAGAATCCAAGTCTCTGGAAGACCTCGGAAACATCAAGGGCGCGGGCGCTACTGCCGCTGCTCCCGTGCATGTGCAGAAGCTCGACAGCCTCGGCCGCGCGTATGCCACCGGCAAACGCAAGAACGCGGTTGCCCGCGTGTGGATCAAGCCGGGCAAGGGCGTCATCACCGTCAACGCCAAGGACTACACCAAGTACTTCGCGCGCCCCGTCCTGCAGATGCTGCTCCAGCAGCCCCTGTCGGCGGTCAACCGCTCGACCCAATACGACATCAACGTGACGGTCGTCGGCGGCGGCCTATCCGGCCAGGCCGGTGCGGTGCGGCACGGCATCTCCAAGGCGCTCACCTACTTCGAGCCGGACCTGCGTTCGGTTCTCAAGAAGGGCGGCTTCCTCACGCGTGACAGCCGCGTCGTCGAGCGTAAGAAGTACGGCCGCATGAAAGCTCGCCGCAGCTTCCAGTTCTCCAAGCGCTAAGGCACTTTCGCCTTTGTCGCAGGCTTTGCACGGGGCGCCTTCGGGCGCCCCGTCGCTTTTGGGCGCCGGGAGGCTTGCCGAGTGTTCCCGGTAATGCCACATACGCCACCGGTGGGAGACGAGGCACGGCGGCGATTGCCGGCCGCGCGGCTACAGGCAGGGTGAGATGGACTGGCTACTGAACGACCTCGGCTATTTGCTCGGGGTCATCGGCGAGGAAGCGCAACACCTCGTCTCGCTCGACTGGTATCGCCAGAACTTCGTCCCCCTCGTCAACATCATCATGATCGACCTGGTGCTGGCGGGCGACAACGCCATCATCGTCGGTCTCGCAGCCTCGCGCGTGCCGAAGGAGATCCGCAGCAAGGTGATCTTCTGGGGCATCGCCGCCGCGGTGGTGCTCCGGATCTTCTTCGCCGCCATAACCGTGCAGCTTCTGGCCATCATCGGCCTGACGCTCGCCGGCGGAATTCTGCTGCTGTGGGTGTGCTGGAAAATGTACCGGCAGATCACCACCGGCGATCATCATGGGCAAGTCGACGCGGCGCAGGTGCAAGGCGACCTGGGCTTCTGGCAGGCCGTCGGCCTCATCACGGTGGCCGACGTGTCGATGTCGCTCGACAACGTGCTGGCCGTCGCCGGAGCCGCCAAGGGTTCGACGCTCGTACTTGTCATCGGTCTTGCGGTGGCCATCGTGCTCATGGCCGTCGCCTCGCACTTCATCGCCAATTTGTTGGTCAAGTACCCGTGGATCACCTGGATCGGCCTGCTCATCATCCTCTGGGTGGCTTTCGACATGATCTACAAGGGCTCGCACGAGGTGACCTGCAACGCGTTCGGCTTCGGCTGCTCGGAAACCCTTTGGGACGGCATCCGCCACCGATTGGGGGGAACATAGCCGCCATCGCCGGCGCCGCGCCGCACGCCTATATTGACAGCACCGTGCGCGCCGCCCTAGAGCCGCGCTGAGGCAGCACGTTGCTGCACGAGAGCTGATCCATGGATACGCCCAAGGCCAAAATCTTCATCGACGGCGAGGCCGGTACTACCGGTCTCGAAATCCGCGAGCGGCTGGCGCGCGTCCCGGGCGTCGAGGTGAAGAGCATCGACCCGGCGCTGCGCAAGGACGCTGCCGCCCGCAAGGCGATGCTGGCCGACGTCGACCTCGTCGTGCTGTGCCTGCCCGACGACGCCGCTAAGGAGACCGTAACGCTCGCCGATTCTCTCGGAACGGCGGCGCCGCGCATCCTCGATGCCTCGACCGCGCACCGCGTTGCCCCCGGCTGGGAATACGGCTTCGCCGAGCTGAATGCCGAGCAGGCGGAGAAGGTGCGCACCGCGTCGCGGGTCGCCAATCCGGGCTGCTATCCGACCGGCGCCATCGCGCTGATCCGCCCGCTCGTCGACGCCGGCCTAATCCCGGCTGACTATCCCGTCACCGTCAATGCTGTCAGCGGCTATTCCGGCGGCGGCCGCTCGATGATAGAGGCCTACGAGGGCGGCGCGGCTCCGTCATTCGAGCTTTACGCGCTCGCCCTGGAGCACAAGCACGTTCCGGAATTGATGCGCTATTCGGGTCTCACGCGGCGTCCGATCTTCGTGCCGTCGGTGGGCAACTTCCGGCAAGGGATGCTGGTGTCGGTCCCGCTGCATCTCGACACGTTGCCGGGCAAGCCGTGCCTGCGCGATCTGGAACTCGCTCTCGACGCGCACTATCGGGGAAGCGAATTGGTGGGCGTCGTGCGCGAGCCGACCGCCAAGGCGCAGCGCCTCGCCGCCGAGGACCTGAACGCCACCGACAAGCTCGAGCTGTTCGTGTTCGGCAAGTCCGAGCTGAACCAGGCGGTGCTCGTGGCGCGGCTGGACAATCTCGGCAAGGGTGCGGCCGGCGCCGCGGTGCAGAATATCCGCCTCATGCTGGGGCTCGGCGATGCGGCAGGTCAGCCTGCTTCGCTCAAGGCGCGTCAGCCCGCGTGATCGTGTGGAGGTGCAGGGTCGCCGCCGCGATGACAATGGCGGCGCCGGCCTGATGCGCCAGGCCCAGCGCCAGCGGGACGCCCGACACCAGCGTCCAGATACCGATCAGCATCTGCCCGAAGATGCACGCCACGACGAGCGCCGCGGAGCGCACGATGCGCTCATCGTCGGCCGAGCGGATCAGCGAAACGAGGTGCAGAGCCGCGACGACGACGACCACATACGCGACGAGGCGATGATCGAACTGCACCGTCGTCACGTTCTCGAGAAAATTCACGTACCACGGCGACTGCAGCATCAGGCCGTCCGGCACAAGCTTGCCGTCCATCAGGGGCCAGGTGTTGTAGGTGAGTCCGGCCTTCAATCCGGCGACGAGAGCACCGAGCCCCGACTGCACAAACACGAGCGCGAACAGTGCCATCGCCATGCGCCGCTGGCCGCGCGTCACGGTGTTGAGGCGGATCCGGTTTGATTGCGACCCAACCTCGAGCGCCAGCCACACGAGCAACGCGAGGATCGAGAACGCGGTGATGAGGTGCAGCGCCAGCCGGTATTGGCTGACGTCGATCCGGTCGACGAGCCCCGACTTCACCATGTACCAGCCGATGGCACCTTGCGCGCCGCCGAGCGCCAGCACGCCGAGGCACTTAAGCGCGAAGCTACCGCGCAGCTTGCGAAGAGCGAGGAAAACGAGGAACGGGACGGCGAATGCCATGCCGATGAAGCGGCCGAGGAAGCGGTGCGCCCATTCCCACCAGTAGATCGCCTTGAAGGCTTCCAGCGACATGCCGGCGTTGACGATCGAGTACTCGGGGATCGCCTTGTACTTCTCAAATGCTGCCAGCCAATCCGCCTCTTTGAGCGGCGGGATGGCGCCGAGCAGCGGCTGCCACTCGGTGATCGACAAGCCGCTGTCGGTGAGGCGCACCGCACCGCCGACAACAATCATCGCGAACACGAGGGCGGCGACGCCCAAGAGCCAGATGCGGACGGCGCCGTCGGCGGAGCCGGTGCCGGCAGTGGCGCTCACGCTATGGGATGCGGAAACGGACAAGACCCTTGGGATCCCCTACTCGACCTGCTGGCGGGTGATAGTCGCCGGAAAGCGGACGATCAAGTAGCCGAACGCCGCGCCTGCTCCGGGCGTCCACGCCTAGGGCGCAGCGCCGGCCCCCGCGTAGCGCTTCAGGGTGTTCATCACGGCGAACGGCACACCGGACATAAGCGCTTTTACGTAGCGGATATCCTGGAAATCGCCGTTGAGCGACAGACGAGGTAGCGCCGTCAGCTCGTGCGCATGCTCGGGGTAGAGCAGTCCCTTCTGCGTGGTGACGGCCGTTTCGATCCCGAGTTCCTCGGCGATGCGGAACTCGCGCGGACCGGCGCTTTTTGCACATCCGTAGGGATAGGAGAAGTGACGGCACGGGCGGCCCAACTCGCGCTCGATCCGCGCGACGCTCTCTGCCATCTCGTTCCGGGCATCGGCTTCGCTCAGCTTGGCGAGCGCATAATGTCCCTGCGTGTGCGCACCGATGGTGACCAAGGGGTCCTTCGCCAGCTCGCGCAGCTCATCCCAGTTCATGACGAGTCCGGCATGCACTGTAGCAGGGTCGATGTTGTAGGCCTGCGCCAGCTCGGACACCATGGCGCGCGCCTGCGCCTCCGGTAGACCGCGCAGCCACCAGTAGATTTCATGGAAGGCCGCATACTTCTCGTCGGGCGTCGCCAGGCGGAAGTGGCGCGTCTCGCCGCGCATGGCGAGCGTAATTTGCGGCGCGGCACGCAACACCTTTTCGAACGTCAGCCACCAGAGATCGCCGCGGCCGTCGGCGAAGTCGCTCGGTACGTAGATCGCGAACGGGGCGTCGTAACGGCGGAAGATCGGATAGGCGTAGTCGCGGTTGTCGCGATAGCCGTCATCGAGCGTAAAGCAGGCGAAGGGGCGCTCGCCCTCTGGATGCTCCAGCCGTCCCCGTATGTCGTCGAGCGGGATGATGTCGAAGCCGGCTTCGATCACCTCGCGCACGACGACATCGAGGAAATCCGGTGTCACCTTGAGGATGCGGTTTGGCTCGAACGCCTGCGGCGGCGCCGGGTCGACGTGATGCAGCATGAAGATCACGCCAGCGCCGCGCGTATAGGGCGCCAGCAGGCTGCCGGCGCCCGAATAATGCACCGCGGCCAATGCCGTCTTGAGGAGCGTCGTCGATCGCCTGCTCATGCTGTCCTCATGCATGGGGACGCGCCCGGCGCGTCGTCAGCCCGATGCAAGCAACTTTCGTGCAGGCGCCGTCGCCGGGTGATTAACCCCATCGGCAAAGCCGCCTCTGTCCCTAATGCGGCCTTAAATCCGGGCGCCCGCCGTCGACGATCAGCTGGCCCGCGCCTCGATGCCGCCGCGGCCACCGACGCGCGCAAGCCGCTCGCGGGCGAGCTGGTTCGATTTGGAACGCTCGAGGCGGAACAGCTCGATGTCGGCCACCTCGAAGCCGAGGAAGCTACCGGCTTGGTCGGGGGCAAAGCTGCGGCGGCGTGGTTCGCTGACGATGATTCCGGCGTCGAACCGGCCGAGGATTGCCTCGAACAGAGCGCGCGCGACGTCGTGGCGGGCGACCACCACGATCTGATCGTAGGCGGTATCGAGCGCGTCGAGCGTGAGGTTGAGCTGATCGGGGTCGAGCAGCGCGTCGCGGTCGAGCACGGCAGTACCCGCCGGGATGAAATGCGCCCCGCTCGCTGGAATGCGGGTGACCACATCCTCGAACGTCGCGGTGCCCTGCAATAGCTCATTGAGACCTGCCCGCGGGTCGATCCCCATTCTTTCAGCGATTCCTGCCCCTTCGGGGCTCCAGTCGATGAGGATCACGTCGGCGCCGGCGTCCGCCATGGCCTTCACTAGGTCGATGGCCTCGCCGCCCGCATCTATCGGCTCGGAAGCGCCCGTCATCAGCGCGCGGAAGCCGCCGATGTCTTGCGGATGCGCAGCGAGATGGATGGCGAGATCGGAGACGGACGTAACGACGTGGACGCGACTCGCGTCACGCGCAAACACCTGCGCCGTCGGCGTGTTCGCGGCAACAGCGCCCCTGCCGACCGCCGGCCGATCAGCTGCCGGAGTACGGGCGGCCGTGAACAGCGCCTTGGTCACGACGATGGCGATCCCGAACAGGAACGCAGCCATGCCAACGAGGAAGGCATACGGCAACGGCTTGGGGAAGCTCGGGACGCTGGTCGGGCGCGCCATCGACACAATCTGCGCCTCGACCGGCACGGCGCGACTATCGGCGCTCATCCGATTGGCTTCGAAGCGGGCTTGCAACCGCTCGAGCTCGGCGCGCTTCGACTTGGCGACGGCCTCGAGCTGACGCAGCTGAACCTCGCTGTCGCCGGTGCCGATGACCTGCTTCTTGGCAGTCTCGAGGCTCTGGCGGACGGAGGCCTCGCGCGAAGCGGCGATGGAGGCGCTCTTCTCGATGCCCTCCACGATCTTGCCCACCTCGCTCTTGATCTGCCGTTGCAGACCCTCGAGGTCGGCGCGCAGCTGGCGCATTCGCGGATGGGCCGGGAGTAGCGTCGCGGAGAGCTCGGAAAGCTGCCGCTCGACGCGCACCCGCTGCTGCACGAGGTTCTGGATGAGCGGCGAGCGCTGCACGTCAGGCAGCGCCTCGGCATTGCCGGCGCGGACCATCTCGCGCACCGACTGCGCGCGGGCATCGGCCTCGCTGCGCGCCCCCTGCGCCTTGGTCAGCTCGGAATTGATGTCGCCGAGCTGCTGCTGGTTGAGACCCGTGTTGTTGGGGCCGCCCTTGAAGATATTGGCTTGCGCGCGAAAGTGCTCGACCTCGGCTTCGGCTCCAGCAACCTCTTTGACGAGCTTGTCGATCTTCGGCTGCATCGCGTTCTGCACTTCGTCGTTTTCATTGAGTGCGCGGGTCGCAAGCAGCGTGCGGTAGGTCTCGGCGATGCGGTTCGCCACGTCGGCCGCGAGCTTCGGATCGGCAGAGGTGAAGCTGATGGCGATGACCCGGCTTTCCTTCGGCGAATAGACCTCGAGCCGTTTGAAGAACGCCTTCAACACGCGGTCCTGCTCGCTCTCCTCGGCGCGCCGGCCGATTTCGAAAGCGCTCATGATGCGGTCGAGCTTGCTGGGCGGTTGCAGCGCGCTGTTGAACTCGGGGTTCTGGTCGAGTTTTTCCTGCGCGATGATTTGCAGCGCGAGATCGGGCGACAGCAGGCTGCGCAAGTGCGTGTTGATCGCCTCCTTGTCGAGGCGCGAGGCTACGGAATCGATCGAGCGGTCATTCTCGCCCTTGGGCGCGACGACCTGGATTTGCGCCTCGGAGGTATACCTCGGAGGAAACTGCGATAGCAGCGCGTAAGTCGCGCCGCCGGTCACCAGGCTGAGCAATATCAGCTTCGGCATGGCGCGCCGGAGCGAGCGCCACACGGCGCCGAGGTCGATGTCGTCGGTGGAGGCGGTGGTCATATGAGGGGCCGCTTCAAGAAAACTAACTGCTGACCCAAATTAGAGCGCTGTCGGGTTGCGATTTCATTAAGCGTCCGAAGATCGGACAGGCGCTTAGCATTTGTTAACCCGTCGGGCTGCACAGTGAACCGTCGACGAACATCCCTTCGGTTCAGTCCATGTCCTTGCGCCTTCTCACATTGCTGACGACTGCGGCCGTCTTCATCGGCGGCTGCGGGCAATCGCATTTGGCGCAGATGACCCAGGACCTGAGCAGCCTCGGCAATCTGGATATCGCCGGCGCCACCCCCGCAAGCAGCGGTGCGTCTAGCATGGCGCCGGTCGACGTCATCTACGACAAGCCGGCGCCCGCCGCAGTAGACCCGGCGCAGCCTCAGAAGGCCGCCGCCTGGGGAGAAACAAGCGTGCAGGCGCCCGACGCCAAGATCGGCGGTTGGGGTGACACGACCGTCGAAAAGACGCTGCCCAGCGCCGTGGTTGCCGAAACCGCCCGCGAGGTTGCTCCGGCCGCCGCACCGGTGAAGGTCGCCGACGGCTGGCACGCGCAGCAGCGCATGGTGTCGCCGGTCCCCGTCGGACCGCCCGTCGCCGCTCCCGTCGCCTGGGGTCCCGCCGTCGTCGTCTCCGCCGACATGACCGGCGGTCCGACCGGCTTCGAGCCCTACATTCTCGACACCGCCGACAAGCTGCGCGTGTTCGTCTATGGCCAGCCGAACCTGTCGCGTCTCTACACCGTCGACCAAGTCGGCAACATCGCCATTCCTTTGATCGGAACGGTGCGCGCCCGCGGTCGCACGACCGTCGACCTTACACACGCCATCGCCGCCAAGCTCGGCCGCGAGTTCGTCAAGGACCCGCAGGTCACCGTCGATGTCGCGCAGAACCGGCCCTTTTTCATCCTCGGCGAGGTCCGCCTCCCGGGTCAGTATCCGTTCGTGTCGGGCATGACGATCGAGCAGGCCGTGGCCATCGGTGGCGGATACACCGAACGCGCCAGCAAGCGGACCTATCGCATCACCCGCAAGCTCGGCCCCCTCGTTGACCAAATCGAAGCACCTGGCGACTACCCATTGTGCCCTGGGGACACCGTTTTCGTGTACGAGCGGTTCTTCTAGTTGCAGGTGAACATCCGGAGCGCGCGTGGTCGAGCGCTTGCGCATCATTCATTGCTTTCGCGCCCCCGTCGGCGGCCTGTTCCGGCACGTGCTCGACCTTAGCGGCGAGCAAGCCGCGCGCGGCCACGAGGTCGGCTACGTGCTCGACTCGACGGTTTCCGATCCGCTCACCGAGCAACGCCTCGCCAAGGCCGCGACGCATCTGAAGCTCGGCATCACACGTCTTCCCATGGGGCGCCTCCCGAGCCTGCGCGACTTCGCGACCAGCCGCGCCGTGCACGACGTCGCGCACGAATTGAAGGCAGACGTATTGCATGGACACGGCGCCAAGGGCGGCGCCTTCGCCCGTCTCGCCGCTCGCGACCTTCGGCTCGCTGCCCGCAACGTCGCGACCTTCTACACGCCGCACGGCGGTAGCCTGCACTACCCGCCCGTCTCGCCGCAGGGTCTGATCTACACGGCCATCGAAAAGTTTCTCGTGCGCTACACCGACGGCCTGATCTTCGAGAGCGATTTCATCCGCCGCGTCTTCAACCAGCGCGTCGGTGCCCGTGGCGTGCCCGAGCGGGTTGTTCCCAACGCCCTGCAGCCGGACGACTTCACCGCGCACCTGCCCAATGCCGACGCCGCAGATTTCCTCTTCATCGGTGAGTTGCGCCAGCTCAAAGGCGTCGACGTGCTGCTGCACGCGCTCGCCCGCCTGCAGGCCTCCCGCGCCGTGCGGGCGGTCATCGTCGGCGCCGGTCCTGAAGCCTCCGAGTTCAAGTCGCTTGCCGATGAGCTCGGTCTAGGTGGGCTCGTTACCTTCGCCGGGGCGATGCCGGCGCGGACTGCCTTCCCGCTCGGCCGCAGCCTGGTTGTTCCGTCTCGGGCCGAAAGCATGCCCTACATTGTCCTGGAAGCGGCCGCCGCGGGCATGCCGCTCATCGCCACCAATGTCGGCGGCATACCCGAGATCGTTAACGGCACGGACACGCCGCTCATGCCACCCGGAGACGTGGAAGTCCTGGAACGCGCCATGCAAGGCTTCCTCGCGGACCCTAGCGACGCCAAAGCGCGCGCCGAACGCCTCAAAGCGGCCGTAGCTGCCCGCTTCACGGTCGGCAGGGCGGCTGACGAAGTGCTCGCCTTCTACGGCGAGCGGCTCGGGCGCTAACCTTAACTGCAAAGCTTACCGGCCGAGGGCCGGACATTCTCGCCTGTGGCACGAAGCCTGCTTTCCAAGGGGCAGTCTAGGTCACAGGTCACGCAGAATGCTCAACATCGGCCACGCCTCCGTTCCGCAATCGGTCCCGACGACGCGCTCCACCCCGCGCCTCGCCGACTTCCGGCTCGACGACAAGACGAGCCTGATGTCGATGGTGGTCATCCGCGGCGCCGTGCGCGCCCTGGACATCGCCCTTATCTGCATTCTCGGCATCGCCGTCGCCCTCTCCTACGTCGACGAGCCGATGATCATCGGCCACCCCTACTACATGGCTGCCATCGGCATGACGGCGGTGATCACCGTCGCCGGCTTCGACATGCTGGGTCTCTACTCGCAGGCATCGTTCAACTCCTTCATCCGCCAGATGCCGCGCGTCCTGCTCGCCTGGACGGCAGCCTTCGCGCTGCTGCTCGCCGGCGCCTTCTTCCTCAAGGCCGGTCATGAGTTCTCGCGCGTCTGGTTCGCCGGCTGGTACGTCACCGGCATCGTCGTACTCATCGGCGAGCGCCTGCTCGTCGCCGGCCTAGTTCGCCGCTGGACCCAGCAGGGCCGCCTCTATCGCCGCGCCGCAATCTACGGCGGCGGCGCCATCTCCGAGCGCCTGATCCACGACCTCGAGGTCGACATGGACGCCGACGTGCGCATCACCGGCATCTTCGACGACCGGGGCGACGACCGCGTCGATCGCGTCATCGCCGGCTATCCGCGCCTCGGCGGCTTGAAGCAGCTCGTTTCCTTCGCTCGCTCCTCGCGCCTGGACATGATCATCGTCGCCCTGCCGATTGCCGCCGAGAAGCGCGTGATCGAGCTGACGCGCGCGCTCGCCATTCTCCCCGCCGAGGTCAAGATGCCGGCCCGCGCTTCCGAGCTGCGCTTCACGTCGGAGACCTACTCGCGCGTTGGCAATGTCGCCATGATCGACCTGCTCGAGAAGCCGATCGCCGACTGGGGCTCGGTCTCGAAGTGGCTGTTCGATAAGATCGTCGGTACGCTGGCTCTGATCCTGCTCGCCCCGCTCATGCTCGCCGTCGCCGCCGCCATCAAGTTCGACAGCCGCGGTCCGGCGCTGTTCCGCCAGAAGCGCTACGGCTTCAACAACGAGCTGATCGAGATCTTCAAGTTCCGCTCGATGTACACCGACCGCTGCGACGCAAACGCTTCGAAGCTCGTCACCAAGGGCGACCCGCGCGTCACCCGCGTTGGCCGCTTCATCCGCAAGACCTCGATCGACGAGCTGCCGCAGCTCTTCAACGTGATCCTCGGCAACCTGTCGCTGGTCGGGCCACGCCCGCACGCGCTCGAAGCCAAGGCGGCTGGCGACCTCTACGACAACGTCGTCGACGGCTACTTCGCGCGTCACAAAGTGAAACCGGGAATTACCGGTTGGGCACAAATCAACGGCTGGCGCGGCGAAACCGACACTCCCGAGAAAATTCAGAAGCGCGTTGAATGCGACATTTACTATATCGAGAACTGGTCGCTGCTGCTCGACACTTACATCCTGCTCAAGACGCCGTTCGCGCTATTGAAGTCCGAGAACGCCTACTGAGCGGCGTGCGTAGGAGCAGTGATGTCGGCCGCCGTTGCCATCGATAGCGCGAGCGCTTTGCAGACGACACGCGCCCCGCGGCGCGGGCTCGTCACGTGGCTGACGCTCGCTGCCGTCGCGATCACGTTTGCGGCGAGCGGCTTCGTGTTCAGTGAGCCGGCGCCCGTCGATGCGCTCACCATCGGCCTCATCGTCCTGTTGCCGACCGTCGGGCTCGTCAGCTTCACGCCTGGCGTGCTGGCTTATGGTGCGATGTGGCTCGTGGCCGCCGCCAGCCTGCTGCTCGGCGCGTCATCCTCTCTCGACCTGAAATCCACCGGCATCCATGTTGCCGTGACCATTTATCTCTATGCCGCCTCCGTCGTGATCGCGGCCTTCGTCGCGCGCTCGCCGCGCCCGCATACCGAGCTGATCCTCAAGGCGTGGACGTTCGCGGCGCTGGTGGCCTGCGCGGCCGCGGTGCTCGGCTATTTCGGCGTCATCCCCGGCGGCTATGAGCTCTTCACCGAGAACGAGCGCGCCAGCGGCACATTCAAGGACCCGAACGTATTCGGCCCGTTTCTCGTTGTGCCGGCGCTCTACCTGCTCAATGCGGCGCTGCAGCGCTCGTTCGGCGGCATGCTGTTACCGCTCGCCGGCTCCGCCTTCCTCGCGCTCGGCGTCTTCTTGAGCTTCTCGCGCGGCGCCTGGATGGTCCTCGCCGTCGCCCTGGTGATCTACGGCTACCTCATCATGGCCACGACGCGGCAGGCGCGCGTGCGGCTGAAGATCGTCATCCTGCTTTTCGCCGGCGGAATCCTCGGGGCGCTCGCCGTCGTCGCCGCACTCAGCTCCGATCAGGTTGCCAACCTGTTGAGCCAGAGGGCCAGCCTCGAGCAGTCGTACGACACTGGCTCGGAGGGCCGCTTCGGCGGGCAGGAAAAGGCCGCCGGCATCATCGTCGAGAATCCGCTCGGCATCGGCGCTCTGGAGTTCTCCGCCCGCCACCACCCCGAGGCCGCGCACAACGTCTATCTCAGCATGTTCCTCAACGCCGGCTGGCTCGGCGGCGCCGTCTACCTGATCCTGGTCGTGCTGACTTTGGTGTTCGGGTTCCGCTTCGCGATGCGCGCGTCCGACACGCGTACGATATTCCTGGTGGTGTACGCGACGTTCGTGGCGACAGCGTTCGAAGGCGCCATTATCGACAGCGACCACTGGCGCCATTTCTACCTGATGATGGGGCTACTCTGGGGGATGATGGCCGCCGCCCAACAACCGGTGCAGACGCCCGAAAGCCGCCGACCGGCGCGCTTGCTCGGCCGCGCGCCGCACCCCGATTTCAGCGCCCGGCGCCCGACAATCGTCGGCGCCGCCTGACCAACGCCTCAGCCCAAAATTCGCAGGTGATTGTCGAATGAGCGGCCGGGGAAGGTCGCCGTCGTCAAATGCGTGTGGTCCGGTTGATCCGTCTGCACCACGCCGAGGCCCGAGGTCATCACGAAGCCTGACCTAGGAGCCCCGGTGATGCCGCAACTGTCCACGAGCAGCGTTTCGCCGGCGATAGCGAACTTCTCCGTATCGACGTAGACGATGCGCCCGGCGCGCGGCGCCGAAGCCGCAATGAGGCGTCCGTCGGGGCTTAAGGCGACAGCACCGATATAGCCGGCAAGCGTTGAACCCATCGGCGTTGCCGGCTCGATGATGCGCAGCGGCTTGTCGATGCCGGCGCAGCCGATGAGCTCGGGCGTCTCGGCGTCGCCGCCTTCCCACTGGCAGCCGAACCACACCGCGCCTTTTCCATCCTGCACCAGGTGGCGGATCGACAGCTTGTGGATGTCGGCCCGCTGCATGTGCTGGCTGACGAGTCGCCCGGTCGTGCTGTCGACGAAGGCGAGCGAGGGCTGCATGCTCGACAAGTTCAGCTTCTCGCGCCCGGTCTCGATGTGCGTCTCGATGCCGCCGTTGGCGACGGCGAGCGTCTTGCCGTCGGCGAGCAGGATCGCCTCGTGCGGACCGATGCCGTAGGTCGGAAACTCGCCGACGCGCTTGTAGCCGCCGGTGGCGTCGTAAACGCCAATCAGGCCTGCGCGCGTCTCGTTGTCATGCTCCGTTGCGTAGAGCAGGCGCCCGTCGCGCGAGAACGTCCCGTGGCCGTAGAAATGCCGGTTAGCTGGTGTCGTGAACAACACCGGCTCGCGCCGATCGCCGATGTCGAAAGCGAGCGCGAACGAGCCGGGGCGACGCGCAAACACCACCGCCTGGCCACTGGTGCGGTCAAGCGCGATGTCGTGGCCGCGGCCTTCGAGCGGCAGCTCGCGCAGGACCATGCCGTCGAGCGACAGCACGACGACCGAATAGCTGCCGTCGGGACGGCGGCAGGCGGCGACGAGATCGCCGGGCGCAACGCCGGTATCGGCATCCTCGTCGAGCACGCCGGCAAACGCGTTCGACGCGCTCGCCGCCGCAAGGCTCAGCGTGCTGCCGATCAGGAAATGCCGCCGGTCAATCGCCATCGAGCTCATTGAACCCTATCTGCAGTCCCGCTGCCGGCGCCAATTCGCGCCCCACCAGCTTGCGGATGCCCTCGACGTGGAAACGCACCATGCGCAGGTCGCGCGCCCGTTCGGGATTGTCCTTGGCGCGCGGGATCTCTTCTACCGCGGCCGGCGCGTCGCGAGCCAGCCTATGAAACGCCTCGCCGATCCAGCGCGGCATCCACGCCTTGTCGCCGGAAACGTTGCGCGCGAGGCCCATCGTCTCGTACAGAGCCTGCGTCGAGGCGATGCCCGAGGCAATATAGCGCGCACTCAGACCCGCGCGCGAAAACGGCAGCCGCGGCGGCTTATCGGGCGTCGCAATGGCGTTGATCATGGGCACGACCTCGCGGTCCTGGATCATCTGCAGCCCGGTGATCAGCGCCCGCGCGAAGTCCCCCGCTGGCTCCTCCGCCGACTTGTAGCGCGGGTCGCCGGCCTTCGGCTCCACCATGCGCAGGCGCCAGCCAGTGTCACCTTGCCATTCCGTAAGTATCTCCTCGGAGAGCGCGTGGGTAGATTGCGCCATCGACAGTGCGAGTTTGCAGCGGTAGCTGCCTTCCTCATCGTCGCCGCCGAGGGGGCGCTTGTCGTCGTAGAGCAGCACCTCGAGCGCCGACAGTCCCTGGACCGCGGCACTCTTCTTGATGAGTTGTGCCGGATCGAGCGCCATCACGTCCCTCTTGACGACGAGCGCGTTCACTTGGCGCTGCGTCACGCCGCGCGGGTCCGGCCAGAACTCGAAACGCTCGGGCCGTCCGATTTGTGACATCGGGCCAAACCGTAGAAATTCCACCGCACCCCAGGCGAGCACCGTGTCGGCAAAATCGGTCTTTACGGAAGAGGCGGCGTCCTTGGCCCCGTCACAGAGGCGCGTCACATCTTCGGCAAGCTTACCGCTTGCCTTCGCGAGGCGCTCGAAGCGCGGGAGCACGTACTTGTCGATGACGCGCGCATTGAGCTGCGCAAACGACGGCTTGGCGGGTGCAGCACGCCCGGCCGGGGCGGCCACCGCCATCATTGCAACCAGCAAGAGCGCTGTTCCTCGCCGCATCGCGCCTAGTTTCCGCGGACCCGTTTTCAGTGCCGCCCCCGTGCCTTCGCCCGTGCGCAAAAGACCACTAGTGTTCCGCCGCGCGATGGCGTTCCTTGGGCCGACTTCATACAGGGCGACAAGGCAAAAATAATCTTGACTTCGCGAGTCGGAAAATATCGAGTTTGCCGCGACAACGCCCGGGAGAGGAAATGCAAAGCGATATGATTATGCCCCTCCGAAACGCCTTCGCCGCCTGCGTCGCGATGCTTTTGGTGCAGCCTGCCGCCGCCGACGCGCCGAGCGTGGCCGACGTCGCCAAAACCTACGCCAACATCGCCGAGGCCGGCTATACGGACTCGCTCGCTGAGGCACGCAAGCTCAAGACGGCGATCGATACGCTCATCAAGACTCCCACCGAGGAGAGCCTCGCCGCCGCGCGCAAGGCGTGGGTCGCCGCGCGCGTTCCCTATATGCAGACGGAAGCCTTCCGCTTCGGCAACAAGATCGTCGACGACTGGGAACCGCGCGTAAACTCCTGGCCGCTCGACGAAGGCCTCATCGACTACGTCTCGCAGGAGTACGTCGACCAGGCGCCGGCCAACGATCTCTACGTCGCCAATGTCATCGCCAACCCCTCGATCAAGATCAACGGCGAGCCCGTCGACACCTCGAAGATCACCAAGGAGCTCCTGTCGGACAAGCTGCAGGAGGCGGGCGGCGTCGAGTCGAACGTCGCGACCGGCTATCACGCCATCGAATTCGTCCTCTGGGGCCAGGATCTCAACGGCACGGGACCTGGCGCCGGCCAGCGCCCGGCGACCGATTATGACGTGAAGAACTGCACCGGCGGCAATTGCGAGCGCCGCGCCCAGTATCTCGAGGTCGTCACCGACCTGCTGCTCGACGACCTCGACTGGATGGTGAAGCAGTGGGGTGCCGACGGCGCCGCCCGCAAGGCGGTGATGGCGGACGGCGGACAGGCCGGCCTCGCCGCCCTCTTCAAGGGCCTCGGCAGTCTCTCCTACGGCGAGATGGCGGGCGAGCGCATGAAGCTCGGTCTGCTCATCCATGATCCGGAGGAGGAGCACGACTGCTTCTCCGACAACACCCACAACGCCCACTATTACGACGCGCTCGGCATCCGCAACGTCTACCTCGGCAGCTACAAGCGCCCGGACGGCTTGGTCGTCTCCGGCCCCAGCGCCTCCGACCTCGTGCGCGCCAAGTCGCCCGAGGCCGACGAGCGCACGCGCGCCGCACTCGACGCGACGGCGAAGCAGATGGACGAGATCGTGAAGCGCGCCGAGAGCGGCGAGCACTACGACCAGATGCTCGGCGAGGGCAACGAGGCCGGCAACGCCCTACTCGACCAGACCATTCAGGCGCTGATCGCCCAGTCGAAGGAGTTCGAGCGCGACATCGCCGCGCTGGAACTGAAGTCGATCCAATTCGAGGGCTCCGACAGCCTCGACAATCCGTCGAACGTCAGGTGATCGCGATGCGGGCGCGCCCGTGCGGCATAGTCGAGCACCGGCCTCTGCGGTCGAGGCCGGTTGTCCTATAAGCTCGCATGCCCAAGCGCCATAGCACCACCCGCCTGCCGCTGCTCCTCCTGCCGGGACTGGTAGCGGCGTGCATTGCCGCTGTCGGCGTGCGGGCGATCGAGGCACCGAATATCCCCAACGAGCTGGGTGAGCAGAGCCCCGGCGGCGGCGCCACGACGCGCAAGAGCATCGACACGCGCGAGGCATTCTCGCACGCTTCGGAAGGCATCAGCCTCGAGGGCGAATCCAAGTTCAAGGTCGGCAACGCCATCTTCCGCAAGCTGTGGATCTCGGCGCCGTCGTCGACCACGAGCTCCGATGGCCTCGGCCCGCTCTTTAACTCGCGTTCCTGCCAGAGCTGCCATCTGAAGGACGGCCGCGGGCGCCCACCGCACGCGAACTTCCCCGCCGACACGGCGGAATCGATGTTTCTCCGCCTCTCCATCCCGCCGCAGAACGACGCGCAGCGCCAATTGCTCGCCGAGCATCGCGCCAACACCATCAACGAGCCGACCTATGGTGAGCAGTTGCAGAACCTCGCGGTGCAGGGCCTCGACAACGAAGGCCGCATGCACATCGACTACAAGGACGTGCCGGTGACGCTGGGCGACGGCACCGTCGTCAGCCTGCGCCACCCAACCTATAGCGTCGACGGCCTGAAGTACGGTCCGATGCATCCCGACACTATGCTGTCGCCGCGCCTCGCGCCGCCGATGATCGGGGTCGGATTGCTCGAGGCGATTCCCGAAGCCGACATTCGCGCCAAGGCCGACCCCGACGACAAGGACAAGGACGGCATCTCGGGCCGCGACTCTGAAGTGTGGTCGGTCGAAGCGGGCAAACCGGTGCTCGGCCGCTTCGGCTGGAAAGCCGGCAAGCCGTCCGTGCGCGAACAGGCCGGCAGCGCCTTCGCCGGCGACATGGGCCTCTCCAATCCAATGTCGCCGGCACCATCCGGCGATTGCACCAAGGCGCAGCCTGTGTGCCTCAATGCCCCCAACGGCAACAGCGAGCGCGATAGCGGCCTGGAGGTCGGCCCCACGCTGTTCGACCACGTCGTCTTCTACTCGCAGAACCTCGCCGTACCGCCACGCCGCAATTTCAACGACCCGGAAGTCGCGCGCGGCAAGGCGATCTTCTACGCACTCGGCTGCCAGAGCTGTCACACGCCGTCATTCACGACAGGCAAGGTCGAGGGGCAGCCACACCTTTCCAATCAGAAGATCTGGCCCTACTCCGACCTGCTGCTGCACGATATGGGCGAAGGTCTGGCGGACAACCGCCCCGAAGGCGTTGCCGACGGCCGCGAGTGGCGGACGTCACCGCTCTGGGGTATCGGACTGACCCAGCTCGTCAGCGGCCACACGTTCTTTTTGCACGACGGGCGGGCGCGCAATCTGGAGGAAGCGATCCTGTGGCACGGGGGCGAGGGACAGGCATCGCGCGACGGCTATGCCGCGCTGTCGAAATCGGATCGCGAGGCGCTGATCAAGTTCGTGGAGTCGCTGTGAGGGGGATCACGCCGATCAGGCGAGCCATGACGCTCGCCTGCATGTCGCTGGCCATGCTCGCCGCGGCGCCGCCGGCGAATGCCTTTGACGACGCCGCACTGGCGAAGCGGGCCTATGCCGGCATCATCCTGCCGGGCTACGCGCGCTTCGATGCGGTGACGCGCGACTTCGCGGAGAAATCGGCGGCGCTGTGCAAGGCGCCGTCGCAGGGCGCCCTCGACGCGACACGCGCCGCCGCGCGCGCCACTCTGCTCGCCTGGGGACGCATCGCGCCGATCCGCTTCGGCCCGATCGCGTACAAGCAGCGGCTCGACCGCCTGTTGTTCTATCCGGACCAGCACGGCATCGTCGGAAAGCAGACTGCCAAGCTCATCGCCAAGCGCGATGATGCCGACCTCGATCCGGCAAAGCTCGAAGGCGCCAGCGTCGCCGTGCAGGGCTTCGGCGCGGTCGACGTTGCACTCTATGGCCGCGGTGCCGAGGCCCTCGCCACTGCCGACCCCGAGGCGGGCTTCCGTTGCCGCTACGTCCACGCGCTGGCCACCGACATCGCCCAGATCGCCGCCGACACGCACGCCGATTGGTCGGGCGAATACAAGCAGGCGTGGCTGCAGCCAGGCGACGGCAACAAGGCCTACCTCACGGCGAAGGAAACCACGCTGGCGCTGTTCTCCGCCTACGTCACCGAGATCGAGGTCGTGCGCCTGCATCGGCTGGCCCCGGCGATGGGTGTAGAGTCCGCCAAAGCCTCGAGTCCCCTCTTGCCACATAGCGGGCTCGGCCTGCCCTATCTCATTTCCGTCGTCGAGGGTGTGCGCGATCTCGTCGGCGGCAGCGGCTTCCTCGCCGACGATCTCGCGACCACCGACAAGGAGCGCGCCGCGCTCGCCATCGTCGGCAGCGTCGCCACCGACCTGGGCTTCGCGGTGCGCGCCGGCGAGGCAGCCGCGGCGATGGCGCCGGACGCCCTGCAGGATGCCGCCGCGCGCGAGCGCCTCGCGCCCATGCTGCTGTCGCTGAAAAGTGCCGAGTCGACGGGCCGCGCCGCGCTCGGCGAGCTCACCGGACAGATGATCGGCTTCAACTCGCTCGACGGCGACTGACGGCTACTCGGCGGCCTCGGCCGGCCGGCCGGCTCGATAGTGCGCTGCAGCAGAAAAATGGGTGTTTCTCAGGCAGATGACGCGCCCGTGTTGCGCTTATGCCACGCAATTGCGGGGTAACATGCCATGTGTCGAGAGGCCACAGCAACAAGGGCTCCGGCACAAATTTAGGGGAGAAAAGACACATGGATCTCGTTACGGCATTGGCACTCAGCATCGGCCTCTTGGGAGGCGTTGCCACGTATCTCTATCTTTCCGATCCTCTCGTCCTCGGCTTGCAAATCTGGGCGGCATTCATCGCCTGGGCAAGCTTCTATCACTGCGGGGGCAAGATTCAGGGCTTCATCTCGAGCGTCCTGGCCAACTTGTGGGGCGTGCTGTGGGGCGCGCTCACCCTGATCGCGTTCTCCAATCTCGATCTCGGATTGGCAGCGCCGATCTGGGCCGGCATCTGCGTCGCTGTCGGCGTTACCCTGATGATCCTCGGCTGCAAGATTCCGATCTTCTCGGCCATTCCTGCAACCGTGTACGGCTACGCGGCGACCGTCGCACTGGCGCTTCTGACCAACACCGTGCCCGGGCTCATGGAACCGACGCTCACCAATCCGGCGGTGATCATCGCTCTCTCCATGATCGGTGGCGCGATCTTCGGTTTGATCTCCGAAGCGCTCGCCACCGCCGTGGCGCGCTCGTAGCAACGCGCACGCTACTGTCTAACGTCGTCCCGGGATGAACCTCGGGACGACGTCTTCAACCGCCCGCGCGTGACGCGCGGTAGCGGGCGATCAGGGCGTTGGTCGAGCTGTCGTGCGCGAGCTTGGGCTCATCCATGTCGCGCAACTCGCCGATGATCTTCTTTGCCAGCACCTTGCCGAGCTCCACGCCCCACTGGTCGAACGAGCCGACGCCCCAGATCGCGCCCTGCACGAAGGTCGAGTGCTCATAGAGCGCCACCAGCGCGCCGAGCGCGCGCGGATCGAGGCGGTCGGCGAGGATCATGTTGCTCGGGCGGTTGCCCTCCATGACGCGGAAGGCGACGTCGTTCGCGCCGACGCCCTCGGCCGCGACTTCCTCCGCCGTCTTGCCGAACGCCAGTCCCTCGGCCTGGGCGAAGAGGTTGGCCATCAACAGGTCGTGCGGCGGCGCGAGCGGGCTCAGCGGCTCGAGGAAGCCGATGAAATCGGCCGGCACGAGGTGCGTGCCCTGATGCAGGAGCTGATAGAACGAGTGCTGGCCGTCGGTGCCGGGCTCGCCCCAGACGATCGGGCCGGTCTGATAGTCGACCCGGCGGCGCGTGAGGTCGACGCTCTTGCCGTTGCTCTCCATCTGCAGCTGCTGCAGGTACGCCGGAAAGCGTGCGAGTGCCTGGGCGTAGGGCAATACCGCCTGCGATTGCGCGCCGAAGAAATCCGCGTACCAGACCGTCAGCAGCCCGAGCAAAGCGGGAAGGTTCTTGGCGAGCGGCGCGGTGCGGAAGTGCACGTCCATGTCGTGGAAGCCGGCCAGCATGGCGCGGAAGTTGTCCGGCCCGATGGCCAGCATCGTCGACAGGCCGATGGCCGAGTCGAGCGAATAGCGCCCGCCGACCCAGTCCCAGAACTCGAACATGTTTGCGGTGTCGATGCCGAAGGCCTTGACGCCGGCCGCGTTGGTCGACACGGCGACAAAGTGCTTGGCGACAGCGCTTTCCTCGCCCAGCCGCTGCAGCAGCCAGGCGCGGGCGATGTCGGCGTTGCTCATCGTCTCGAGTGTCGTGAACGTCTTTGAGGAGATGACGAACAGCGTCTCCTCGGCGTCGAGATCCTGCGTCGCCTCCGTGAAGGCAGCGCCGTCGACGTTGGCGACGAAACGGAAGCGCATGTCGCGGTCACTGAAGGCGCGCAGCGCCAGATAAGCCATCTCCGGCCCGAGATGCGATCCGCCGATGCCGATATTGACGACGTTGCGGATGCGCTTGCCCGTGTGCCCCTTCCACGCACCCGAACGCACGCGCTCCGCAAAGGCGGCCATGCGGTCGAGCACCGCGTGCACGTCGGGGACGACATTGCGGCCGTTGACCTCGAAGATGGCGTCGCGCGGCGCCCGCAGCGCCGCATGCAGCACCGCGCGGTTCTCGGTGACGTTGATCTTGTCGCCGCGGAACATTGCTGCGCGCTTTTGGAAAAACCCGCGCTCCTCGGCAAGCTGGACGAACAGGCTAATGGTCTGAGGGGTGATGCGGTTTTTGGAGTAGTCGAGCGTAAGGCCCCCGCCTTCGACCGTAAATCCCTCGGCGCGCTGCGGGTCCTCGGCAAACAGCGAGCGCAGATCGCGATCCTTGATCGCGGCGTGGTGCGCTGCGAGCGCGCTCCACGCAACGCTCGTCGTCAGCGGCGCCTCGACCGCGTCATGGCTCAGGTGTCCCATCCTAGGCCAGCGCCTTGCTCTTAGCGCCGATCGACTTGAGGAGGTCCTGCCAAGAGGCGACGAATGCCTTGGCGCCGTCCGATTGCAGCTTGCGCGCCAGAGCCTCGACGTCGACGCCGGCCTTGGCGTGGGCATCGAGCACCGAGTCGCAGTCCCCGCCATAGGGGCTCAGAACGGCGGCGAGCTTCCCATGGTCGGCGAAGGCGCGCAGGGTCTCCTCCGGCATGGTGTTGACCGTGTTGGGCGCCGCCAGCGCTTCGACATAGAGCGTATCGTGCGCGCGCTTGTCCTTGCTCGACGTGCTGGCGAACAGGAGACGCTGCGGGCGGGCGCCGGCGTTCTCCAGCCGCTGCCAGCGGTCCGAATCCAAAAGCTCGCGATAGGTACGGTAGGCATGCTGGCCAATGGCGTTGCCTAGGCGGTTCTTCAGCTCGTCCGGCACGTCCTCGACGATGGCGCGGTCCCACCGGCTGATGAACACCGAGGCGACCGAGCGCACGTCCGGATCGAGACCGGCGGCGACGCGCTTTTCCAGCCCGCGCATATAGGCCTCGGCGGCGGCGAGGTAGTCGGCCGTCGAGAACAGCAGCGTGACGTTGACCGGCACGCCGGCGAACGTCGCCGCCTCGATGGCCGGCAGTCCTTCCTTGGTGCCGGGAATCTTGATGAACAGGTTCGGCTTCCCTGCCTTGGCGTAGAGGCGCTTCGCCTCGGCGATGGTCGCGTCCGTGTCGTAGGCGAGCAGCGGCGATACCTCGAGCGACACGAAACCGTCGACGCCGGCGGTGCGCTTGTGCACCGGCAAGAAAAGGTCGGCGGCGCGCCGCAGGTCATCCAGCGCCAGCTCGAAGAAGAGCGCCTCGTCCGACAGTCCCTTGCGCAGAAGCTTTTCGATCGCCTCGTCGTAGTCGGAGCCCTTGCCGACAGCCTTCTCGAAAATCGTCGGATTGGAGGTGAGACCCGTCACCGACAGCTCGGCGACCATCTTGGCGAGGCGACCGCTGTCGAGCATCTCGCGCGTGATGTCGTCGATCCACAAACTCTGGCCGGCGTCGTGCAACTGTTGTGTCGGCTTCACGCGTCTCTCCACTCAACTTCGAATAGGTGCATGCCCTGGCAGCGCCGCTCGGAGCCTAATGGCCGGCCCCGGGCAATTTTCTAGCGGATGCGGGCGACAAATCGAAGCGCCGATGTGGGCGTTAAAGCATTTCCGGCTTGAACAGGCGGCGATAGCGCCGTGTATTGGCGCCCGAAATCATGAACTCACCGTCCCCCCGGTAGTGCAGGGTGCGCGGGTACCGCGGCGACCGTGCCACGTGGGCCTCCACGACCTCCCACACGAACAGGCTGTATTTGTTGATGAGGCTCGCATCGTGGAGCCGGCATTCGAAGTTGGCGTAGCACTCCGA